>NZ_JBGMEH010000005.1:0-517 GCF_046365495.1 Anaerococcus cruorum | reverse complement strand
GAAAGTGCTTTGCACTTTTCATCCTAGACGAATGTTTTGCTTGCAAAACAAAGACTAGGACTCCTCAACAATGAGGAAAGAAAACCCACTAGCCAGACAGAGAATGATACGTTATTCTCTAATTATTAGAAACACAGACATAATCATTGATATAAATTAAATTTCAATATTATACTATATACAAAATATAGTAAACATGGGGATATAGCTCAGTTGGGAGAGCACCTGCCTTGCACGCAGGGGGTCAAGAGTTCGAATCTCTTTATCTCCACCATAATGACCTATCACCATTTGCAAAGCAAATGGAATGAAGGTCAGACGTCGCGGCGTTTCAAAGTTGCTTGCAACTTTGTCAGCAAGCCGACGAGTTTGTCTGAAAGATATGGTCATTAATATAGTAGTTTCTAAGTTTTATGAATAAACTTACGAAATCTACGACGCTAATCGTACGGATAATTAATCTGTACATTAGAAAACAAACTGAACCATAAAAACTAAATAGCAAACAATATTTCCA
>NZ_JBGMEH010000004.1:0-593 GCF_046365495.1 Anaerococcus cruorum | reverse complement strand
CTAAGGAAGCCCGGCCTGGTGGGTGGAAGGTGCATAGATGTCCGACATACTGGACAGCACTTTACATCCTAGGCGAATGTTTTGCTTGCAAAACAGAGACTAGGACGCCTCAACAATGAGGAAAGAAAACCCACTAGCCAGGCAGAGAATGATACGTTATTCTCTATCTATTAGAAACAAACCGTTACTTAAATAATTGCATGGACCTGTAGCTCAGGTGGTTAGAGCGCACGCCTGATAAGCGTGAGGTCGGTAGTTCGAGTCTACTCAGGTCCACCATCAAGCCCGGCCGGCTCATTGAGTCCTCGCGCCTAATAGGTGCGAAATTGCCGCAGGGCATATGCCCGAGGACAAAGTATAAAATATTTGTCCTGGCTAACTATTACTATTGAAAAATTAAAAAATAAAGTGTAAAATAAATTCACACTTAACTGAACCATAAAAAACTAAATAGCAAACAATATTTCCAGTCAAGAGAATAAGGGCTCAAGGTGGATGCCTTGGCACATGAAGACTAAGAAGGACGTAAGTGAACGAAAACTAGGGTAAGCTCACAAAAAGCACTGACCCCTAGGTATCCGAATGGGGAAACC
>NZ_JBGMEH010000003.1:0-288042 GCF_046365495.1 Anaerococcus cruorum | reverse complement strand
GCATTTAGCTAATGGATACTAATACTTTTAATCTTGACTGGAAATATTGTCTGCTATTTAAAGGTTCAAAAATTAAATATGGTGATGATGGCATGAGGGATACACCTGTTCCCATACCGAACACAGAAGTTAAGCCTCATTACGCTGATGGTACTCGGAGGGTGACCTCCCGGTAGAGTAAGAAATCGCCAAATAATTAAGACTTAGTCATTTGACTGAGTCTTTTTTAGTATAAAGATACACCTGTCACGGAAAGTCGCCTTCTACGAAGGCTTATCCGCGTTCCCACGCTACTTTCCGGGGCAAATATGCCAAGTCAAGGCATATTTATGTATACCGAACACAGAAGTTAAGCCTAGCAACGCCGATGGTACTCGGTAACTAGCTGTCCGCTTCATTTAGGACTGACCTCCCGGTAGAGTAGGAAGCTGCTGAATAACTAAGAACTAGATTTTTACTACTAGTTCTTTTTTTATTGATTAAACATCTGCTCACGAAAACCCGTTTGCTTCGCAAACTCTCTCGTGCTACCGCACTCAGTTTTCAGCATAAACAATTGTGTCTGAGATACTGGACCCGAAATCAACTGGTATGTTTATATATGCCGAACGCAGAAAACAAGTTCATCTAGCTGATGGAGGAAAGCACTCATCCCACATATTGATGGCTTCATGGGATGGTGACTAAATGAGACTTAGTTTTGAACTGCATCTCGAAACACGTAATAAATTTATAACGTCTTAACTGGAATATAATCTGTATTCAAGAGTGACGTTTTATTTAATTTTGCCTTTTTGTTTTCTTCATTTTATGTTTCTCTCTTTTTTCTTAATTGCTTATAATTCTAAAATTAATAAAAGTATATCAATGCAAGCTTATAATTAGTATTGAGTAAAATAGAAAATAAAAGTAATGATATATGCTTACATATGTAAATAATACTTGACAAGGTTAGTTTACAAGAGTAAACTTATTTTAAGTATTAAGTCTACAATTGTAAACGAAAAGGAGGGAAAGAAAATGGATGCAATAGTATATAATACTCATATCACAGATGCTGAATGGGAAGTCATGCGTGTAGTTTGGGCAAATGATCGAGTAACTAGTGAAAAAGTCATCTCCGTATTGAAAGAAAAAATGGACTGGAAACAATCCACTATCAAAACGATCTTAGGTCGACTAGTTGAAAAAGGCGTACTAAATACAGAGCAGGAAGGTAGAAAGTTTATTTACACTGCCAATATTGAAGAGAAAGAAGCCGTAAGGGATTATACAGAGGATATTTTTAACCGTATTTGCCGAAAAAAAGTCGGAAATGTAATAGGAAACATCATTGAAGATCATGTCTTAAGCTTCGATGATATAGATCGACTAGAAAAAATATTAGAGATGAAAAAATCTTTCGCAGTAGAAGAAGTGGATTGCAATTGTCCAGAAGGACAATGCGAATGCCATTTACATCATCATTAACATAAGGAGGAATAAAAATGAGTAAGAATAAACATATGTTATTAGGTATTGGACTTACAGTCGTATTAACTGCAGTTGGATATATTACATTTTTAGAACCAATGATTAGTTATTTTAAAGTAAACCAGAGTGCAGTTAATATAGATATTCAAACAAGTAAAACAAAAAGTACGCTTCCTATACCACCACTATTAGAGGATAAAAATCCAGATCCTAATATTGCGGATTTTACTTTAGAACCTCAAGAAGGAGAAACTTCATTTTTACCAAATACCAAGACACGAACTATGGGTTACAACGGAAGCTTCTTAGGCCCTGTCATCAGAGTAAGTAAAGGTGAGCAAGTAAATGTGCACGTAAATAACAAGCTCAAAGAAGCAACTACAGTTCACTGGCATGGACTAGAGGTAGAAGGAGAAAAGGATGGGGGCCCTCATCAAGGAATTGAACCAGGAACAACTTGGGGGCCTAGTTTTACAGTAAATCAACAGGCTGCAACATTGTGGTATCATCCGCACTTTGGAGGAAATACTGCTACCCAAGTTTATAAAGGTTTAGCAGGACTATTCTATGTGGATGATGAAGTATCAAAAAGCTTAAATATTCCTAAGGAATATGGAGTAAATGATATACCTTTAGTAATTCAAGATAGAAGCTTTGGCAAGGACGGCAGTTTTATTTATAATACAAATATGATGGATGGAGCAACAGGGTATACTATCATAGTTAACGGAGCTATTAAACCTAATTTAGAGGTTAATAGAGTCAAGATGAGATTTAGAATAGTTAATGGTGCTAATGCAAGTAACTTTAATTTGAAGTTAGATAATAGAGATGGATTCTATCAAATAGCATCTGATGGTGGATTTTTAGAAAAACCGGTTAGCAAGAGAAATATTATGTTATCACCTGGGGAAAGAGCAGAGATAATAGTGGACTTTTCAAAGTATGAAAAGGGAACGCAGCTATCACTTATGAGTAATAAGGAAGCCATTATGACCTTTAATGTTAAAGGCGATGGGAAAGATGATACTGAAGTACCTAGCACTTTAACGAATATAGAAAGAATGTCAGAAGCACAAGCTACTAAGATAAGAAGCTTTGAGCTTCAAGGTATGGGTCACATGGTATCAATAAACGGTAAAAAGTTTGATATGAATAGAATTGATGAAACAGTGAAGCTTGGAGATACAGAGATTTGGGAAATTACAAACCTAGGATCTATGATGCATGAAATGGGGCACCCATTCCATATTCATGGCACACAGGTTCAAGTTCTATCAAGAAACGGTAATGCGCCTTCTCCAGAGGAGAGCGGATGGAAAGATACTGTATATATTGAGCCTAACGAAAAAGTAAGACTTATAGTTAAGTTTAATAAGAAGGGTACTTATATGTACCACTGTCACATTCTTGAACATGAAGAAGCAGGTATGATGGGACAAATTAAAGTAGAATAATAAATAATATTTTATATCTTCATAATGCTCCCACAGTCGAAGAGTCTCTCAAAGAGCTTTAGCAATTCAATTTAATTAAATTTCCCGAATCAGGTGGGATGATGTTAAAAGTAGGTGAGGCAAAATAATATGGAAAATATTAATTTAATAAGTGTCGATGAATATCAAACTTCAGAAAGATTCTATGCATTGCCTAAAATACTTTTTGAGAGTGATCTTTACAAAGAAATGAGATTAGATGCCAAAGTCTTCTATGCAGTATTAAAAGATAGATTAAGTTTGTCTTTTAAAAATAATTGGATTGATGAAGATGGATATGTGTTTTTAGTCTATTCCAATTCTAAACTGATGGATATTTTAAATTGTTCTAAGTCTACTCTGTTAAGAATGAAAAAAGAATTAACACAATTTGGTTTAATTTATGACGTTCAACAATCAACGACCAAGACTGGGAACTTGGAAAATCGTATATATCTAGGTCAATTGAAGGATAACTTCCTTACCCAAAATAACAAAAAAGTTGAAGATTCCCATGTAGAATCTAGAGTGGTGTCAAATTTATACCAGGAGGATGTCAAAATAACACGAGGCTAGTGTCAAAATCAGCCCCTAATGATACTGAAGACAATGAGACTTATTTAAGTGAATATACTAGTTCTAGAAAGAGCTCAAAAAATTCTAAAGAATTTTCTTCGTCTACTAGAGCTGATAATATCTCATCTATTGAAAAATCCGAAAAATATATTGACCCTCAATATTATTCTCTCCTACAGGTAATTGCTGATGGATATAACGGTAAATTTTGCCAACAAGATTTATTCACTGGTGAGTTTTAAAATTATAGTCTAACTCATAAACAAAAAATGATGATAGGACAATACCTCTCTGACGGCTATATAACAAGTCGAGAAATAATTAACGTTATTGAGCGAATATCCTATGACAGTGAATCCCCTTTAGCGTACCTTCTTAAGTCCTTAGAAAATCTCAAGGAAGAAAGAAGACTTGAAGCTAAAATCCTTGCTCATAGAAAAGCTGAAATGGCTTTTTCCGAATAGTAGGAAATCAAATAGATGGGTACTAGGTATTGTAGCAGTTTACCTTTTCTATATTTAGATACTTGAACTCGAGGATATTAATAAGACATGAAATTAAGACAATTAATAGTCGGTAAAATTGAATATTTAGAACAACAGAACAAAAGATTTGATAATTTCCGTGTGTATAGGTTTTTTTCTATTTTTCCGCTTTTTCTCAATTCTTGATTTCCTAAATACGATAAACAATTAAATTGCTCAATAGTGTTCATCATATTTAGAAAATATAATTTTAAAAATAAGGAATTCTAAAATCAATAAAAATAAATCAATGGTAACCTTATAATTAGTATTGGGTAAAGATAGGAAAACAAAGGCAATAATAGTTGTTATATTTATTTAAAAAACAAGATGGTTACATTTATAAAAAAGACTTGACATATTTCGTTTACAATAGTAGACTTATTTTGAACATATTCGTTTACATCTGTAAACAACAAGGAGGAAAGGAAAATGAGCACAATAGAACTTAATACTTCTATCACAGATGCTGAATGGGAAGTCATGCGTGTAGTTTGGGCAAATGATCGAGTAACTAGTAAAAAAGTCATCTCCGTATTGGAAGAAAAAATGGACTGGACACAATCCACTATCAAAACGATCTTAGGTCGATTAGTTGAAAAAGGCGTACTAAATTCAGAACAAGATGGTAGAAAGTTTATTTACACTTCTAACATTGAAGAGAAAGAAGCTGTAAGGGATTACACAGAGGATATTTTTAACCGTATTTGTCGAAAGAAAGTCGGAAATGTAATAGGAAACATCATTGAAGATCATGTCTTAAGCTTCGATGATATAGATCGATTAGAAGAAATATTAGAGAAGAAAAAAGCTTTCGCAGTAGAAGAAGTGGATTGCAATTGTCCAGAAGGACAATGCGAGTGTCATTTACATCATCATTAAGCATAAGGAGGAATTAAAAATGAAGAATAACAATAAACATTCATCCCACAATCACCATGATCACGGCGATATGGATCACTTAAAACACAACAATAACAAAACGGAAAAACATGGAGATCATAAACATCACGATCATCATGCTAATCATGAGCGCGGCGGACATCACGACCATCATGCTGGCCATGACCACGGTGGGCACAGTGGGCATGAGCATCATCATCATGGAAACTTTAAGGAACTTTTCATAAAGTCATTGCCATTAGGAATCATTATTATGCTCTTATCCCCTATGGCTGGGTTTGACCTACCATTCCAGTTTAATTTTCCATATTCTGATATTGTAGTAGCTATTTTATCTACCATATTAATTATTTATGGTGGACGTCCATTCTATCAAGGTGCAGTTGATGAATTTAAACAAAAAGAACCTGGAATGATGGCACTCGTTTCTTTAGGTATAAGTGTTTCATATTTATATAGTGTTTATACTGTTATCACTAGCTACGTAACGGGTGAACAGGTCATGGACTTTTTCTTTGAATTTGCTTCATTACTATTAATCATGTTATTAGGTCACTGGATTGAGATGAAAGCTATTGGAGAAGCAGGAGATGCACAAGAAGAATTGGCTAAGCTAGTACCGAAAGATGCTCATGTCGTATTAGATGACGATTCAATAGAAACACGACCAGTTGCTGACTTAAAGGTAGGTGATTTAATTCGAGTTCAAGCTGGAGAAAATGTGCCAGCAGATGGAACTATCGAGCGTGGAGAATCACGTCTAAATGAAGCTCTTTTGACTGGGGAATCTAAGTCAATTAAAAAAGGACCTGGCGATGAAGTAATCGGGGGCTCAACAAATGGAGAAGGGGTTCTTTATATTAAAGTACTTGAGACAGGTGATAAGTCCTTTATCTCTCAAGTACAGGATTTAATCAGCCAAGCTCAAAGTCAACCTTCTCGTGCAGAAAATATTGCTCAAAAAGTTGCGGGATGGCTGTTCTATATTGCGGTAACTGCCGCACTAATAGCTTTTGTAGTATGGATGCTTATAGCGGATATTCCAACGGCAGTAAAATTTGCTATCACAACATTAGTTATAGCTTGTCCGCACGCATTGGGTCTAGCTATTCCATTGGTAACCGCCCGTAGCACAAGCTTAGGGGCAAGTCGTGGCTTACTAGTAAAAGACCGAGAATCTTTAGAAATAGCTCAAGATGCAGATGTGATGATTTTAGATAAGACAGGCACTTTAACAACTGGTGAGTTTAAAGTATTAGATGTAAAACTTCTTAATAACAAATATACAAAAGAAGAAATCACTGCCTTATTGGCAGGTATTGAAGGAGGGTCTAGTCACCCTATTGCTCAATCAATTATTAGTTTCGCTAAGCAGCAAGGTATAAGTCCAGTATCATTTGATTCAATTGATGTGATTTCCGGTGCTGGTGTAGAAGGTAAAGCCAAGGGCCATAGTTACCAATTAATCAGCCAAAAAGCATACGGACGTAATTTGGGTATGGATATTCCAAAAGGAGCAACTCTCAGTATATTAACAGAAAACGATGATGCCATTGGTGCTGTAGCTTTAGGAGACGAATTAAAACCAACCAGCAAAGAGTTAATACAAGCTCTTAAAAATAACAATATACAACCAATTATGGCAACAGGTGATAATGAAAAAGCAGCTCAAGGAGCGGCAGAAGACTTAGGGATTGAATATAGATCAAATCAATCTCCACAAGACAAGTATGAATTAGTAAAAGAACTTAAAGATGAAGGAAAAAAAGTTATCATGGTAGGTGACGGTGTCAATGATGCCCCTTCTCTTGCCATGGCAGACGTTGGTATAGCTGTCGGTGCTGGAACTCAAGTTGCATTGGATTCAGCAGATGTCATATTGACTCAATCTGATCCAGGAGATATTGAATCATTCATTGAATTAGCACACAAAACAACTCGTAAAATGAAACAAAACCTCTTTTGGGGAGCCGGCTATAACTTTATAGCTATCCCTCTAGCTGCGGGAATTTTGGCCCCTATTGGCTTCACATTAAGTCCAGCAGTAGGAGCAATTCTAATGTCTGTATCAACAGTCATAGTTGCAATTAATGCTATATTATTAAGATTAGACCCAAAATAAAACGACGGTTAGCTTATGGAATAATTGAAACCCCTTATGGAGGAAAGATAGAGTAAATTTAATAATTATTTTTAACGAAAAAAAGGAGTAAGCATAGTGTCTAACACCATGTTTACTCATTTTAAAATATTAAATTGATAGCTTAGCTGCCTTTGAAAGATACGAAGATATTCTCTCCATTGCTGTTAGTGTTTTTTCGTATAGTAAACCACTTTCTGGATCGCATGTCCTATCTCTCATTCTAAGCATATGGTCTAGCCTAAATTTGTCAATATCTTTTTGCATTTTTCTATAGTATATGCCTGTGTTTTTTACTCTTTCTTCCTTTGATATGTCCTTAAGCATCGCTTCTAACATTCCTTCTATAGTATAATTTAAAGTTTGTAAATCTTCGTAGGCTATATTTGTAAAATTTAGTTTTTCTTCTTCTTTTAATTTTGCTACGTCTGCTATGTTTTTAGAATGATCGCCTACTCTTTCTAAGTCACGTGAAATTCTAAGGTAGGAAACGAAGTTTGCTGATGTTTCTTCATCCATTGGCAAGGATAGCGCATCTATTATAAAAGCTGAAATTTCTTTATTTAAATGATTGACTACTTTTTCTGTATGGAAAATCTCATCATATTTGTCATCATCAAAGTTAGTTAAAATATCCATAGCATATTGATAATTTTTACTAACTATATCTAGTAATCTATTAATTTCTGCTCTAACATCTGTGAATGTAGCCTGTGCATCTTTACTCACACTTTTATTGATATATTGTAGGCTCATTTCTTCTTGTTCTTTGTCTTTTCCTGGAATTAAGCTTATAGATAGCTCAGCAAGTTTTTTAGAAAATGGCATAAGTATTATAGTTGTTGCCACATTAAATAGGGTGTGTAAGTTTGCAATTTGTGCTGCTGGCAAGTCTCTTGAAAAACTTAGTACTATTTTATCTATTGGCACAAATACTGAAAGAATTATAAAAATTATTGTCCCTATAATATTAAATAGTACATGGACAAGGGCAGTTCTTTTTGCATTTTTTGATGATCCTAAGGTTGATAGCACTGATGTAATACAAGTTCCGATATTAAAACCAAATACTATATACATCGATGATTTAAATGGGATAATACCTTGATTTGCTATAGCTTGTAATATACCTAGAGCTGCAGATGATGATTGAATAATAGCTGTAATTAATGTTCCTGCAAGTACTCCAAGCAATGGATTTTCAAACTTTGTCATCATTGTAACAAAACCTGGATATTCTCTTAAAGGTTGCATAGCATTGCTCATAAACTCCATACCCATAAATAAGAATCCAATCCCCATTATTGCTTGACCTAAGGATGCTTTTTTATTATCTTTAGAAAATGAATGCAATGTAAAGCCGATGAAGGCAATAATTGGCGCTATTGCTGAAATATTTAAAGCTACAAGTTGCCCTGTAACAGTTGTACCAATATTAGCACCCATTATTATTCCAACTGCTTGGTAAATAGTCATAAGTCCTGCATTTACAAAACCTACAACCATAACTGTAGTTGCTGATGAAGACTGAATGATAGCTGTTACAATAGTACCTACTAGAATAGACTTAAAGAAATTGGAAGTCATTTTTTCTATGATGACTCTTAGTCTATCTCCTGCTACTAGCTCTAATCCATTGCTCATCATTTCCATGCCATATAAAAATATGGCAAGTCCTCCTAGCAACCCGATAAAATAATTAATTGACATAAACCCTCCATAATCGTTCATTATTTTTATCTAATATGTAATTATAAAATTTATAGTCCTAACCCCTTAGGCTTATAAATTTTAGGGAATACTAAAAAATAGCCCATAACTAATATTTTACCATATTATAAATTTTAATTCTTTGAGTAGTACATCTTATAAATTTAGGCCTATAAATTTGAAAATATTTGCTATATATTTTATAATGTAGCTACTAATGAAAGGAATATCTTATGGCTAGTTTTAAAATAAAATGGGCTGGGTTGGGACTTGCTTTTACAATTGTTTTTCCAAGTATTGCCTATGCTTCAGATGTAATAAATTATGATGATAGTGACTTAGATCAAGTATTTATTGATAATAATATTGAATACGATAAAGAAGCTGTTGAAAAAAGAAAGGCGGAGTATTTAACTGATTCTAATAATAATATAGCACCTGATTATGAAGTAGAAGAAGTAATTATCTCTGAAGAAATTGGAGTAGATGATGAGGGAAATGTAGAAAAAGTAATAACTAAAGAAACTCATCTTGAGGACACAAATCCTGCGCCTATTTATTCAAAAACTCCTGTTTATAAAAAGGTTGTAGATGTATCTGAGCACCAAGATCCTAATAAAATCGACTATAATAAATTTGCAAATGACATAGATGGTGCAATCTTAAGAACATCAATTACAGATGCTGAAACTTTAAAAATTCGAAAAGATTATAATGTAGAAAGACATTATAATGAACTAAATAGTAGAAATGTACCTATAGGTTTTTACCACTATTCAAGAGCTATAAATCAAGCAGAAGCTCTAATAGAAGCAGATTATGTATATAATATTATAAAAAGTAAAAATGTATCCTTACCAGTTTATATAGATATAGAGGATAATAAGAGGCAAACTAAGGCCAGCAAGGGAGAAATATCAAGTGTAGCTGAAACCTTTGTAAAATCCTTGCAATCAAGAGGTTATATAGCAGGTATATATTCTTACCCATGGTTTGCCGAAAACTATTTGACTCGCGATGTAAGAAATAAATATGAATTTTGGGTAGCAGACTATGATTCCAAACATTTTACAACTTATAACCAATCAGACTTTGATTCTTGGCAATATACCCATAAAGGAAAAGTAAGTGGCTATAATGGTGATATTGATATGAGTGTCCTATACAAAGACTATCCATATATGATAAAAGGTATTTCAAAAAAGCCGATGTATATATTAATTGATGAAATCCTAGCTGGTAAATGGGGTGTAGGAGCGGAAAGACAAAGAAGACTCACCTATGCTGGGTATAATTACAATATAATTCAAAATGCAGTCAACCATAGACTGGCTAATTCATAAAAAAGGAGAAAATAATGGCAGAAATTAAATATGATATAGTTGAAACTTTAGGAGTACTTTCTGATAATGGCAAGGGATGGACTAAAGAATTAAATCTTGTAAGTTGGAATGATCGCGAACCAAAATTTGATATCCGTGATTGGAACGAAGATCACACAAGAATGAGAAAAGGTGTGACCCTAACTAATGAAGAAGCAGAAGTACTTTTTAACGTTTTAAGCGAAGAATTTGGTGAATAAATAAGAGACCTTAAGAATTAATTTTCTTAAGGTTTTTCTTATCTAAAGTTTTAAATATCAAGCTTTTGGAGTATATTTAAAGTTAGGTGATATAATGATTTATTTGGATAATGCAGCAACTGCAATAAAAAGAGAAGAGATAATAAAATATATATTAGATAATACAAATGACTTTGATGGTAATCCAGAAAGCACCCATGCTATGGGAAGAAATGCAAAGATGATTTTAGAAGAAGCTAGGAGAAAAATAGCAGCTTCTATTGGTACTAATCCTAAAAATTTAATATTTACATCTGGGGCAACTGAGGTAAATAATACAGTAATAAATGCCTTTAAGGATAGCGAAATAATAACAACGTCCATAGAACATGATTCTATTTTAAATAGCATAGGCAGAGAAAAAGCGATTTTACTTAACGTTGATAAAAACGGACAAATTTCCCTAGAGGATTTAAAAAATAAAATAAATGATCAAACAAAACTTGTTGCAATCATGTTTGTAAATAACGAAACAGGATCTATAGAACCAGTAAAAGAGGTTGGAGAATATCTATCTGATAAAGAGATATGGTTTCATATTGATGCTGTGCAAGCTTATGGCCATGTAGATATTGATGTTGAAGAATTAAAATGTGATTCACTAGCTATATCAGGTCATAAAATAGGTGGACTAAATGGATTCGGAGCCATGTACTTAAGAGAAAGCCTGCCATCTTTTATGAAAGGTGGAGAACAAGAAAAAAATCGTCGTGCTGGAACATCCTTTGTAGCAGGAGCCTACTCCATGGCAGAAAGTTTTCCAAAAATGATAGAAGAACGAGAAAAAATCAGAGAATTAAAAGAATACTTTGTAAAAGAACTTTCTGAAACTGACATAAATTTCGAGTTAAATGGGGATATAGAAAAAACTTCTACCCACATTTTAAATATTTATTTTGCCGATTATAAGTCAGACTTTTTACTAACATATCTTGATATGAACGGGATATGTGCATCAGCAGGATCAGCTTGTCGAGCAGGTAGTTTTTTACCTAGCCATGTCATTACAAATATGTATGATGAAAATAGGGCAAATCATTCCATAAGATTTTCCTTTGGATATCAAAATGAAAAAGAAGAGATAGATAAGGTCATAGAAGTTTTATCAAATTTATAAGATCAGCCACTAGGGCTGATTTTTTTGTGCAGATATTTAAGGAAGATTTAAGATTAGTTTAAGTTTAAGCAAATGTTAGTAGCTTATAATACTTATAAGGAGGAAGAAATATGCTAACAGTAAATAACTTAAATAAAAATTTTGATGAAAAAATTATCTATGAAAATTTAAATCTCGAATTAAAAAAAGGAGAAATATTTGCTTTAATAGGGCCAAATGGGATTGGAAAGACCACACTTATCCGCATGATGCTTGGACTTGATATATCCTATGAAGGAGAGATTAGTAAAGGCCAATATAAAATTGGATATAGTCCAGAAACTCCAAACTTTCCAGAAATCTTAACAGGCAAAGAATTTTTAGACCTTATCAAATACCACCATGAATCAAACGATAATATTGATGAATTGATGAAAAAAGTAGGTTTAAATCCAGCTAATAATACTAAAATTTTAAATTATTCCAAGGGGATGCTACAAAGACTAGCAGTAGCGCAGTCATTAATTGGCAATCCAGATGTAATTTTACTAGATGAACCATCAAGTGGACTAGACTTTTTTGGACAAATGGCCATGCAAGATTTAATAAATGACCTAAAATCATCAGATAAGGCTATACTTTTAAACTCTCACTTACTCTATGATGTAGAAAAAATAGCAGACAGAGGTCTTATAATTATGGGACCTAATAATTTTAAAAAATTTTCTAGGGATGATTTTAAGGAAAAACCACTTTCCCAAATATTTTTAGACTTTGCAAAGGAGATAGGCTATGAACCTCACTAAGTTACATATAAAAGAAAATTTAAGCAAATCATCATTTATAATTTTTGCTATAATAGGATTAATAATAACATTTTTAGCTAGAGGAATGGAAGTTACTGCTCCAGGAATGAATACTAGTGGAGATATCGGAAAATACGGAATTCAATGGACGATTATAAGTTTAATATCTTCTTTGGCTGCAGTGACACTATCTACAGGAAGCTTTAAAAAATATTTAACAAGTGATTTACCAGATATCTTAAGTGTCCATGGATTAAAGCTTAAAAAACAAATTAGCCAAATATTTAAAGCGGATGTCTTTATAAGTATGGTTATGGGCATACTGCTTCTAATCGGAATGCTTATAAATATTATAATACAAAAACCCAAAATAAGTCCTGTTGGTTTTTTACTAGCCATATTAATTTATCTGATTACTATATTTGTAGTAAACTTATTGATGGGCATTTTAAATTTACTATTTAATCCTGCAGCTGGGGCCTTATTTGGAATATTTTTTGTAATAATTGGTGTACTTAGAGGATTGTTAACTTTTATTTTAGAAATGCAAGGTGGCATTATTGCAGAAATTATGGTTAGGGTTTTATATATATTCCCACCTATAGATGATTTTGGAAAGATTGCTCGTGATTTATTTTTAGGGGAATTTACTAATATGAGATTACTAGGGCAATGCTTGCTTTATGTATGGATTTTAGTAGGTATATATTATTTAGTAAAGAAATGGAAGGTAGGAGATGAAAAATAAAATAATTTATTTCTTAGTTGGCGCTTTCCTAATAATTTTTAACTATCAAAATCGCATAACTACCATTGATGAAACTACCCTAGATTTAATAGAGGAAGTAAATACTTATAATACTGAAAAGCTATGGCCAGAGTTTAAAAATAAAGATTATATGAAAGATATTAGGTATAATTTTAATAAAGAGTTTAGATATGACCATGGGAAAATTATCAAAAAAACTCCAGACCAACCAGTAGCAAGTATTGAAGCTTTAAAAGAAGGAAATAAACCATTAATAAAGGCTGTGCCCTTTGAAAAATTTAGAGATATTACTGACCAAGGAGCTTCTACAAAAGCGAGTCTACAAAGTAAATATAAATCAGTTATAATTCATGAATCCTTTCACTGCTTTCAAATGGATCATGGACTAAGTGAAGTGGTAGATATTCTAGATAATAATATTGATTATAATAACCCAGCTTATGATAAATTTATAACGGTATGTAAGAAATTAAATGAAGATAAAACTTATAAAAAACTTTGGGAAGATGAGTATAAGGCTTTGCTATTTTTGTATGAAAATAAAGATGCTAGCGAATATAAAATTGCAAAAGATAAGCGTTTATCTTATGTAAAAACAAATTTTCCTAGTGAATATAATTATTTTGTAGAAATGGAAAATTATAAGGAATTTATAGAAGGAACAGCAAGATTTGTAGAGGAAAAATACATGGTTGCTATAGCAGATGACCCTTATATAAAATATAGTGATAGAGTTTTTAACAGTATTGATGAGTCATATTACTCGAAAGGCTCTTTAAAGGCTAAAATATTGGATAAACATTATTCAAGCTGGAAAGAGAATTTAGATTTTAGTAGAAAGAATAATTTTGATCAAATGTTTAAAAAAGGAAATAATTTGTGAATGAGAAAGTTTTAGTAGTTGATGATAATGATGAAATCTGCAATATAGTTACTCTTTATCTAGAAAATAGTAGTTTTAAGGTATTTGAAGCTAAAAATGGAAAAGAAGCATTAGAATTTTTAAAAAACGATAAAATCTCTTTGATGATACTTGATATAATGATGCCAGAAATGGATGGGATAGAAGTTTTAAAATCTATTGGCAATGACAGAGATTTTCCTATAATATTTTTATCAGCCAAATCCAGTGTAAAGGATAAGATAGAAGGTTTATATCTTGGTGCGGATGATTATTTAGCAAAACCCTTTGATCCAGCAGAGCTGGTGGCA
This sequence comes from Anaerococcus cruorum, assembly GCF_046365495.1. Classification (NCBI taxonomy): domain Bacteria; kingdom Bacillati; phylum Bacillota; class Tissierellia; order Tissierellales; family Peptoniphilaceae; genus Anaerococcus; species Anaerococcus cruorum. The sequence continues at coordinate 273,737 of NZ_JBGMEH010000003.1, read as the reverse complement.
AGGGTTATTGCGCTTTTAAGAAGAAATAACCGCAGGTCTAATAATATTATAAAAGTAGGGAGTTTAAGCTGGGATAAGGATAAAAGGCTTATTTATAAAAATAAAAATATTTTAAATCTTAGATCTAAAGAATATGAACTTTTAACAATGTTTATGACCACTCCTGGTAAAGTATTTACTAAGCAAGAAATTTATGAAAATTTGTGGCAGTCATATTATTTTGAGGACGATAATACAATTATGGTTCACATATCAAATCTTAGAGAAAAAATAGAAGATAATCCTAGAAGCCCGACAAAAATAATTACCATAAGGGGTCTAGGTTATATGCTTAGGAAAGAAGAATGAGTACGAAAAAAAATATTTTCAAAAATTCTATTATTTTTATAGTAGTATTTATAGTAGCAACGGCCTTATTTTTTACTAGCCTATCAAAAATTTTAAATGATAATACCTTTGATAATGTTTTTGGTGAATATATACCAACTTCTGATAAGATTGATGAAAGTTCATTAAATTGGGAAAAAATAGCAGAACTTGATGGGTCTGGCTTTGTAGTTGATGGCAATAAGGTAATAAGGACTTACAATAAAAATTATAACAAAGAATATTCAAGTTCTCAGCTTTTAGATTTTGTAACTCTTGGCGAGGAGGGTCAAAGTACCTTTGTTTTCAATACCTATGATGGAAACAAGCTTTTTTTAAGTTATCCAAATGATAAAGTTTCCACAACGGTAAATTTTAACCTAAATAAGGGCAAAAGTACTCTTAAAACAAACGTATTAGTATTTTTATTGCTAATTGTTAGTACCTATATTTTAATAATATACTTAATAGTCCGCTGGCTATCCTATAAAATTAATAATGAATTAGCAGAAATCTATAAAAAGCAAGAAAGAGATAGGGATATTTTATTTAAAGGTATTGCCCATGATGTAAAAACCCCCCTAGCAGTTATATTATCTTACACTAAGGCCTTGGATGAAAACCTAGTTATTAATGAAAAAAGAGAATTATATCTTAAGAGCATTGAAAGAAATGCGGCAATTTTAAATGATAGAGTAGATGAGCTCTTAGAATTTTCAAGTATTGATAACTTTACGATAGAAAAAGAAAATAAAGATATTTTAGAACTTGTTCGTAGATACGTTGGAGATAATTACTCATATTTTTTAGATAATAATGCATGTGTAGAAATACTTTTCGACGAAAATGATAAATTTTTTGCTTGCGTGGATGAAAAATTATTTCAAAGAGTACTTCAAAATTTATTACAAAATTCAATAGATCATAATAAAGAAAATGTTGTAATTTCAATTGATTTTATAGATGACAAACTTATCATAAAGGATAATGGTAGGGGCATAGACCCTAAAAATATAGAAAATATTTTTGACCCACTTTTTACCGAAGATTCTAGCCGCCAAGGAGAAAAACTTCGTGGCATGGGTTTATCAAATGTTAAAAAAATTTGTGAGCTTCATAACTGGAAAGTTTACTATAAAAATGGCTTTGTAATCAGCTTTTAGTAAAGTATAGTAATTCTCTAGTATACAAGGAGGGGCCATGAAAGAAAAAAAAGATACAAAAGTAGTAGTAGGTATCAGCGGTGGGGTAGATTCCTCAGTAGCTGCCCTACTTTTAAAAGAAGAAGGCTACGATGTAGTTGGAATATTTATGAAAAACTGGGATGATACGGATGAAAATGGTGTTTGTACTGCGGAAGAAGACTTTGAAGATGCAGTAGCCATTGCCAACCAAATAGGTATCCCATATTATTCAATCAACTTTGAGAAAGAATATTACGATAGGGTATTTACCTACTTTTTAGATGAATACAAAAAAGGTAGGACACCAAACCCTGATATCATGTGCAATAAAGAAATAAAATTCAAGGCATTTTTAGACTATGCCAAAAATCTTGGAGCTGACTATGTAGCGACTGGCCACTATGCAAGAGTAGATAGGTCAGGGGATGAAACAGTAATGCTACGTGGTGTTGATAATAACAAAGATCAAACATATTTTCTAAGCCAATTATCCCAAGACCAAATCAAAGATGTCCTATTTCCAGTAGGAGAATTAGAAAAATCTGAAGTAAGAGAAATAGCAAGAAAACATAATTTAGCAACAGCAAATAAAAAAGATTCTACGGGGATTTGCTTTATAGGAGAGCGTGACTTTAACGAATTTTTAAGCAACTATATGCCAGCTCAACCAGGAGATATAGTAGATACTGAAGGCAATGTTTTAGGTAAACACGATGGACTTATGTACCATACTATTGGCCAAAGACGTGGTCTTGGTATAGGTGGAGATGGTGCAGCATGGTTTGTTTGTGGTAAGGATTTAGATAAAAATGAACTTATAGTTTGCCAAGGAGCAGACAATCCACTTTTATTTTCAAATAAACTTCATGCAAGTGAATTTTCTACCTTCACAGATAAAAAAATCCCAACAGAATTTGACTGCACAGCTAAATTTAGATACCGCCAAAAAGATATAAATGCCCATGTAAAAGTTTTAGATGACAATCATGTCGAAGTGACATATGATGATACCAAGGCAGTAACTCCTGGCCAAGCAGCCGTATTTTATATGGATGAAGTTTGTATAGGATCTGCAATTATTGATGAAGTATATAATGATAACAAAAAACTAAAATTGTAGTATTATTTATTAAAATTTTTAATAAAAAACTATTGTATTTTTGGGGGGAGGTGCTATAATTTGCTTAAGAAGGCAAGTTAAGAGGAAAATAAAATAAAAAAAATATTCTCAGCTGCTACTTTAAGCTTACTTTTAATCCCAAGCTTAACAGCTTTTGCAGGAAGTCATGATAATTATGGATTCAGTTTTACAATGGGAGCGACAAACTTTACACAGTATACTACTAGTAGAGTTAAGAACGAAACAACACCAATTTATTGCAGGGTAGACGCAGCTAAGCTCAATACTAAAAGTGTCAAACTTGCAGCTGTTAGAGGGGATTATAAAGAATCAAAATATACCCCAGTAACTTATGTTTATAGACCAGGAACTTACTATTTAAGTAGTTACATCAGAGAAGACTTCAATAGCGGAAGATCTTCCATAAGTACTGCAAGAATTAGATGTCAAAAATACGAAACTTTTGGATCCGCAGATATATCTGGGGTTTGGTCTCCTGATTCTTATAGATAAATTATAATAATTCTTGCCTTCTTTAAATATAAATAATTTTTTTGAGGTCAATATGAAAAAAAGCATATTCTTAATATTTTTAACTTTATCACTTTCTTCCTGTTCCGTCAACCAAACTGATAATGAGAGTGAACATAATAAAAGTGAAGTTATACATGATTTAGATGAAGATGAAAAAAATGAATTAGAGAGATTAGCTAAACATAAGGACAATGGTGTTTACCATTATACAACTTATGATAAAGATAATGGAACGGTTATTTCTGATGAAGTATACGGTGAAAGCGATGACTATAAATTTCGAATTGATAATAATGAAGTATATCAATTTAGAGATAAGAAAAGTTCGACAATAGCAAATAGTAAAAATAATCTATACTATGAGAATATATTAAGTGATAATAGTTTAGAAAATGATGATAGCTATAGTAATTTTTATAATGATTTGTATCAAAAAGGTAAATTTGATTTAGTAAGTAATAGTAATTATATTACCCTAGAATTTGATAATGGAGACTATAGAAAGTATGATGCAAATTCTTTAAATCTCATTGAAGAAACCTTTTCATCTGAAGGAATGTTACTTATTAAAATTTTGGAGTCTTATGATTCAGATGTAGAGAAATCTTATGATAAATACTTTCACGTAATTGAAAATATGACACAGACAGATGATGTAGGGAAAGTAACTGAAAATGAATAAGAAGCGAATTATATTATTTTCAATAGGGATTTGCATACTTCTATTTATTTTTAGAGTATATATAGTAAATAGAAATTTTCCTCAAAAAGACTTTATCCAGGCTGTGAATATAAATGAAGAAGTAAATTGTGATGATGTAAATATAAAAATTTTAAATAGCCAAATAGAGAGTATTGATCCAGAGGGTTTCCCTATTGCATCTATTAGTTATAGCATAGAAAATAAAACAAATAAAGATATTGATTTATCAGAAATTTATAATAAGCTATCTTTGTATTCGAATTACGATAAAGCTGATATTCAAAATATAAATTTGGGATTTGATAATAGCCAATTTAAAAACACCTATAATCAAGATGAATTAGTATTAAAACCAAGACAAAATAAAATATTTTATTTCAATTATTATTTATTAAAAGATACAGAAAAATATAATAACTTTGTATACATAGATAATAGCCTCTATGCTAATGATTTTAATCAATATTTAAACGACGGTACACTTTTATATAAAATTATAAATCTAGGAAATATATATGAACAAAGCGATTCTAATTAGAATTTTCAAAAGAAACAGATTATTTATACTTTTACTCGCAACTATATTAATTAATTATCTAAATTTTTTGAATGTTAATAATGAGCAAACCTTTGTAAATTTTGTTCCTCTTCAATCAGCATGGAATATGAATATGATGATTACAGGAGAGTCTACTATTGGTGGTATGCTGTATATGTTTCTATCTTTTTTAATGGCTAGTTTACCACTTAGTGATATTTTAGTAGAGGATAGAAAAAGTGGATTGAGGAATCAAATTTTATTGAGAGTAAGCAAAAGTAATTACTATAAGAACATATATTTTTATAACTTTTTATTTGGAGGTTTATTTTTGATATTTCCATTAATTATAAATCTCATGCTATGGATGATGGTAAGACCTTTATTTGCTATGAACTACATGAGTGCTAGTTTAATTAATCAAGCGTTCTTAGCAGACTTGTTCGTAAAATCACCATATATGTTCTTTATAGTACATTTATTTTTAGTATTTTTAACTGGTGGTATTATATCTAGTTTATCACTAATAATAAATGATAAGTTTAATAGTTTTTATGTCGGTGGCATAGTTATCCTTATTTTGGATGTAATAGCATCAATTTTAAATCAAATATATGTATTTCAAACTAAAAACTACACAGTGTCCTTTTTAGGTTTGAAAGAATTAGTAATTAATCGTGTTTTGCCAGATAATATAATAAATTGGATTTATATTTTAATATTATTTATTTTGCCAATTGTATATTTAAAAATTAAGTCTAAAGAAGAGATTGTATGAACTTACTTATTAGAGATCTTAAATATCAAATAAAAAAGATTAAATTCACTACATTGGCTATGATTTTAATTTATTCGTTTATGATATTTCTTGCGAATATGTATGCTGATGGTTCATCAATATTTGAACATTTTTTTAAGTATTCATTTATAGATGTAGGTATGGTTAGAAACTTAAATGAATTTTTTATACCTAGTCACTGGCTACTTTTGCATCTTATTCCAGTATCTAGTTTGATTTTAATAATTATTAAAGATCATTATGACAATGGTATTTATAGTTTAATAAAAGTAAAGAATAAAACTACTTACTTTTATTCAAAAATTATCGCATCATCAATTATTAATTTAATTTTAATTACTTTATTTATAGTGGTTTTATTTATATGGGAGAAATTTAGTAATAATTACAATCAACAATATACAATATTTTTTACAAGAATTATGTTTTGTTTAATATTAGAAAATATAATACTTACTTTTTTAGGGGTGCTAGTTGCGTTAAAATTTTCTACTAGATTTTCTTTATTTTTCTTGCTATTAAATTCATCATTAGCGATGCTTACTAATTTTCCATACATAATTGGTCAAGCAAGCTTAGGATATAAACAAGACTTTTTAGGGGGAGAATTTAAGTTAACTAATAATATAATATATTTACTAGTAGTATTAGCTATAACAGTTATATTTTCTTATTTTTATTTTAGTAAGTACAATTTTTATGGAGATGAAAAATGATAGAAATAATAAACCTGTATAAGTATATTTCAGGAAAGTTAATACTAGATGACATCAATTTAAATTTAAAAGATGGGTCTGTATATGGCTTTATAGGCAGAAATGGTTCTGGGAAAACTATGCTATTTAGAGCTATTTGCGGTCTAATAACTATAGATAAGGGTGAGATAATAATTAATGGAAATAAAACTAGCGATAATGAAATTACACAAAATATAGGGCTGCTTTTAGAAAATCCATCTTTTTTAAATGGTTTATCCGCTTATGATAATCTTAAAATGATAGCAAGTATTAGAAGGGTTGTAGATGATTCAAGAATTGATGATGTAATTGATATTGTAGGCTTAAGTCAAGCCAGAGATAAAAAGTATGAACAATTCTCTCTTGGTATGAAACAGAGACTTGCTATAGCGAATGTAATAATGGAAAATCCAAATATATTAATATTTGATGAACCTACAAATGCTATTGATGAGCAAGGAATTATTGTTCTTAAGGAAATTATAAAAAATGAAAAGAATAAAGGTAAACTTATTTTAATAGCTAGTCATGAAAAGGAAATCATTGAAGAACTTTGTGATGAAGTTTACTATATGAGCGAAGGTAAACTTACTACCAAATCTTAACTTAGTATAGTAATATAAAAAATTCTATACATGATATTATAATATAAATTCTCACGTGAAAGTAACGTGAGAATTTTTAATTTAAAATTTAATTTATACAACTATGATTGTGCGACTTTATCTATGGATTTCTTAAGTTAGAAATTACGTAAATATTAGTTGAGAAATTATTCATAATTGAAAAATATGAACAACTAATTTTATATTTAAATTTGCTAGATTTGAGTATATTTCATGTAAAATATAATAACTAAATTCTAAAATAATATGAAATTTTGATATTTAAAAATATTAATCTTATAGTATGACAATTGTATCAAAGTAGTATAGTATATTATGATACCAAGGCAGTAACTCCTGGCCAAGCAGCCGTATTTTATATGGATGAAGTTTGTATAGGATCTGCAATTATTGATGAAGTATATAACGGGGAAACTAAGCTAAAAGTTTAATTTTTATGAAAGATTGATATATGATAATAGAAAACGACTATAGATTTATTGGATCTGATATAAGAAAAATTAGAGAATCAAAAGGTATTACTCGTAAGGAAATAGCTGAAAATATATTTATTTCTGAAGAGACTATAAGAAGGATAGAAAAGGGGGACAATGACCCTAGAATTTCTACTTTAGTGCCTATTTGTAACTATATTGGTGTTGATATTAAGGATTTAATAAGCGATAGGCAATTTGAATATAATAATTTATTATCATTAAGAAAAGATATAGGAAACTTATTAAATAATGCTTCTGTAAATAAGGCTAAGCTACTGATAAAAAGTCTGGATGATTTTGATTTTTCTAATAATCTAGCCAGAGAAAGGGAACTAAAAGCCACAAAGCATTATTTTAATGGTTTACTAGCTATAAAAAATAATGAGAGGGAAGAAAATCCTTCTGAAGAGCTAGAAAATGCTTTGTCAGATTTAAATTCAAGATTTAAAATAAATAAGTTTAAGAATTATAAATATGATGATTTTTCTCTTAGGATTCTACTAGCTCTTGCAACAAGTGAATACAAAAAGGGAAATTTTGACCTTTATAGAGATATCATGGCGGAAATGAATGCTTATATAAATACTTCTATAGATAATTATTTTTTATTCTGTTATAACCTTGCAATTTTTTATACTAGAAATGAAAAATATGAGCAATCTATAAACATATGTAAGCAAGCAATAGCAAATGCAAGGAAAATAGAAGATACAACCTATTTAAATATGATTTATTATGCCAAAGGTTTGAATCATTTGTATTTGTATGAGTATGATAAAGCAAAAGAAAGCTTTGATTATTGTAAAATTTTAACTAATATTTTTGCATCAGATATAATAATAACAAGTTTATCTAGTGAAATAGATAATTTAATGCTAAAAAATAAATAATATATAATATAAGAATCCACAAAAGTGTGTATTTAAATCATTTTTTCTATATGCTACTATTAAGTCAACAAGGAGGTAGGAATATGAAAAATTTAAAAAAAGCAATCGTAGTAACTTTCTTATTAATTTTAACTTTTAGTCTAAACCTAAATAAAGGAAATCAAGAAGTAGCTGATAATTTAGATGATCACATTATCGATATACTTTATCTAGCGTAAGAGTATTGAAACATAAGCAATTAAAAGTATAGAAAAAAGATTTGTAGATAGAAGCAATTAGATAATTAATTATCTAGTTTACCTCCTTAGTAAATAGCTTTTATCTATTATATTCTGCACACAGTAAGGAGATAATTATGAAAAAAAGTAAAGTTTTAGCAAGCGCATTATCCATAGCACTATTATCAAATACAGTTTTACCAGCAACAAAAATGGCTCAAAAAACTCCAACATTATCAAGTGTAGCATATGCTGCTGAAGAATCAAGTCAAGCAAAAGAAGCAAAAGATAAATTAAACTATCTAGGTAGTCTAATTGAAGGGCTTGAAAATATAGCTGGTGGCCTTTCTGGCAATCCATTAAGCTGGTTAAAAGAATTAAAACGTGCTTATGAACTAACAAGTAAATTATTAAACGGTGCTATCGGCAGTGTATCTGATTTAACAAAAAGTGTTATCCCAAGAATTGATTTACTAATAAATGTAGCAGAAACAATAACAGCTGATGCAACAGAGCTAGCGGATAGCGAACAACAAGCTCACGTAATTGTAGGATTTTCTGTAACACGTGCTCTCCTAAAAGCAACAAATATCTTTGAAAAAGAAGATGGCTTAAACAAAGCTTCTGAAAACTTAACAGCTTCATTAGAAAAAGCTCGTGAGATTCCAAAACTAACAGATGATTCAAAAAGAACTCACTACACCCTTCAACAATTAGACAGAGCTTTATCAAGAGCAAAAGAAGCTAGAAATAAAGAATTAAAAAATAAACTAGATCCAAATGAACTAGCAGAATTTGATTTACTAATAAAAAAAGCTACAGATGTAAGAAGAAATAACTTTGCAACAGTAGCAGAAGTAAAAGCTATCAGTGAAGAATTAGTTGCTAAGACAGAAGAAGCTTACAAATCTATCCCAGAAGGTGAAAAAACTGCAAATAAATCTACAAAACTAGCCCTAGAAAAAGACATACAAGCTGCAAAAAACCTACGTGACTTTAGCTTAAAAGGCAAAGTAGATGCAAAAGTTATCCAAGAGCTAAATAGAGAAATTGCAGATGCTAATAGAGTATTAAACAACAGCAGAGCAACAATAAATGAAGTAGAAGCTGCAGATGAAATTATTGTAGCGGCTACTAACAAAGCTTTAGGAAAACTTGAAGAAGTTCAGACAAAAGAAAAAGCTGAAGAAATTCCAGTTGAAGAAGTTGAAGAAAATGACGAAACACCTTCTGTAGAGGTACCAGTTGTTAATGAAGAAACTGCTGAAGATGAAGAAATCGAAGAAGAACTAGAAGCTGAAACAGAAGAAGTTCAGCCAGAAGAAGAAACTCCAGTAGAAGAAGCAAGCGAAATAGCTGAATAGTATACAAACAAAATTCATATAACAGTCCTCAATTATTTAAAACCTCCTTTATATAAGGGAGGTTTCTTTTTATTTTAAGAATTGGGTATATTTCAAATAGAAGAACAAATTAAGGAGGTACATATGAAAAAGATTACTAAAGCATTTTTACTAGCGTCCCTTATAGCTATGCCAGTAGGAGTTAGTCAAGCAGCACCAGCAGATAATAATGATTCAGTTGTTTTAAATCAACAACAACATACTTTTACCCTTGATGGAAAATTATACAGGCCTAGCGGATATACAACTAGTTTTTCTCCAATATATCCAGATTATGATGGTGTGATAAATGATAAGAGCTTTGGTGTTAGAAAAGATATTAAATACAAAAGGGGAGAAGACCCTAATACTGTTTTAGTAGAAGAGGATACCTTTGTAGGGATATATACAAATGAAGATTATCCAAAAGATAAGATTCCAGAAGAAGTATATAGGGCAACCTATGAAGTAGTTAAAGTAGATAAAGCAAAAAATGAAATTAGATTTAAAACTGTTGAAGCAGGTAATGATTATGTTAAAAAAAATCTTTCAAAGTCTATTTATATAGCAGATTTATCAAATTTTGATAATATAGATTTAAAACCAGGTGATCAAATTAAAATCTGGCATATGTTCCCAACTAATGGTTATGAAGAGATGTTTATACCAGAAGTATATAAATCTGAAATTACCAAAAAAGTGCCAGACAATAATATGACCTCTACAGAAATTTTAGCAAATAAACTTTTTGATAACTTAGTAGAATCAGAAGCAGCAGCAATCCTTGTAGAAAATATTCATTCTTTAGATGTAGCAAGTAGAGAAAGCTTGAAAGATTCTATAAAAGAATCAGATATAATTATTAAAAGAGGATATAAGGCTCTACTAACAGAAGAAGAGCGAAAAGCAGATGATAATTCAAAGGCTATTATAAAAGTTATCCAAATTAAGTATGGCAAAAAACTTGAAGCGGAAAAGGATAAAAAACTAGCACTTTCTATCTATGACAACATGATAATGGCAAATGCTGGTAGAAAACTTTTAAATGACTATCCAAATATCGCCAAATCTATAGAAAAAACTCTAAAACCATCTGTAGAAGAGTCAGAAAAACTAGTAGATAGGGCTCTTAAAACATTAAAATAAAATTTAACACGAATTTAACATCTCCTTTGTTATTATAAAAGCACGATAGGAGGTATATATGAAAAAATTAGCAACCCTAGCACTGGCTATACTTGTTTTACCAAGTGCAAATACATTTGCAGCTAGTGAAAATGATCAAATGAATAACCAATCAAAAATTGAAATGACTAGTGAAAGTAAAGATGAAAAAGAAATCCAAACTGACCTTTATGAAGTAACTGAGGTTTTTGAAGGTACAGTTACATTAAAATTTGTACAGGCTTTAGATGGAAATATGACTCCATCTTATGATGGAGCAGAATTTAATGTTCCAAAAGAAAAATTTGCCGATAAGGAAATAGATGTAGGTGATAGATATAAAATCAGCCATGATGACATAATAATGCCATCAAATCCAGCCCAATTTGGTAAAATTTATTCAATTGAAAAAGATGACCAAGCTGACAATACAGAGAATGAAACAAAAGAAGAAAAAATTAAAGATCATTTTGTGGTAGAAAAAGTAAATGAAGATGGCTATACTATTGCAGATATAAAAAACAATGATAATAAATATATCATCAGCAAAAAAGATGCAAAAAATGTGGACTTAAATGTAGGTGATAAATTAGAAATCACCCACAATGGAGTAGTTATGGAATCTTATCCAGCTCAATTTGGAAAGATATTTGAAGTAAAAAAATATGATGACCAAGATATAGATAATGAAAAGAAAGACGAAAAAGTAACTGAAAATTTTATAGTAGAAAAAGTAGCGGATGGTGGTTATACTATTTATAAAAAATCTGATAAGGAAAATAAATATTCTATAAATAAAGAAGATGTAGCAGACATGGATCTTGCTGTGGGAGATGAACTAGAAATAACTCACACAGGCCTAGCAACTAGATCAATTCCTGCTCAGTTTGTAGGTGATATTGAAATCAAAAAAATAAATAACAGTAAAACACCAGCAGAAATTAAAAAATCTGATGCAAAAATGTCAACAGATTCAAAAGATAATACTACACCAGCTAAAAGCGATGAGAAAAAAGACCAAGCTTTACCAAATAAAAATGTAGTTACCAACTCTATGACAGATAGAAAGGGCGGAGCAAATCCAAAAACTGGTATTCTTTCATCCATGGGAGTCCTAGGAACAGCTGGAGCAGCATCTATCTTAGCTAAAAAAACTAAAAAATATTAAAAAATATTAAAAAATAAACCCTTGTGATTTTCACAAGGGCTTTTTTTATATATCAATCTCTAAAACTATTGGTGTATGGTCTTGGCGTTTGCCAGAATCAATCATATCTGAACGTGTAATTTTATCTTTTATCCTATCACTAACTAAAAAATAATCTATTCTCCAGCCTGAATTATTTATCTTACTGGTTTTTACTCTTTGAGCCCACCAAGTATATTTACCTTCTACATCACCATGAATATATCTAAAGGTATCTATAAAACCATGTCCTAAAATATGAGTAAATCCTTCACGTTCTTCATCTGTAAAACCTGGTGACCTATGATTATTTTCAGGATGAGCAAGATCAATGGGAGTGTGAGCTACATTAAAATCTCCAGCAGCAATAACTGGTTTTTCCTTATCAAGTTTAGCTAGATAAGCTGCATATTTTCTATCCCACACTTGCCTGTCATCTAGTCTAACTAGTTCATTTCCTGCATTTGGTGTATAAACCTGGGTAAAGTAAAAATCATCAAATTCTAAGGTAACCATTCTACCTTCTAAATCCATAGGTTCTGGTGCATCTATAATAGGGAAATTACTATTAATATCTAATTCCTTTTTAAAAAGTGTCATGCAACCAGCATAGGATTTGCGGGCTCCTTCACTAGAGTTTACATGTACATAATTATAATCTGGAAAAAATTCTGCTAGCTTTTCCTTATGTTTTTTTGATAAACCTGTTTGTGGTAATTTAGTCTCTTGGAGAGCAATTACATCAGGGTCTTCTTTTTTTATAGTTTCAAAAACTTCACGAGTCATGACAGCTCTATTTGAATCACTGGTTAAAGCCGCATTTAGTGAGTCTATATTCCATGAAATAAATTTCAAATTAATCTCCTTTACTGGGGTAAGTTATAAAATCATTATAAAAGTTACTAGGTTTTATTGCAAGTTTAGTCAAAATTAAAGCATTAGATGATATAATGAATATAGGTAAATATTTTTAAAAACTAAGGAGGTCTTATGGAAAATTCACATGGTTTAGAAATCATTTCAAGTGTATATGATTATTTGGAAAGGTTTAACTATATAAAAGAATCATTAGAGATTGGCTGGGGAGAGCTAGGCCGTTTTTATGATCTAAATTTAAAAGAAACTGAAATGCTAATAAGAGAAGCATATTTTAGACATGGGCTTATATCAAGTGGGGTTGGTAATCAAGACTTTTTTATAGCAAACCAAGATTATCCAACTATGAAAAAAACTTTATTTTCTCTAGTTGATAAGGGCTTAATTGAAATAGATACTAAAAATGAAGATGGAGATACCTTTTACTATAGCTATTTTGTAACTGAAGAAGGTATGGATATATATAATGATATTATTGATAAATACGATAAACTTTTGGAAGGCTATGAAAGAGATAAATCTAATCTAGTAGAAAGTTACGGGCAAGTAATAGATAATCTTAATTATCTTTTAGATGATCTAAGAGTAGTTACAAGTAAGAAGAATATAGAAGCAATCAATGAAGCTCAGCTAAGAGCTATGGAAGATATGTTAAATGATGCTGATAATATTGCCCAAAATGAACCAGATGGTTTTTACCACGGTGTAGCAAGTGTCTATAGGCAAATGCTTATTGAATATAACAAAAGATTGGCCCAAGATTATGAAGATGTAAAAATGGGCATGATAGATCCTATAGAAGGAAATAATATAGTAGTCCACGCCTTAGTATTAGAAGATGGCAAGTATGTAGAAAAAGAATTTTTATTCTTTGGCAATGATGTCAAAAAATATAGGGACATTACTTCCTATAATAACTAAAATCAAGCACCCAAGGGTGCTTTTTTTGATGTTTATATCACTATTTTGGGTAATATACATAAAGGAAGCTAAAGGAGGATTTTATGAAAAATAAAATTTTAGCACTAGGACTTAGTTTTACTTTTTTATTTGCAATAAGTCCTAAAACATACGCAGACAATGATATAAAAATTGATAAAGAATTAACACAAACATCAGAAAACGAAGAACATAGCTATATATTTAATGTAACAAATATAAGTGAAAGCCAAGTTACCCTTTCATATGCCGGGGAAAATCGTGACGATGCTGTAGAAATTAGCACAGATGATCAGTATAGCAACATTACCTTGGGAAAAGAGTTTTTTGAAGATAATGTTAGCTTAAAAGATGAATACCAAATCAAAACTGATAAAAATATCCATGAGTTAAACAAGGATAATATCAAAAAAGAAGACTTATCTTTAATCCAAAAATACGAAAAACCTGTAAATATGGATATAGATAAGCTACCAGAAAATACTGAAACTATAGAAGTAGAAGTAGGTGAAGTATTTGCTAATGACCCTATGTATACATCAGCAAATGTTTTTGAAACTGGCAATAAAGATAATGTTTATTCAATAAGTTTTGATGACCTAAGAGATGAAGCACCTCAAGTAGGAGATAAATATAAAATTTATTGGGATGGCATAGTTATGGAATCATATCCTGGTCAATTTGGAGAAATTTACAGGGTAGAAAAGCTAAACCAGGTTTTAAAAAATAATATAGTAACTAATGAATTTGAAATAGTACAAATTATAGAAGGCGAAAAATTAGTACTAAAAGATACAAAAAGTGGTAAGTCTTATGAAGAATCTATCGATATTCTTGAAGATACAAATCCTAAAGTAGGAGATAGGTATTTAATCTCCTATAATGAAGATGAAGATGGTAAAATAGGAAAGATTGAAAAAATCGAAAAATGGATGAGAAAAGAAGTAGAAGAGCCAGCTAAAGAAGTAACCCAAGTAGAAAAAGAAGATACAGATAATGAAGAAGAATCAGTAGAAGTAGAAAAAAATGATAAAAAAGAAACTACAAAAACTGAGCCAGTAAAAAAAGAAGAAAATAAGGATAAAGAAAACAAAACAGTAAATGGAATAAAAAATAATCCTGGTACAGGTGTCACACCAGTAGCTCCACTTTTAGGAGTAATGGCAGTTAGTGCAGGTTGGTTAAAAAAGAAAAGTAAATAATATTTAAAATGCAGGATTATCCTGCATTTTTTTGTGCAAAAATCTATGCTATAATAAAATTATGAAATTACAAGCATTTGAAAGTATAAGAGTTGATAAATATATCTCCGATGAGTTTGAAGAAATCCCTCGTGAGAAGATAAAAACTTTTATAAAGAATAAAAAAATAAAAGTAAATAATAAGGCTATAAAACCAAGCTATAAACTAGAAATAGATGATGAAATAGAAATAGACGATGAGCTTTTTGAGGTTCCAGAAATAAAGCCAGAGGCAATGGATTTAAAAATAGTTTATGAAAATGATGACTATGCAGTAATAGATAAAGATGAAAATGTAATAGTTCACCCTGCAGGATCCATAATAACTGGTACTTTGGTAAATGGTCTTTTAGATAGATATGGCTATGAAGGTTTATCTCACATCGGTGGAGATGATAGACCAGGCATTGTCCATAGGCTAGATAAGGATACAACAGGGCTAATGGTAATTACAAAAAATAATGAGTCCTATAAATATATGAAAACTCTTTTTGAAACAAGAAAAGTGGATAAGGAATATATCGCCATAGTTCATGGTAATTTTGATAAAAAATCGGGAAGGATAGAAAATTATATGGATAGGGATATAAAAGATCGTAGAAAAATGGCAGTAAGACCTTCAGGTAGAATAGCCATAAGTGAATACGAAGTGATAAAAGAAGTGCAAGGTTTTTCTTTAGTTAAAATTCACATTATAACCGGTCGCACCCATCAAATTAGAGTCCACATGACCCATTTAAACCACCCACTTGTAGGAGATCCTGTATATGGCAATGTAAAAACCAATTTTAACCTAGACCATCAATTACTACATTGTAGGTACTTGGGATTTACTGACCAAAATGGAGACTATGTAAGCTTTGAGGCCAAGCCTCACGAAACTTTTTTAAAATATCAAAATGTCTTAGGACTTGGAGAATAAGATGTATTCAAAAACAAATACTTGCTCTTTAATAGGGCTTGCTGGAAACTTAGTAGAAGTAGAATCGGATATTACTTCTGGCCTGCCAGCATTTTTAATTGTAGGTTTGCCAGATTCTTCTATAAAAGAATCCAAGGAAAGAGTTAGAGTTGCTATTAGCAATTCTGGTTATTCCTTTCCTCCCGGAAGAATTACTGTAAATTTATCTCCAGCAGATTTAAAAAAAGAAGGAACTCAGTTGGATTTACCTATAGCAATTTCTCTTTTAAGTTCCATGGGAGTTATAACTTATCCATATGAAGATTACATATTTTTAGGAGAACTAGCCCTTGATGGACGCATCATGCCAGTAAAAGGAGCTCTTGCCATGGTTATTTCTATGCGTGAGCTTGGCTTTACTAAATTTATAATAGCGGATGAAAATAAGGATGAGTGTGCAATTATAAGTGATGTGGACATACTTCCTTTTAAAAATTTAAATGAGATAGTTAATTTTTTAAATAAAGAAACAGAAGTAAAACCATATCAAATAGACCTAGCAAAAGTAAATAATGAAGTAGCCTATGACCTAGATTTTGCAGATATAAAGGGCCAAGAAAGCTTAAAACGTGCCTTACAAATTGCAGCAGCAGGTAACCATAATCTATTAATGATAGGCCCACCAGGCAGTGGCAAAACTTTTTCGGCCAAACATTTGCCAACAATCTTACCTGATATGAGTTTTGATGAAAAAGTAGAAGTAACTAAAATATATTCTATAATGGGCCTTCTTGATAAGGGAGGTCTTGTAAATGAAAGACCCTTTAGAGCACCCCACCACAGCGCAAGTGAAGTAGCTTTAATTGGTGGAGGACATTCTATACCAAAACCTGGAGAAATTTCTCTGGCTCACCGAGGAGTTTTATTTTTAGATGAGTTTCCAGAATTTAATAAAAAAACTATAGAAGCTTTAAGAGAACCATTAGAAAACAGAGAAATAAATATTTCTCGTGCCCAAGCAAGCTTAAAATATCCATCCGATTTTATTTTAATAGCAGCTATGAATCCATGCCCATGTGGTAATTATGGTAATCCATTAAAGGAATGTACTTGTTCGCAAAATGAGATTAGAAGGTACTTAAATAAAATTTCTGCACCGATTCTAGATAGGATAGATATCCATATAGAAATATCTCCTGTAAAATATGATGATTTAAAAAGTACGGCTTATTCCAAATCTTCAAAAGAATTAAAAGAAGAAGTAATAAGAGCTAGAAAAATCCAAGAAGACCGTTACAAAGATGAAAAAGTATCTGCAAATTCAGAACTTTCTACAGCTCAAATGAAAAAATATATAAAACTTAGCCCAGATGTAGAAAAAATAGCCAAAATGGCCTTTAATAAATATAATTTTTCTGTAAGAAGTTTTAATAAAATTATAAAAATGGCAAGAACCATAGCAGATTTAGATAATAGTCAAGAAATAGAACAAAAGCATTTGCTAGAAGCAATTAGATATAGGACCCTTGATGGGAAATACTGGGGAGAATAATGGTTGATCAAAGAGATATTGTAAGAAATATTGATAAATTTATCTATGATTTATTCGACTATGCACTTTTTTATAGGGCAAGTGATATTCATATAGAGCCTGAAGAAAATTATGGCCGAATTAGGCTTAGAATAGATGGTAGACTTGATGAAGTTTTAAGGATAACTAGGCAAAATTATGAAATGCTAGTTTCAAAACTAAAACTTTTAGCAAATATGGATATTAGTGAAAGTCGTAGACCCCAAGACCAAAATTTAAAATTAAAAGCCTATCCCAACATTGATTTTAGAGTTTCTGTAATTGGAACTATCAACGGAGAAAAGATGGTAATAAGAATCTTATCTCTAGGTAAATTTAGGCAAAGGGCAAATCTTTTAGGTTTTAGCGAAGAATCAAAATTAGCTTTAGATAAGGCTTTAAAAAATCGTTCTGGCATGCTTATTTTCTCAGGACCAACAGGATCTGGTAAGTCAACTTCCCTTTATTCACTCTTAGAAAACCTAAATAATGATTTTGAAAATATAATCACAGTTGAGGATCCTGTGGAATATAATATCCCAGGTATTAATCAAATAAATATAAATGAAAAGATAGATTTTACCTTTGCCAAGGCTCTGCGCTCCATTTTAAGGCAGGACCCAGATATAATTTTAATTGGGGAAATAAGAGATTACGAAACTGCGCAAATTGCTATTAGGGCTGCTATAACTGGTCACTTAGTTTTAACAACCCTTCATACTAATAATGCCTTATCATCTATTATTAGACTTAAAGATTTGGGAGTAGAAAATTATTTATTATCCTCTGCTATCAATGCAGTTGCTAGTCAACGCCTAGTAAGAAAACTTTGTGATTGCAAAATACCAGATAAAATGACAGACTTAGAATATAATTTGGCTAAAAAATATATAGATATTGATAGAAATAAAGAAATTTATAGGCCAAATGGTTGCCCAAATTGCAACGAAGGCTATAGGGGAAGAGAAGCTTGTGAAGAAGTTTTTATTCTTACAGATGAGTTTAGGGATATGGTTAGAAACAATCAAATAGACTTAGTAAGTGTAAGTGACTATGCAAAAACCAACAACTTTAAATCTATGGTTTACAATGGACTAGTTAAAGTCTTTGAAGGTTCAACAAGCTTTGATGAACTTATTAATGTTATGTATGATCAGATATGATTTTACAGAAGTGGTATTTTATGTTTATTTAGACAAAGATAAGTAGTATTTTCGTCTAATTTTATACAAAATAATATATTTAAATTAAGTAACTAACTTTTTTTAGTCAAGTCCATAATATTGTGCTAGTAAATTTCACGCAATATTATGGACTTGACTCATTTTTTAAGTTTCTTATTTGATATTATATTTAATATTATAGTTTCGTAAAAAATTTAACAAAATGGTTGTAAAAAGTTGGGGGTATGTTATTATAAATACAGGGATTATAGCTACAAGAAAGGAATCAAATTATGAATATAAAATCTAAAAGTTATAAAAAAATTGTAAAGTTTTTATTGGCATTAACTCTAATTGTAGGAGTGGCTAATGTTGCTTATGCTGAAAGATACGGAGATAGTATGAATGGAGCATCAAACTATGAAGTTGGTCAAGTACAATATAATGGAGCTGCTTGGAATTATTCAGGTTCAGGATATAATTGGGCATCCTTTACCTATACCAGAAATGGACAAACTTTACTTAAAAGAACTGCTAAAAAAGGAAAAGTGACTGGAAGCGTATGGGATGATTTGGTACGTTGGGGTAAAAATTATACAACGAAATTCTATTGGAATCATGGATAATCGCTTTTATTAGAAAAATATTAACTTAGTTTAAATTATAATATTGTAGCTATAATTTCTAATAAAAATTGTTAAAAAAGTGTATGAGGGATTATTATGTCCAAATCTTTGTTTAGATGGTATGAAAGATTATTGTTATTTATTTGTTACTTTATTTGCTATGCGTTTAATATACTATTTGATTATATAAGAATATTACCTGTAGATTCACTTCTTTTAGAGATTTATTTAAAGCAATTCTATGACTATCAGACTTATATAATGTTTGCAATATCATTTATTCTTATAATTTTTCATTATAAAATGTTAAATTCAAAAAAGAATGAGATTTATTGTAGATATATTGTAGGGGGTAATTTGGAATCTATTGCTAGTAAATATGCTTTAGATTGCTTACTAGTATGGTTTATTGCTTTTATACTATCATATATTATAGTTTTTGCATTAGGATTGAATATTATTAATAATATTTATTTGAGTTGTCCTTTACTTATATATATATTATTTAGTTCACGGAAAGTAGGAAATTTTGAAAGTTTTTAAATTCTTTATAAAAGAAATATTTTTAAAGAAAATATTAGTTGCTATAGGTGTCTTCTTGATGATTTTCTTAAGTAATTACTTAGTTTTTACAGCTATGCGTTCTGCATTATCAACATTAGAAGGATATAAGGAAGTAAGCCATCTAAATCAAGAAAATAGTTTTATATCTAACTTAGATCCAGAGTCAAATTTTGATATGGGGGCATTCAGTGAGTCTGACTTTCGAAGAATATATGATTATTTAGATGAAAATTTTTCTTATGGGATGTTTGCAAATGGTTTTATTGTTACCCCTCCAAACTCTTATAATATGGAAGCTTCTTGTGCGTATATAAATGAAACTTACTATAGATTAAATAAATTTAGATTATCACAGGGTACAGGTTTAGAATTTGATTATGACTTAAAAGAAGATTCAGAAATTCCTGTTATTATAGGTAGCGGATTAAGTAAAGACTATCCTTTAGATTCTACTATACAAATAGTAGATCCAGCACTTTCAAAAGATATTACTTTAAGAGTTAAAGGTATACTAGAACAGGATTACCATCGTTCTAATATATATGCATTAAACTCAAAAGAATATTATAATTTTTCTATTATTATACCAGCTAATAAAGAATTCATTGATCAATCTAACATTGGGCTTCAAGATCAAGGACTTTCAGATATGATAATTCTAGATACGTCTGAGAATAAAATTGAAAGCTTAAAGGAAACTATATATGAAAATACAGGTTTAAAATACAACTTCTTTACTCAAGAAGAAAATTTTGGATATTTTAAAGAATACTATCTAGACTCTTTAAGATCTATACTTATAGTTAGTATGATTATATCATTAGTTTTAATTTTGATTACTATTTGGTGCTCATTATCAGGTATAAACATGATGATTAAAGATTTTACTATTAATCTATTTGCTGGATTAAGCTATAAGAAACTCCGTAAGATATTATACGGATATTATGGAATTTTATTTGTTATAAATCTACTTATTTTATATGCAATAATTGCTTTTTCAAATCGTGGATATTGGTTAAGGAAAGAGATTTTATCGGTTAGCTTTGGTATACTAGGATTAACAAATATGGACTGGTTGGCATTAATTGGAGTAATCATATTTGACTTAATAATAGGAGTACTTATTGTTGAAATATTATTACATAAAATTAAGAAAGTACCTATTTCACTAGGAGTGTTACAATGAAAAAAGTTATTGATTTAAAAATAAATGAGAAAGCTTACAGAAATAAAAAACAATTAACATCTGTTTTAAATAACTTTAGACTCAATGTTAATAAAGGTGAAAAAGTATCTATTGTAGGAAGATCTGGTGTGGGAAAAACAACTTTATTAAACATTCTTGGACTACTTGATACTGATTATGATGGAGAATATATGCTTTTTGATTCTTTAATTAATAACATGGAATCTACACAGTTAGCTAAGTGGAGAAATCAAAAGATTGGTTTTGTACTTCAGGAATCAGCGCTGATTAACTCTATAACCATTGAGGAGAATATAAAGCTGCCTTTACAGTATGCTGACTCAGAATATATTTTCAAGGAGGAAAGATTCAATGAGATTTTAAATAAGATTGGAATTGAAAGTATATTAAAAAAGAAGCCTCTCGAATGTTCTGGTGGAGAAAAATCACGTGCTATATTTGCTAGAGCTATAATAATGAATCCATCCCTTATTTTATGTGATGAACCGACTGCTTCTTTAGATGAGTATAATAAGCAACAGATTATGAATCTTTTGTTTAAAATGAATAAAGAGCAAGATGTTACGATAGTAACTGTAACACATGATATGAATATAGCTAGTCAACACGATAGAGTAATTAAACTTGAAAGGAATGTATAAATGGGATTTTTTATAATGATATTATCCTTTATTGTGGGTATATTTTTTATTGCTTTAGGATTTATAAGAAAGAAAGATAATAAAAATTTGAGTATACCTATAATTTTTATAGGATTAATCTTAATTATTTTTGCTATTTGGTTAGGACTACCTAAATAGTCTATATAGGATATAATAATTGTGTATCAAATAAGTTAAAAATTTATTTGTTACTATTTCAAATAATTACAAGACTATTGGAAATATATTAAATAGAGTAATAAAAGTCTTACTACTTATACCTCTAAAGGACATTATTCTAAAATATTTAAGTAATATTATTATATGTAAATAGTTTTACAACGTATCATTCAATAAAGATGAATTTCGTGATAAGGTAAGGGTTGGTGATATAGATCTAGTAAGCTTAAGCCAATACGCACCTAAAAATAACTTTAAAACTATGGCCAGTAGTGGTATAAGCAAGGTTCTTAATGGAACTACTAGCTTTGATGAGATAGTAAGGGTCATGTATGATCAGATATAATTTTTGAGGAGACTTTATGGACTATTATAAATTAAAGATATGTGGGCTTGAAAGAGATTTACCTATTATTAAAATATCTGATGATTTAAAGATTGCATCATTTGTACTATTAGGAGATGCTGAGCTTGCAGCAAAAGCAGGCTATGAACTTAGCAAAAAAGTTGACTGCGATATTATTCTTACTGCAGAAGCTAAGGGCATAGAGCTAGCTCATGAAATAGCCAAAAGCAAAGGAGAAAAATCTTTTATAGTAGCAAGAAAATCAGTAAAAGCTTATATGGATAAGCCGGTAAGTGTAGAGGTAAATTCTATAACTACAACAAATACCCAAAAATTGTACCTAGACTTAAAAGATGCAGAAAAAATAAAAGGAAAACGAGTGGCCCTTGTTGATGATGTAATATCAACCGGTCAATCTATAGCAGCCTTAGAAGCCTTGGTGGAAAAAGCAGGTGGTAAGGTAGTTCAAAAACTTGCTATCCTTGCAGAAGGAGATGCGGCTGATAGAGAAGATATAATCTATTTAGAAAAGCTTCCTTTATTTGAAGTATAAATGATTTTAAAACTTCCAAAGAAATTTGGGAGTTTTTTTTATTGATTACAAATACTACTAGCTCACTAGTGGATTTTATAACGATTTAAAATCTTGATTTTTTTTGGTAAAGTTTTTTAGTTCTGGGTATATATCTTAATGACTCCACAAAATGGATAAAAAGAAAGGAATAATAATGAAAATTACTATTGGGGATTATATCCTTAAAAGACTTAAGGAATTAAATATTAAACACATTATCGGAGAGCCTGGTGACTTTAATCTAGAGTTTCTAGAGCAAATTTCAGAAGATGATGAAATTGAATTTGTTGGTATGAGCAATGAGCTAAATGCTGCCTTTGCTGCAGATGGCTATGCAAATGAAAATGGTATTTCTGCTCTTATGACTACTTACAGTGTAGGGGACCTAAATGCTTTAGGCGGGATTGCAGGATCTGTTGCAGAACACAGACCAATTATAATCATTTCTGGTACGCCACCTTTATTTGCTATGAGAGAGCGAAAAATGACCCACCATACTCTAGCCGATGGAGACTATGAAAATGTACGTCGTGCAATGAATGAGTTTGTAGATGATTCAGTTTTAATTACTCATGAAAATGCCAGATATGAAATAGATAGACTTATTGAAAGAGCAGTAAGATATAGTAAATCAGTAAATATTGAATTACCATCAAATATTGCATATCTTGATATAGAAATAGAAGATGATTTAAAACCTATTGATAAAAAGAAAACTAATTCAGATGAGGAAAGGTTAGAAGCCGCTGCTAAAAAAATTGCTCAAAGGTTTGAAAATGCTAAAAATCCTATAGTTTTAATCGATGAAGCGGTTGATAGATATGATGTAGCTGACAAAGTACTTGAATTAATCGAAAGAGCCCAAGTTCCATTTGCAGCTTTAGCTACAGCAAAAGCATATTATAATGAATCTCATCCTTTATATCTAGGAATTTACCAAGGAGATGAATCAGATGAGGGAGTTCAAGAAAAGATAGAAAATTCTGATTTCTTAATCTCCATTGAGCCAGTATTCATGCAAGCTAATAATGGTGAATTTACATCTAAACTCCCAGAAGATTCTATAATAATAAAGGCTGACTATACAAAAGTAGGCGATGATATTTTTGAAGCAGTTTATGTAGAAGATTTAGTAAATCTAGGTCTTAAAAATGTCTCTCAAAGAGAAAAAATTGACAGTGTAAACCAAACAAAAGAAAAAGAATTTAACTTTGAAGCTGATAAACTAATCAGACAAGAGGATTTCTACGCACAAATTGCAAGATACTTTAAAGAAAATGATGTGGTTTACGGTGAAACTGGTACAGCAAGCCACGGGCTTACAGAAATAAAAATTCCTGACGGAGTAAAACTTGTAAGAAGCCAAATTTGGGGATCAATTGGAGCTATGCTACCAATGCAAATGGGGGCTATGCTTGCAAGTCCTGAAAAACGTCACATCCTATTAATCGGTGATGGATCATTCCAAGTAAGTGCCCAAGCTCTTTCTAGGATGATTTATAACAAGCAAAATCCGATTATTTTCCTAATTGATAATGACGGATATACAATTGAACGTTATATAATGGGGATGAAAAGAGACTATAATGATATTCCAAAATGGGATTACTCATTACTACCACAAGCTTTCAGTAAAGGTCAATCTAATATGAAAACTGCTGAAGCAAGAACTCAAGGAGAACTTGAAGAAATATTAAAAACTCTTGATGATGTAAATGAAGGAATCATCATTACAGTTTATATGCACCAAGAAGATTCACCAGAAGTAATGGTAGATTATGGTAAAAATAAAGAAGACTTTAACTTTGGAAAAAGAGGTCCAGAAAACCCAGAACCAGACTTTAAGGCTTAGTATAAAAAACTGCAGATTTATTTCTGCAGTTTTTCTTTGTTTATATCAAAAATATTTTTAAGTCCATACAGCCCTAGATTAGGGATATTTTTAAATTTGTAACTATTATTTTCTATCAGGTTTGCGTGTGGCCCGGTTATAATTATGGATAAATTAGCTTTGTCTAGATCGTATTGGTCTATGATTTTTTCTACCATACCAATGATTGCAAAATTGTAGCTGTGGTATATGCCACTTTGGATGGCATTTTTTGTGTTATTCCCTAAAACTTCCCTAGTTTTTTCTATTTCTACCTGGGGCAATTTTGAACTTTCTTGGTAAAGAGATTTGGCATATAAATCTATACCTGGAAATATAACTCCACCCCTAAACTCATTTTTATTGTTAATAAGATCTATTGTTGTAATAGATGAAGCAGAAATTATTATTAGATTATCATCTAAGTCTTTTGCTCCAACAGCTCTAACAAT
Organism: Anaerococcus cruorum; assembly: GCF_046365495.1. Classification (NCBI taxonomy): domain Bacteria; kingdom Bacillati; phylum Bacillota; class Tissierellia; order Tissierellales; family Peptoniphilaceae; genus Anaerococcus; species Anaerococcus cruorum. Next base: position 248,661 of record NZ_JBGMEH010000003.1, on the reverse strand, counting down.
CCTATCAGATCCCACATCTTTGGGATTTTCACACTTAATATTTAATCCTGTTTTAACTCCTGCTGATATCAAAATAGGGTTTGTACCAGTTAAGGACTTAGAAATTTTTTCATAAATTAAAGCCAATTCTGGTACTACAGTTGAAATAATTATATTTTTTATATTGCAGATATTAATATTTTTATCCTTTAATATAAGCTTGATAAATACCTCTATTTCGTCAATGGACTTATTTTTATCGCTTACAAGATTAAAAGTTACTAGTAAATTTTCATTATCAAAAATTCCAAATTTAGTAAACTTATTATCTATATCAATTGCTAGTAACATTTATCTCCTCGTTTTGCTAACTGCTTTTACAACTCCAGTTGTAATAATTATTGATAAAAAAGCTTCTGGTAGACCAGATGTTATTGAAACTCCAAGTATAGCTGATCTTGCATTTTCTAAAGGAATATTTAAAGCTTCTACATATTTTTGAGCATAGATTAAATAAATCCCACCTAAAACTAAAATTGTATTGGTCATAGAGCCAATAAAAGCCCCTACTGCTATTGGGAAATCTTTAGTTTCATTTTTTATAGAATAGACTAAAAGTCCTATAGAAGCAATTATTAAAACAAGTACTAAGATAATATTTGCCATAGATTCTCCTGTTTTAATATTTCTATAAAGTAAATAAATTAGAAATAATAAAATTAGAGCCCAAAGAATTTTGGAAAGTGATTTTAAATTTTTATCATCTAATTTTTTAACAGCCTTATAGGCATAATAAGAAGTAATCCCAATTAAAATTCTAGGAACAATTGAAATAAGTGGATTGTAAAAGACAAAAGAAACTGGGGTTGGTCTTGTTATTGCGTTTACTAAAGAAAATACTCCAAAAATAAAGCCTACCAGCCCTCCAACAACTGGCCCTTCTACCAGCGCTGCTATAATTACTGGAATATGCATAGTAGTGGCATTTATTATTCCAAGGGGAATTAGACCAAGTGGAGTAAGGCCAAGTACAATTGTAATGGCACCAAGAACTGCAGCAGTAACCAATTTTCTGCTGGATAGAGTTTTTTTATTCATTTTTACCTCCTGATACGGTTCATTATAGATACCGTTCTTATGATTAAAACACAAAACTTTTATATATTTTTAAAAAGCTAGAATCAATTGTATCCTGCCTAAAATATATAAGAGCTTTTTTTGATTATATCATAAGCTTTATAGGGGGTAAACACGGACACATTTTGTTAATAATTTATCTTTAAAAAATGGTATAATAAGCCTAGACTTTTAAAAGAGGAAATTATGGAAAATACAAACACACCAAATCACCTTGCAATAATCCTTGATGGTAATGGCCGCTGGGCTAAAAGACAAAATAAACCAAGAACTTTTGGCCATAAAAATGGGGCAGAAAATGTCGTGGATATTGCAATTCATGCAAAAAAACGTGGGATAAAATACCTTACTTTATATGCTTTTTCTACAGAAAACTGGAAAAGACCAGCAAGTGAAGTGGATTATTTGATGAAACTTTTAATAAAATTTGTAGAAAAAAAGATAGATCAATTAATGAAAGAAGACTGTAAGCTAAATTTTTTAGGAGACTTATCTGCTATACCAGGACCAACTCGCAAAGCAGTTGAACAAGCGCTTGAAAAAACTAAAGATAATAAGTCTTTAGTTATTAATATAGCCTTAAATTACGGAGGCAGAGATGAAATAGTCCATGCTGTTAAACAAATTATTGCAAAAGGCTATGGGCCAGAAGAAATTACTGAAGACTTGATAGCGGATAATTTGTATACTGCTGGCATCCCTAATCCAGATTTATTAATCAGGCCAGGGGGAGAAATCCGAATATCAAATTTTTTAATTTATCAGATAGCTTATTCTGAACTATATTTTACAGATGTATTATGGCCAGACTTTGATCAAGATGAGCTTGATAAGGCCTTAGAAGCATTTAAAAATAGAAATAGAAGATATGGAGCACTTGATGAATCTGATTAAAAGAACTCTTGGGGGAGCTTTAATTTTATTTATTTTAATAGCTATAACTTATTTTGGAAAAACTAGCCTAGCTATTGGTTTTACTATATTTTCCCTAATAGCTATAAAAGAATTGACAGATGCCTTTTCTAATATAGATTTTAGATTTAATAAAGCTTTATTATATATATGCGACCTTATAGTCATGGCAGCAAGTTTTTATGAAAAAAAAGAATTATTTGCTATTGGCTTAATTTTATCATTTGCAATTATTTTTGGAATTTTAATTTTTGATCAGCATACAAAGTTAGAGGATATCCTTGCCCATATATTTATTTTATTTTATGTGGCAGGGCTAATGGGGTCTATTGTAAGGACTCGCGAAATTAAATTTTTATGGATGCTATATATTACATCTTGGGGTTCTGATACCTTTGCGTATCTAACAGGCTCTCTTATTGGTAAGAAAAAAATAGCAGCTGTAAGTCACATAAGTCCAAATAAAACTTTGGCCGGATCAATAGGTGGAGTTTTAGGGGCAGTTATTTTAAATTTAATTTACAATAACTATGCTATATTAAATCTAAATATAAGTTTAATAATTATTTTTGCAGCTTTAGGTGCTATTCTATCACAAATAGGGGACTTGGTGGCATCTTATATAAAAAGAAAAACAGGGATAAAAGACTTTGGAAATCTTATACCAGGTCATGGAGGTATTATGGATCGTTTTGATTCTATGATATTTATAGCTCCGTTATTTTATTTATTTTCTGTTTTGTAAGGAGAAATAATGGGAACATTTATTATTGCCATGATTATGTTTTTAGCTCTGGTAACCATCCATGAGTTTGGACATTTTATTGTGGCAAAATTATCAGATATAAAAGTAAATGAATTTGCAGTCGGCATGGGACCAGAAATATTTAGTAAGCAAAGTGGAGAAACTAAATATTCTTTAAGACTCTTACCAATAGGTGGTTATTGTGCTATGGAAGGAGAGGATGAATCATCATCAGACCCACGTAGCTATGACAATGCGCCAGCTTTTAAAAGATTTTTAACAATCCTAGCAGGCCCTGGTATGAATTTACTTTTAGCCGTTATAGTTTTTACAATTGTAGCCTTTAATACTGGAACAAGCACTACTTTTGTAGGAGGATTTTCTGAAAATTCACCTGCTAAAGAAGCGGGCATATCTACTGATGATCAGATAGTAGCTATAAATAATCAAAATATTGAAGAATTTACTGATATTTCTAAAATATTAGCAGATTATTATGGAAAAAATGCTAAAGATAGTCCAGTAGAAGTTGTTACAAAAACAGCTGAAGGAAGTGAAAAAGCTTATAATATTACACCAACTTTTGAAAATGATATTCCTATTTTAGGGGTTTCTTCAAAAATGAAAAATGTTAATTTTGTCGAAGCTATTGGCTTAGGTTTTAAAGAAACCTGGCGCAATGTCAAAATGATATTTAATATCTTAGGTATGCTTTTTACTGGCAAATTATCCTTTGGTGCGCTTTCAGGACCAGTTGGTGTTGTAAAAGAAATAGGCAACCAAGCTCAAAATGGAGCCATGAGTGTCCTTTATTTCTTATCATATATCAGCGTAAATCTAGCTGTATTTAACTTGATACCATTCCCAGCCCTTGATGGATCAAAACTTGTAACCAATCTTTATGAGATGATTACTAAAAAAAGGGTCAACAAAAAAATTGAAGAAAAAGTTACTATTGTTGGTTTTATAATATTAATCAGTTTAATATTAATAATCACAATTAAAGATATATTTACACTTTTTTAAGGAGATGTAATGAGAAAAGAAACTAGAAAAATTTATGTAGGAGATGTTGCAATTGGAGGTGACTCTCCTATTTCTATCCAATCAATGACCACTGCAAAGACTAGTGACATTGATGCAGTTGTTAAACAAATCAATGCTTTAGAAGAAGCGGGATGTGATATTTCAAGATCAGCCATAAATGATATGGATGATGCAAAAGCAATAAGTGAAATAAAAAAAAGAACTAATTTGCCATTTGTTGCTGACATACAATTTGACTATAAACTTGCCCTAGCAGCAGTTGAAAATGGTTGTGATTGTTTAAGATACAACCCAGGAAATATTGGTAGCGAAGATAAGGTTAGAGAAATTGTAGAAGCATGTAAAGAAAAAAATATACCAATAAGAATTGGTGTAAACTCTGGATCTATTTCCAGAGAAATAGTAGATAAATTTGGCGGAGTAAATACTGATAGTCTTGTAGCCAGTGCTATGGAAGAGATAAAAATCCTTGAAGACATGGACTTTTATAATATGAAAATATCTGTAAAATCATCTGATGTAAATACTATGATAGATGCTTATAGAAAATTGTCTTCATTAGTAGATTACCCACTTCACTTAGGAGTTACAGAAGCAGGACCACTTTACCAAGCCCTTGTAAAATCATCAATAGGTATTGGATCTTTACTAAAAGATGGCATTGGAGATACCATTCGTGTTTCAATTACGGGTGATCCGGTAGAAGAAATAAAAGCTGGTAAAGCAATTTTAAAATCACTTAATTTACGTCGTGATGGCCTCGATATAGTTTCTTGTCCAACCTGCTCAAGAACTACTGTTAACCTTGAAGAGATAGTTGCAGAAGTAGAAGAAAAAGCAAATGGATTAAATATTGATGCCAAAGTAGCCATTATGGGTTGCCCAGTAAATGGACCTGGCGAAAGTAAAGAAGCTGATTATGGAATTTCTGCTGCAAATGGTATGGGATTCTTATTTAGAGATGGAAAGACAATAAAAAAAGTTAAGGAAGATGAAATAGTAGATACACTTTTAGATGTTTTAAAAGAAAGCTATAAGAATGAAGATTGATTTAAGCAACTTTGTCGACATTAAAGAAAATGAATATACAATAACAAATGCTATTTATAACAAAAATAAAAATGAATTAAAATTAACTATCGAATCTGACCTAGACCACTTTGACGATAAGGTAAGGTCAGATTTGGATGATTTTTTATCTTTTGTAACTCTTACAATAGAATTTATAAATTTAACTCCAGATATAGAAGAAGATTTTTGTGGTAATGAAATTGAAACTGATATAAATGAAGTGGAGATTATAGAGGATAAGGACCTAGATTTAAAGACACGTGAAGTTGTAGCAAGTAATGAAGAAAATTGTGAGACTGATTCTTTAGAAGAATTAATGGATCAAAAAGAAAAAGATCTCCAAGCTCGCATTAGCCATGCCATAAATCTTAGCAATAGTAAAGAAGAAAAAAAGCCTGCTGAGCCTATAGATGGCCTAGATTATGGTCCAAAAATAAAAAATGAAGTAATTCCTATTGCAGAAATTTATGATAAAAAGGGGCTACAAGTTTCTCTTATGGGTACAGTTTATAATCTAGATGTATTTGAAACTAAAAACCACTATTTTATTTATACTTTTGATATAGAAGATAGCACAGATGCGATTTCTTGTAAGATATTCTCATCAGAAAAAAATAAGGATAAGCTAAGACTTTTAAGAAATGGTGTAGCAGTCCAAGTTGAAGGTGTCCTAAACTACGATGATTATGCCCATGAGGAAATCTTTACAGCTAGATCTTTAAAAGATGCTATTATCGGCAAAAAAATAGATACAGCTTACGAAAAAAGAATAGAGTTAGAGCTTCATACAAAAATGACCAACCTTGATGGTTTTGTAGATAATGCTGATATTTTAAAAGTATTAGATGATTGGGACTGGGAGGCTATCGGTCTAACTGATACAGCAACTTTGCAAGGGTTGCCAGATTTATACGATGCTATCCACAAAAAGGGCAAAAAAATGCTGCCCGGGGCTGAGCTTTTACTTGTAGAAGATGAACTAAGAATTTTAACAAATCTTTCTTCAAATTCAGTTCCTACAACAAAAGATATAAAAGACCAAGAGTTTGTCGTATTTGACCTTGAAACCACTGGCCTTTCTAGATTTGCTGATAAGATTACAGAAATAGGGGCAGTAAGGGTAAAAGATGGAGAAATAGTAGAAGAATTTAATGAACTAGTAAATCCTGAGCAAATGATACCTGAAAAAGTTATAGAACTTACTGGAATTACCAATGAAATGGTAATGGATAAGCCAAAGATAAATGAAATCTTACCTAAGTTTTTAGAATTTGCAGGTGATTCAATCTTAGTTGGTCAAAACTCTGACTTTGATATTGGCTTTGTGCAGGAAAATGCAAAAATCCTTAATCTTGATTTTGCACCGATTTATATGGATACTCTGCCAATGGCCCGTGCCTTATTTGCTGATATGGGTAGATTTTCCCTAGATAAAATTGCTCGTAAATTAAATATTCCAGCCTTTAACCACCATAGAGCTAGCGATGATGCGAGAGCTACTGCTCAGATATTTATCAAAATGTATGCCATGATAATGGAGCAAGATCTTGGTTTATCTTCCATAAATAAACTAGAAACCCACTATCCAAAGGCAAAATTTGAAAACTTTTCTACTTTAGTTTTTGCTAAAGATGAAGTAGGTCTTAAAAATTTATATAAATTAATATCAAGATCAAGAATGGAGAACTTTAGTACCGAAGCTAAAACTCCTATTTCACTTATAAAAGAATATAGAGAAGGACTTTTAATTGGTAGCGGTGGCCATGATGGTCTATTGTTTAAATATTTATTAAATGATTATCCTCAAAGTAAAATAGATGAGCTAGTAGAGCTTTATGACTTTTTACAAATAGAACCTCTGGGCATTTTTGAAGATGAGGTTGAAAAGGGAAAACTAAGAAATTTTGACCAAATTATTGAAATTAATAAAAAAATAATCGACCTTGCTGAAAAAAATAATAAATTAGTTGTCGCTACTGGAGGAGTTAGATATTTTAAGGCAGATGATTATATTCTAAGAAACATCCTTCATAAGGGACAGTTTGTAAGATACCATGAAAATAAACCTTTATATTATCTAAGAACTACAAATGAGATGCTAGAGGGTTTTCCATATCTCGATAAAGATAAACAAAGAGAGATAGTGATTGCAAATCCTAAAAAAATTGCAGAACAAATTGCAGATATTAGGCCAATCCCACCTGGAACATTTCCTCCAGTTATAGAAGGGTCAGATGAAAAACTAAGAAATACTTGTTTTGAAAAAGCGCATTCTATCTATGGAAATCCTCTACCAAAGATTGTAGAAGATAGATTAAATAAAGAATTAAATTCTATAATATCAAATGGATATGCAGTTCTTTATATAATTGCCAAAGACCTAGTAGGAAAATCCAATGAAGATGGTTATTTAGTAGGATCTCGTGGGTCTGTTGGTTCATCTTTTGCAGCAACTATGGCTGATATTACAGAAGTAAATCCATTGTCACCTCATTATGTCTGCCCAAAATGTAAATATAGTGAATTTTTTGAAGAAGATAGATTAGGGGCTGGTATAGATTATCCAGACAAGAATTGTCCAGAATGTGGCACTCCTTTAAGAAAAGATGGGCATAATATTCCATTCGAAGTATTTTTAGGTTTCGAAGGAGACAAGGAACCAGATATAGATTTAAACTTTGCTGGTGAATACCAACCAACTATCCATAGGTTTACAGAAGAATTATTTGGTGAGGGCAAGGTATTTCGTGCAGGAACTATAGGAGCTATCCAAGATAACACGGCCTTTGGGTATATTAAAAAATATTCTGAAGAGTACCATGAAGAATTTACTAATGCTCAAATCAGAAAACTTCAAAGAGGACTTAAAGATGTAAAAAGAACTACAGGCCAGCACCCTGGGGGGCTAATTGTTGTGCCAAATGATATAGATATTTTTGATATAACACCTATCCAGTATCCAGCAGATGACCCTGCAGGTGATATTAAAACTACACACTTCACCTACAACATGATGCATGAAACTTTGTTGAAGCTTGATTTGCTGGGCCATGATGTGCCTTCTATTATCCGTGCCTTACAAGATTTAACGGGTACTGATCCATTACAAATAAAAATGGGTGATCCAAAAGTAATGAAGATATTTTCATCAACTGAGCCATTAGACATAAAACATGATTTTTCAAATAACGAAATAGGTACTTTGGGAATCCCAGAATTTGGTACAAACTTTGTACGTGGCATGCTTAAAGAAACCTATCCAACAAAATTTTCGGAAATGACTCGTATATCAGGTTTATCCCACGGTACTGATGTGTGGAATAATAACGCCAGAGACTTAATCATGTCAAAAACTGCAAACTTTAATGAAATAATCTCAACCCGTGATGATATAATGAACTCCCTTATCCAGCAAGGACTTGATAAGAAAAAGTCTTTCCAAATCATGGAAATTGTAAGAAAGGGTAAGGCCTTATCAGAAGAACAAGTTGACTACATGAGAGATAATGGTGTACCAGAGTGGTATTTAGAATCGTGTCTTAAAATAAAATACCTATTCCCGAAAGCCCATGCGGTAGCGTATTGTTTGATGAGTTATCGTATAGCTTATTATAAGGTTTATTATCCAGCAGCCTTTTATGCGACATATTTTAATACAAAAGTTAATGATTTTGTTTATTCTATAATAATAAATGGCCTAGAGTCTATCCAAACAGCCCTAAATAGCTATAAGCAAAGATTTGATTTAACGGCTAGGGATGAAAATATCAGAAAAGTATTAGAAGTTGCAGAAGAAATGTATGCTCGTGATATAAAAATTGATAAGGCTGATTTATATAAATCAGATGCTACAAAGTTTATTTTAAATAAAGAAAATGGTTACTTAATTCCACCTTTAAGTTCCGTAGATAACGTATCAGAGGCCATGGCCTTAGATATTGTAGAGGAACGTGAAAAAGGAGAATTTATATCAATAGAAGACTTTAATAAAAGAACAAAAGTTAATAAAAATGCCCTAGAAAGTTTAAAAACTTTTGGTATTATAGACGGCATCCAGGAAGAAAATCAAATGAGTTTATTTGATGGGATGTTTTGATTTTAAACTGCTATTTTTATAAATAGCAGTTTTTTTGTGTTTAAATTTATTAAAAATTATTTAATATTAACTATTAATTATTAAAGACATAAATAATTGACTCATAATAAGTAAGGTGTTATACTAAACATATAACACTAAACTTGATAAATTTGGAGGTCATTATGAAAAGGAGTACAAGTGAGAAGTTGCTTATAGTATTGATAGTCCTACAATCAATAATCTTTGCTATAGCAACAAGCCTATATTTAGATCAAAAATATAAGGAAAACTTTGATAATTTAGCCAACGATTACAAAGAAGTTTCTATAAATAATATTGATATAACTAAAGGCAATGAAGTAGGAGATTACATAACGAATTTTTTAAAGGAAAACCAGGCCTTGATGGTAAAAAAAGTAGAAGGTCCTGACTATACTGGAAAAAAATTAGTTCATGGTTATTGGATGAGTGGTGATTATGAAACCAATAAAGAAAAATTAAATTTAGAATTTCTAGACAAGCAGTATGCTTCAGATCAAAGCTTTAAAAACTTAGATAAGGGTGGGACTATTGGTTTGCTAGATGGAGATTATAGCACGATAGAGCCCACTCCTAGGTTCATTTTAGGAGATAGTTACTTTTTTATAAATTTAACTGGTACTGGAAAAATTGGAGGCTTTAATGGTGAATATAAGCTAATTGGTCTAGACGATGAAGGTGTAAATAGATTTTATGATGGTCTATCTAAAGTAACTGGACTAAGTGTAGATGAGATTAAAACATCAAATGGTGGCTCGGCTATAATGGAAGGCGGATATTCCCTCAGCTTTATAATTATCTATGCAGTATTAACTTTAATAATTATAACAATTTTAACCACCACAACAGTTTCATCCTTAAAGAATATGGGAGTCTACCTGCTACAAGGTTGGTCTAAAAAATCTTATATAAAAAGTATATACGGGCCTATTAATAAAATAGCATATTTTTTACCACTTTTATTTATTCCTTATGGCTTTATTTTAACTAAGGGAAGCTTTAATACTTTAAAATTCTACTCGGTATTTTTACTAGCTGGGATGATAAATTTAGCTATATTTTTATTTTTTGAATTATTAACATCACTTATACTAAGGACTGTTAAGCCTATAGATGCCATCCATGGCAGGACATCAAAAAAGGGCCTACTTATTTTTGGCATAATTTTATTTATGATATTTAATACTTCGACAAGTGCCTTATCCTTTTTGGATATAGATAATATGATAATTGAACTAAAAGATCAGATAGTTACTAAAAAAGAATGGGAAAATGTATCCGATTATTATGTATCCACTAGCTTTTATGATGGTGACGATTTTGAAGGTGACTACTCTATTACGCCTATGAGTTTTCATAGAGACTTTTATAGATTTTATCAGTCTATAGAAAATGAGCATGGAGTTAAATTTATATATACAGACTTCCGTTATAAAGAATGGAGTAAATACATGAAAGAAATGGGCTTTTATGACAATGCGCCAGATTTTTCATATCTTTTATTTACTGCCAATAAAAATTATATAGAAGATGATATGCAGGTAAATATAACAAATGAAATGGAAAAGTTAGCTAACGAAGGCTACAGAGTTTATCTAATACCTGAAAGCTTTTCAAAAGAAGATAGAAAGTCATTAGAGACAGCATTAAAAGAGATGGATGAAGAAATGTTTCTTGATATGACTGATGATAAAGACAGGGAAAATTTTGATATAAATTTTAAAGGAATTAAGTTTTTTATCTATAACAATAATAAAGATTATTTTGCCTATCCAAATAATATTGATGATGAAAGGTATAATGAAAAATTTCCTTCTACATCTACAAATCCAGTTATAAACTATGTTAATACTAACAATATGAGTATTATTGAATCATTAAACTTAATAACTGGTGGGGAAACTGGTTCAGAAATAAAATTAAGTCAAGAAGCCTATGATAAGTTTGCAAATAATGAATACTATAAAAAATATGATATTGATGATAATAAACCTGAATTTGTTCAGATAAGAGAACTGATAGGTGGCATGATTAGAAGTCTAACCCAAGCTATCTTTACATTTTTATTAGTTGGCTTACTGTTTTTTGGGATATCGGCAGCGATATTATCTGCACTCATAAACCTTTATAGGGAGATATACCTAGAAGAAGTAAATATCAAAAAATTCTTAGGCTATGATAATAAAAAAATATATAAGCCAATTTATATAATGGTTATAGTTGCAAGTATTATAAACTTAATAATTGCAATATTTAATGGGTCAATATTTGGTATATGCTTTGGTATCATTTTTGCTTTAATTGAGCTTATACTATTAAGAAAGTTTACCAATAAAAATCAGTTTGAGATGTTAGTAGAGTTTTTAAAATAGGGGATAAAAATGAAACATATAGAATTAAATAATATTTCTAAGTCTTATGGTAATAGAAAAATAATAGATGATTTATCATTTTCAATAGATGAAAATGAGATAGTAGCGATAGTTGGAAAAAGTGGTTCAGGCAAATCAACTCTTTTAAATATGATTGGACTTTTAGAAACTTATAATAGTGGAGAGATTTTACTAAAAGGAGAAAAACTTCCTAATCTTAATAGTAAAGAAGCTACGTTATTAAGGAGAAATGAAATAAATTATCTTTTTCAAACAAATGCTTTGATAAATGAAAAAACTGTTAGAGAAAATCTTTTAGTTGCTATGGAGTATGTAGATATAAAAGATGAAGAAAAATCTACAAAAATAAATGAAATTTTAGATAAGCTTGATATCTTAGATATAATAGAGCAAAAAATAAATACTATATCTGGAGGAGAAGCTCAAAGAGTGGCCTTGGCTAGATGTGTACTAAAACCAGGAGATTTAATTTTGGCAGATGAACCAACTGGCTCTTTAGATCCTATTATGAGTGATGAAGTTTTTTCTATACTTTTAAATTTAAGAAGTGCCTATAATAAAACTATATTGATTGTAACCCATGATATGGATATAGCTAAAAGATGCGATAGAATTATAGATATAAATAAATAGTAAATAAAAAATTCCATTTTATTATAAATGGAATTTTTTTATGAATTTAAAGGTGAAAACTCTGTTGCTGTATAAAAACTTTTTCTCTTACCTATGCCAAAAACTGATATTTCTACCTCTGGATAGTTCATAAGCAGGGAATCAAGTTTTGGATCATAATAAGTGGTTACTATCTTGGAGTATTCTTTTTTTAATTTATCTTCATTAGATCCCTTTTGACTTATTTTTAACTTTATAGATCCTAAATCACAGCAACCCATTCCTCTTTCGATATCTTCTCTTATAAAGATTTTTTCTATATTATTTTTCTTTATATAATCTCTTGCTTTTTTTGTATATATAAATCTCATTTTGTATCCTTTAAAAAAGGGGGAGAATAGTTCTCCCCAATTTTTATTTTAATTTAATATTATATTTGCAATTCTATCTTGATTCTTACGAGCTTTTCTAACTGTTAATACAGCTATTACTATACTAATTATTGCTCCTAAGATATATGCAATGTTATAATCTGCACCAAATCCTACTCCCTTATCAGAAATAATAAAGGAGAATACAATAAATGCGTAGAACAATTCTGGTACTAAGGCAATCCAGTAATTACCATTATTATTTAATAAATAGCTTGTTGCAGTTGCTAGTGCGAATATTGCCACTAATTGGTTAGTAAAGCCGAAGTATCTCCATAATAAGTTAAAACCATTAGGGTCATTTTTAGCCCAAACAAGAATTAAAATAGCTGGAATAAATAAAACGGAAGCAACAGCGATTCTTTTTGCTGGAACTTTTTGGTCTATGTTAAGCTCTTCAGCAACGATAAGTCTTAGTGATCTAAATGCTGTATCTCCTGAAGTAATTGGAAGAACGATTACTCCAATAATGGCAAGAAGTCCACCAATATTACCCATAAAGTATTTAGAAATTTCCCCTACCATTAAGGTTGCTCTTGTATCTAATGGAACGATTCCTTGTGAGAATATTACCATAGCTCCAGCAGCCCAAATCATTGCGATGATTCCTTCAGCAATCATTGTTGAGTAGAATGTTGCTCTATTTTCTCTTTCACTTGCAATAGTTCTAGAAACTAATGTTACTTGAGAACCGTGGAAACCAGATAGAATACCGCATGCAACTGTAATAAAGAAAGCTGGAATAAATCTTTGACCTAATGGGTGTTCGCTAAAATATCCTGCTCCAGCGAATTCTAGATGGCTAGCACCTTTTGTAAGTACCCCAATAAGTACACCAAATGCGGAAATAATTAGAAATGCACCAAATAATGGATAGATTCTACCGATAAGTTGATCGATTGGAAGAACAGTTGATAGGATATAGTAAGCAAAAATAACAGCATATATAATCCAAATACCCTTTGATCCATCACCTAGGCCTAAAACATCGTTTGCCAGTAAGTCCCCAGGAGTGTAGACAAAAACAGTTCCTGTTAAAAGAAGTAAGATTCCTATTACAATATTGTAAACTTTTCTAGTAGCGTTACCTAAATATTTACCAACAAGTCTTGGAACTTGGGCACCACCATTTCTCATGGACATAGTACCTACTAAAAGATCGTGAGTAGCTCCTGCTATAACACAGCCGATAGGAATTGCTAAAAAGGCAATTTTTCCAAAAAGTATACCTTGGATAGGTCCTAATATAGGGCCAGTACCTGCAATATTTAATAGGTTAATTAGCCAGTTTTTCCATTTTGGCATAGCAACAAAATCAATACCGTCAGCTTTTGCAACAGCTGGTGTTGGTCTATCATCTAATTTTAGTTGGCCTTCTACATATTTGGAATAAAAATAACCGCCAACTAGAAGGATGAAAATACCAATTAAGAATAATATCATATAAACCTCCTAATAAAAAATATGTATTATTTAGCTATATTATAAACTTTTTAAGATAATAAAAGCAAATTTTTTGTAAAAAAAATATCAAATGTTTTTATAAAGCTATCTTGTTTTAAATTTATTGATTATAGCAAGCTTTGCAGTATAATATTTTTATCAAAGAGTGGGGCAAGTTATCCGCTCTTTTAATATGTAGAGCCAAAGGATGGTAAAATGGATTTAATAACAACCCTTAAAAAAACCTTTGAAGAAGATATAGAAAACTTAGGATACGAATTAGTTGATATAGAGTTTAAAACTACACACGAAGGTAAGACACTAACCTTCTTTATTTATAATGAAGATGGGATAACAATCGATGATTGTGAGAAGGTAAGCACCTACTTAGATGAAAAATTAGATGAACTAGATTTAGTAAAAGGTCATTACTACTTAGAGGTAAGCTCACAAGATTTATCAAGACCTTTAAAAACTGATAGAGATCTTGAAAGAAATGCAGGCGAGCCTTTAAAAGTAATTCTAAAAAATGGCCAAGTTTTTATAGGCTTTATAGAAGAAATAAAAGAAAATAGCCTTGTTTTTGATGTAAATGATAAAGAAAGTCTTGAAGTAGAAAAAGAAGATATCAAACAAATAAAAATAGAAATTGTATTTTAAGGAGAACTGATGAATGAAGAGTTTATACTAGCCTTAGAGGAGCTGGAAAAAGATAAAAATATTGATAAAGATGTTATCTTAGATGCACTTGAAAAAGCTCTTGTAAAAAGCTATCAAAAAAATTATGACAATGCAGAAAATGTAGATGTTATAGTAGATAAGCAAACAGGAGATATAGAAGTATTTGCCCTAAGAGAAGTAGTTGATGATGTAAATGATAATATCAATGAAATTTCTCTAAAAGAAGCAAAAGAAGAAATTGACAGCAACCTAGAAATAGGGGATGTAGCAAGAATAAAAATTGCTCCAAAAAACTTTGGTAGAGTTGCAGCACAAACTGCAAGAAATATTGTAATCCAAAAAATAAGAGATGCCCAAAGAGATTCAGTTTATGGTGAATACCTAGACCGTGAAAATGAAATGATAACAGGAACTATCCAAAGGCAAGATAACTACAATCTTTATGTAAATCTTGATAAAATCGAGGGCATAGTTCCACTTAAAGAACAAGTGGTAAATGAAGAATATATTCCAAATGAAAGAATGAAATTTTTAATAAAAGATGTTAAAAATTCATCCAAAGAACCACAAATTATCCTTTCTCGTTCTAGTGAAAATCTAGTAACAAGACTTTTTGAACTAGAAGTTCCAGAAATAACTGAGGGGGTAATAGAAATATATTCTCTAGCTCGTGAGGCAGGATCTCGTACAAAAATTGCGGTCTTCTCAAACGATGAAGCAATAGATCCAGTAGGAGCTTGCATAGGCTATAAAGGCTCTCGTGTAAATTCAATAGTAGAAGAACTGCAAAATGAAAAAATAGATATCATAAACTATAACAAAGATATTGAAGAATTTATATCAAATGCCCTATCTCCAGCAGATATTATAGAAGTTTTAACAAATGAAAAAAATAAACAATCCTTAGTAGTAGTAAATGACCAACAACTTTCCCTAGCAATAGGTAAGGAAGGTCAAAATGCAAGGCTTGCTGCAAGACTTACAGGCTGGAAGATAGATATCAAATCAAAAGAAGACTTTGATAAGATGACTGATGAAGAAATTGATGAAATTTTAGGATTAAATCAAGAGAATAAAGAAATTATGATAGATGAGGAATTAGTCGAAAATCCAGATGAAATAACTGATCAGATGGCTAGTGAAGATAGAGAAATCATAGATGAAGCAAGCGATGATTTATCTGATGAAGAAGTAGAAGATATCACAAGCGATACATTAGAAGAACTTTATGATAAAGAAAATGATTCTTTAACTAGTCAAATAGATGTTGATGAAAGTCAACTTGAAGATGTATATACTGATGAATCTGACCTTGTACCACACAGGGAAAGTGATGATGAAGATGAGGATCAGTAGAAAATGAAAAAAACAAAAAAGATTCCCCAAAGAAAATGTATAAATTGTGGCAATCTTTATGATAAAAACGACCTATTAAGAGTTGTAAACAACAAAGAAGTAGGCGTTGTAATAGATGAAACAGGAAAACTAAACGGACGCGGAGCATACATTTGTAAAAATAGTGAATGCCTAGCTGATGTTAGGAAAAATAATAAGCTCAATCGTGTATTTAAACAAAAAATAGATGATAAACTTTACGAGGAGTTAGAAGCTTATGAAGTAAAATGAGGTGAAATAGATGGCTGATAAAATTAGAGTTTACGAACTAGCAAAAGAACAAGGAATGCCAGCAAAAAAAATGGTTGAACTTTTAAATGAGGAATTTGGACTAGGAATAAAATCTCATATGTCAAGTGTAAGCGGAGATGACCTAGAGCTAATAAAGGAATTCTTCACTGAAAGCTCAAATGATGATGAGAAAACCAATCAAAAAGAGCAAAAAAAAGAACAATCAAATAAGGAAACTCAAAAAGAACAAAAAGCAAATATGAAAAAAAATAATAAAGTAAATTACGATGAGATGGATGATTACGATGATGATGAAAGCATGCACGGATCAAAACAAAAAATCGGTAAATCAAATAAAGTAAAAAATAAAGCTAAATCAAAGAAAAATTTCGACAATGACGATAATGAAGATTTTAATCCAAACAAATCTAACAAAAATCGTAAGAAGAAAAATAGAAAATCAAAATCTAATAAGGCAAACAACCAACCAGCCAAAGAAAATAATGAAAATGGCAAAATAGAAATTCCAGAAGTAGTTACAGTAAGTGCCTTTGCAGAAAAAATTGGCGAAAATTCTAATGCTGTTATTGGTAAATTAATCCAACTTGGAGTAATGGCAGGCCTTAATGACACTATTGAATTTGAACAAGCAGAATTAATTGCTATGGACTTTGGTAAAGAAATTAGCTTAGAACAAGAATTTTCTGCCATAGAAGAGCAAGAAATTGATCTAGATTATGAAGATAATGAAGAAGATTTAATAACACGTGCACCAGTAGTTTCAGTAATGGGTCACGTTGACCATGGTAAAACTTCTATATTAGATGCAATTAAAAATACCCGCGTAACAAGTGGTGAAGCTGGTGGTATTACCCAACATATCGGTGCTTATTCTGTAGATTTAAATGGTAGAGCAATCACATTCTTAGATACTCCAGGCCACGAAGCCTTCACAGAAATGAGAATGAGAGGGGCTCAGTCAACAGACATTGCAATCCTAGTTGTAGCTGCAGATGATGGTGTTATGCCACAAACTGTAGAAGCTATTAACCACGCAAAAGCTGCTGAAATTCCAATAGTAGTTGCAGTAAACAAAGTAGATAAAGAACAATCTGACCCAAATAGAGTAAAACAAGAACTCATGGAATATGGTCTTGTTTCAGAAGATTGGGGTGGAGATACAATCACAGTTGATGTTTCTGCAAAAACAGGCCAAGGCATAGAAGAATTACTAGAAATGGTTCTACTTGTTGCAGAAATGAGAGAACTAAAAGCAAATCCAAACAGGGATGCTGTAGGTCTAATCATTGAAGCTCAACTTGATAAGGCCCGTGGTCCAGTTGCTACAGTTTTAGTACAAAAAGGTACTCTACATGAAGGAGATAATGTTCTTACAGGATCAGCTTCAGGTAGAATTCGTGCAATGTTTGACTCTAAAGGAAATGCTATCAAAGAAGCGGGCCCATCTGTTCCAGTACAAATCTTAGGTTTATCAGATGTTGCAGAAGCTGGGGATAAATTATTTGCGGTAGAAGATGAAAAAACTGCAAGAGCCTATGCAGCACGTGCAGAAGAGCAAAAAAGAGAAGAAAGACTTATGGCCAAGGGAGCTAGCCTTGAAGATTTATCAGGCGAAGCTGCCGAAGGTGAGTTAAAAGAATTAAATGTAATAGTAAAAACAGACGTAAGAGGTACTGTGGATGCTGTAAGCCAATCACTTTTAAAACTATCAAATGAAGAAGTAAAAGTTTCAGTAGTTGCAGGTGCTGTTGGTGGTATTACAGAATCAGATGTATTATTAGCCCAAGCTTCAAACGCAATTATTATCGGATTTAACGTTCGTCCAACTCAAGGAGCAATGGAGAGAGCTAAAGATAATAATATTGAAATAAGAACTTATAGCGTAATCTATGAAGCAATTGAAGATGTAGAAAATGCTATAAAAGGTATGCTTGATCCAGAATTTGTAGAAGAAGTACTAGGTCGTGCAGAAGTACGTGATACATTTAAAGTACCAAGTGTTGGTACAATTGCAGGTGTTATGGTAACAAGTGGTTCAGTACCTAGAAGAGCAAAAATCAGACTACTTCGTGATAACGTAGTAATTTTTGATGGGGATATTTCATCAATGAAAAGATTTAAAGATGATGCCAAAGAACTTGCTAACGGCTATGAAGGTGGTATCGGTTTAAATAGATTTAATGATATAAAAGTAGGCGATGTTATGGAAGCCTACGAAGTAGTCGAAAAAGAAAGAGACTAGAATGAGAAAAATTAGAACTGAAAGAATTGGAGCAGAAATCCAAAAAGAATTATCAAAAATAATTAGAGATGATTTAAATGATCCAAGACTATCAGATACAGCAACAGTTTCAGTAATAGAAGTAAGGGTCACAAACGACCTTTCTTTTGCTGATTGCTATATATCAGTACTAGGAGATAATGGAAAAAAAGAAGATGTCCTAGATGCTCTAAATCAAGCAAAAGGGTATATAAAAATGCTAATTGGAGATAGGATGAGACTACGTTCCATGCCCGAATTTAGATTTAAATTAGATGAATCTATCGAATATGGGGCATACATGGAAAAACTTATCAAAGAAACCATTGCAAAAGATGAGAGGGCTCATAAAGAAGATGACAATTAGTAGAGAAAACTTAGAACAATTAAAAAGTCTAATCGATCAGGCAGATGAGATCGGAGTAGTATCCCATGTAAATCCAGACGGAGATAACTTGGGATCTTCTTTGGGTCTAGCTCGTGCATTAAGAAATTATGGAAAAGATGTAGAAGTTTTAGGTCATGATACTATTGATAATTATTTAAAATTTTTACCTGATTTAGAATATTATAAAAATGACTATAAAGATTCTTATGATTTATTATTAATCTTAGATGCTTCAGAATTTGACCGTATAGGTGATGCTCAACCAGTAGCCCACAATTCTAAAAAAACTGCAGTAATTGACCACCATTTAGGCGGTAAAATTACTTCAGACTTAAATATTATCCACCCAGATGCTCCAGCTACATGTCAATTAGTTTATGAAATAATTAATAAACTAGACCTACCCTTAGATGAAAAAACAGCAGGCCTCTTGTTTACAGGAATTGTAACTGACACTGGTAGGTTTATGTATTATGATACGAATCGTGAAACCTTCGATGTTGCTGGAAAGTTAATAGATGCTGGTGCCGATAAAGATTTTATTTACCAAGCCTTATATCAAAATAAGCCAATAAAAACTTTAAAATTTGAGACAGATTTAATTGCTAATGCAGAATTTATTGAGAATAAAGTTTTTGCCATAGCTTCTAAAGATAAGGTAGATGAATTTGGCGTACAAATGGGTGATAGTGAGCATGTTGTAAATATCCTAAGAGACCTTGAAGGTATAGAAGTGGCTATGCTTTTAAAAGAATATGATAATGGAGAATATAAAGTATCCATGAGATCTAAGGGGATTGACATTGCAAAAGTAGCCCGCGAAAATGGCGGTGGAGGCCACGTTAATGCTAGTGGTTTTTCTATATTTGATGATAGCCTAGAATCAGCAGCTAAAAAAGCTTATGAAATCCTTAAAAATATATAATGATTAGTGGAATTTTAAATATAAACAAAGAAGTGGGCATATCTTCTAATAAATGTGTCAGCCTTGTAAAAAAAGCATTAAATACCAAAAAAGTGGGACATACTGGAACCTTAGACCTAGAAGCAAGTGGAGTTTTACCAATAGTAATTGGTAAGGCAACTAGGGTTTCAGACTTTTTAATGGATGAAAGAAAAGAATACATTACAGAGGCAATTTTTGGTAAAAGAACGGACACCCTAGACTATGATGGAGAAGTAGTAGAAACTTCTGATGTAACTTTTACTAGAGAAGATTTAGAAAAAGAAATGGAAAATTTCATAGGAGAGATCACTCAAATACCACCCATGTATTCAGCTATAAAAGTAAATGGCCAAAAACTTTATGATTTGGCTAGAAAAGGTATAGAAGTGGAACGTAAAAAACGTCAAGTAAACATCTATTCTTTTAAGATAGTTGATTTTAATTTTCCAAAGGCTACTTTTAAAATCACCTGTTCAAAGGGCACTTATATTAGAACACTAATCGACGATTTAGGTGAAAATCTAGGCTCTTTTGCTTATGTAAATAGTTTGACCCGTTCTAAGGTGGGCGATTTTTATATAGAAGATGCAATAAATTCTGAAGACTTACTAAATATGAGCAGGAAAGAAGTACTTGATAAATTAAAACCAGTTGATTATGCCCTAAAAACTTATCCCAAAATTATTTTAGACAAGTCTTATTTAAAACAGGCTACAAATGGTATGACTATGGCGGTTAAGAGTATGGATACAAATAGCCTACATAGGGTTTATGTAGAAAATGAATTTATAGGCCTAGGCAAAGCCCACAAAAGTTGTGACAAATATTTTCTAAAAATGGAGAAAGTATTTTATGAAAAATAATATAAAAATTTATGACCTAGATAGGGGCATGACTGATTTTGAGCCCAAGGCCATTGCCTTGGGTAATTTTGATGGTATCCATATAGGTCACCAAAAATTAATCAAAAAAAATATAGAGCTTGCCCATCAACTTAATTTGGTCCCTTCAGTTTTACTTTTTAAAGAAAATAGTAAAAAAACTTTGATAGATGAAAAAGACTATTTAACAAGTTTAGATGACAAAATAGAAATCCTTGCTCAAATGGGCTTGGATACCTTTTGTATTCTAGAATTTGATGAAGAATTTAGATCGCTTAGTCCTAAAGACTTTATAGCTAAGATTTTGTATAAAAAATTAAATACTAAATATATAGTTGTAGGAGAAGATTATCGCTTTGGCAAAAATGCTATGGGAGATATTGAAAAATTAAGGACCTTGCAAGATGAATTTGCCTATCAAACAAAAGTAGTTGATTTTGAACTTGATAATGGAGAAAAAATCTCCTCTGGTACTATAAAAAATCTTATAAAAAACGGTGATATAAATAAGGCAAATACTTATTTAGGTAGGCCTTATAAAATTAGAGGAGAAGTAGTAGATGGTCATAAAAGAGGCCGTACGCTAAATTTCCCAACAGCAAATCTAAAAATGAATTTTTCCTATACCATTCCTAAGGATGGAGTATATTTAACCCGCGTTAATGTAGGAGGCAAAAATCACTTTGCCCTAAGCAATGTAGGTTCAAATCCAACTTTTGAAAATGACTTTAGAAAAGTAGAAACATATATTCTAGATTTTAATGAGGATATATACGGGGAAAACATCGCAATTGAGTTTTTAGAATTTTTCCGTGACGATATGAAATTTGACTCAGTTGATGATCTTATTAAGCAAATGGAAATGGACAAAAAACAAGCGATTGATATGATAAATAATAAGTATTTGTAAGCTTTACAAATGCTTTTTTTATTGGTATAATACCTTAGGTACCTTGGCTTTGTAAACGCAACCTCGACTTTTACACGGTCAAAGGCATATAAACATATAGGAGGAAAATTATGTTATCACAAGAAAAAAAGACAGAACTTATTAAAGAATACCAATTAGAAGAAGGAGACACAGGTTCTCCAGAAGTACAAATAGCTATTTTAAGCTACAGAATTAAAGATTTAACAGAACACTTAAAGGCTAATCCAAAAGACCACTCATCAAGAAGAGGACTTTTCAAAATGATTAGACGTAGAAAAGGGTTATTAAACTACTTAAGAGATAATGATATCGAAAGATATAGAGCAATTATCGCAAAAGTAGGCATCAGAGGTTAGTTGATTGGCGGGGTATTATCCCGCCTTATTTTTTAGGAGAAAAGATGGAGAAACAATATACTTATACATCAAAGCATGGTTATGAGCTTGATGTAACAATAGGAAAATTTGCAGAACAGGCTAATGGCGAATGTTACATAAAAAGTGGAGACACTTCTCTTTTAGTGACTGCAGTAGCTAGCGAAAAACCAAGAGAGGGAATAGACTTTTTTCCACTAATTTGTGATTTTCAGGAAAAATTATACGCAGTAGGAAAAATCCCAGGTGGTTTTTTAAAAAGAGAAGGTAAAGCATCTGATGAAGCTACCCTTATTTCCCGCCAAATGGATAGACCTTTGCGTCCACTTTTCCCAGAAAATTATTATAATGATGTGCAAATAATTGCCACAGTTTTATCAATGGATGAAGATAATCAGCCAGATTGCTTATCAACAATTGGTGCAAGTATTGCCCTTGGTACTTCAGATATTCCATTTAATGGACCAGTTGGAGCTGTTTCAGTAGGTTTTGTTGATGGAGAATTTGTTGTATTTCCAAATGAAGAGCAAAGAAAAAAATCTGAGCTTGACTTAACAGTTGCTGGTAGCAAAGAGGCTATCAACATGGTAGAAGCAGGTGCAAATGAACTTACTGAAGCACAAATGCTAGAAGCAATGCTAATAGCTCATGAAGAAATAGGTCATATTTCTGACTTTATCCAAGAAATCATTGATGAAATTGGTAAAGAAAAAAAACTAGTAGAAGTAACTGTTCCTTCAGAGTTAGAAGAAAAAATCATAGCAGATTACTCAGAAGATATAAAAGGCTCTATTAGAACAACTGATAAAATGGAACGTGGCGAAGCTATCTTTAATATAGAAGAAGCAGCTAAAGAAAAATACTTAGAAGAATATCCAGAAACAGAAGATGAAATTCACAGAGTAATTGATGAGATTATGAAAAAAGAAGTTCGTCGTATGATTTCTATTGACAAAATTAGACCAGATGGCCGTGATTTAAAAGAAATCAGACCACTTTCAGCTGAAGCGGGTCTTTTACCTAGAGTACACGGATCAGGTTTATTCAAACGTGGACAAACTCAAGTATTATCAGTTACTACTTTAGGTTCACCAGCTGATGTTCAAATAATTGATGGACTTAATCGTGAAGAGATTCAAAAAAGATACATGCACCAATACAATTTCCCACCATTTAGTGTTGGAGATGTAAAACCACTTCGTGCACCAGGCCGTCGTGAAGTTGGACATGGTCACCTTGCAGAAAGAGCTTTAGTACCAGTACTTCCAGATGAAAGTGACTTCCCATATACAATTAGGGTTGTATCAGAAGTTTTAAGTTCAAATGGATCAAGCTCTCAAGCTTCAATTTGTGGATCTACACTTTCACTAATGGATGCAGGTGTGCCAATTAAAAAACCAGTTGCAGGTATAGCAATGGGACTTATCAAAGAAGAAGATTCAATTTCAATTCTTACAGATATCCAAGGCCTAGAAGACCACCTAGGAGATATGGACTTTAAAGTTGCAGGTACTCGTGATGGTATTACAGCCTTACAAATGGATATGAAAATTGCAGGAATTACTCGTGAAGTCCTAGAAGAATCACTAGATAATGCAAAAGAAGCTAGAATGCAAATTCTAGATTTAATAGAATCGACCATTGAAAAACCAAGAGCAGATATATCTGACTATGCACCAAGACTATTCACAATTGATATTGATCCAGAAAAGGTACGTGATGTAATAGGCTCAGGTGGTAAAACAATTAATAAAATTATCGATGAAACTGGAGTAACAATCGAAACAGAGGATGATGGACATATTACAGTTGCATCAACTGATGGAGCAAGTGGTAAAAAAGCAATCGAAATGATTCGTGCCATTGTAACTGACCCACAAGTGGGAGATGTATACACAGGAAAAGTTACTAGAATTATGAACTTTGGTGCCTTTGTAGAAATTGCAATTGGTAAGGAAGGCTTACTTCACATTTCACAAATCGACCATGCTAGAACTGATAAAGTAGAAGATGTCTTATCTGTAGGTGATGAAGTAACAGTAAAAGTTACTGAAATAGATAGACAAGGAAGAATAAATCTTTCTAGAAAAGCTCTATTAGAAAAACCTGAAAGAGAAGATAGAGAAGACTACAAAAATAATTCAAAAGCAGAAGCATGGCCTGCTGATGAAGACCCAAGAAATAAATAATAGAAATTTAATAGATAAGCTGCCATTTTCTGGCAGTTTATTTTTTAGCCTTGATATAATATAATTTATAGTGAGGTAAGATATGGCAAATAGTAAAAATGACAATAGAATAAGAAAAAAATCTACAAGCAAACCTCAAAAAAATAAGAAAAGACCAACAAAAAAAAGAGAGTGGACCTTTAACTTTAATATATTTTCCCTAGTAATGATGGGTCTATCCTTATTTTTCTTTATATTTATACTTTCATCAAATACAGGCAAACTTGGAAATATAGTTACTAGCACTTTTACCAATACATTTGGAAAACTTGCTCTGTTATTTCCTCTTATAGTTTTTATAAGTTTTCTTTTTGCTTATAGGGATAAGTATAAGGTAAATATCAAAAACTTTTTGCTTTTGTATTTGCTATTTACAATGACCCTAGCCTTTATGTCAAAATCCTATGTGAGAAATGATTTAAGTTGGACTATGGATTACAATATTGTAAATGCAAAAGATTCTGGTGGAATATTTGGCGGATTTTTTGCCTATTATATAGTAAGTTTTTTAGGAACTCTAGGTCTTGATATTTTATTTGGCCTTTCTATATTTTTATTTGTAGTAGGCATTAGTCCTATGACTTATGGGGAGTTTTTAATAAAGGTTAAGGACATTTTAATCTATATTGGTGGGCAAACATCTAATTTATTTAGAGGGATTAAAGAAAAAAGAGATGCTTCTTATATCGAAAAAGAGTCTGAGAAAGACAAAGAAGAGATAATTTTAGAAGACAATAAGGACTTAGGAGCAATTCTAGAAGAAAAACCAATAAATACCGAATTAACTCAAAAAGTTTCAGAAGAGCCAGTGAAAGTTGAAACACCTAAGAAAAAACCAATTAAAACCTATGATTTCAAAGAAGATGAAGAAATAGAAGTAAGAAGCTATAAATCAAAGCAAATTGAAATGAGAGATTTAGATGAGTCTTTTAAAAAAGACTTTGATGATTATAACTATCCACCAATTGATCTTTTAGAAGATAGGTCTGATGCAGGATCTATAGATGAGGGCGAAATCAAAGAAAAAGCCCTAGCTATAGAAGAAACCTTAGAAAGTTTTGGCATAGAAGCAAAGGTAGTTCAAATTGACATCGGACCGACTGTAACTTGCTATGAATTAAAACCACAAAGAGGGGTAAAGGTAAGTAAGATATTAAATCTTGCAGATGATTTGGCCTTATCACTTGCAACCAGTGGGATTAGAATTTTGGCCCCTATTCCTGGTAAAAGCCATGTAGGAATAGAAGTACCAAATGATAGTAAAGAAATAGTTGGCTTTAAAGAAATAATATCTACTAGCAAATTTGCAAATGCTAAGTCAAAAATTCCTTTCGCTATGGGAAAATCTATAGCAGGAGATCCTGTAGTATCTGGTATAGAAAAAATGCCACATTTATTAGTATCGGGAGCTACTGGCTCAGGTAAGTCAGTGTGTATCAACACTATAATAATGAGTATTTTATACAAACATTCACCAGATGAGGTAAAACTTTTAATGATTGACCCAAAGGTTGTAGAACTTTCTGTTTATAATGGCATTCCACATTTAATTATGCCAGTAATTACAGACCCTAAAAAGGCTAGTTCATCCCTATTTTGGGCTATTTCTGAAATGGAAAAAAGATACAAGGCCTTCCAAAGATACCATGTCCGTGATATAGAAGGCTACAAAAAGGCAGCAGAATCTGACGAATCTATGGAAAACTTACCATATATAGTAGTAATTATAGACGAGCTTGCAGATTTAATGATGACAGCAGCTAGTGAAGTAGAAGATTATATTATGCGCCTTTCTCAAAAATCAAGGGCCTGTGGTATTCACTTAGTAATTGCAACGCAAAGACCAACTGTAGATGTTATTACAGGTACTATAAAGGCGAACATTCCATCTAGAATATCATTTGCAGTTACATCTCAAACAGATTCTAGAACTATTTTGGATGCAGCAGGAGCAGAAAAACTTTTAGGTAAGGGTGACATGCTCTATGCTTCAAGTGATTCAATGAAACCACTTAGAATCCAAGGAGCCTTTGTCTCTGATACAGAAGTTTTAGATGTAGTTGATTATATAAAACAAGAAACAAAGACCAACTATGACCAAGAGGCCATAGAGACAGTTGAAGAAAATTCTCAAGTAAAAGAAGTCGATGATGAAGATGAATTAATTAATGAGGCAATAAAAATTATTATAGACGAAAATACTGCCTCAGTTTCACTTCTACAAAGAAAATTAAGGGTAGGCTATGCAAGAGCTGGTAGGATAATAGACCAGCTTGAAGAAAAAGGTGTAGTAGGTCCTTATGAAGGTAGTAAGCCAAGAAAAGTTTTAGTAGATAGAACTTACATTGAAGGAGAGCAAGGTGAATATAGCTAATAAAGTTACAGTTTTAAGATTACTTTTAATACCAGTATTCTTAGTCTTATATTATATTTATGGGTCAACTAACAATCTAGCCGCAATAGTTTTTGTGGTGGCATCTCTTACTGATGCCCTAGATGGTCATCTAGCCCGTAGCCGCAATTTGGTAACAACTTTTGGTAAATTTGTCGATCCACTAGTGGATAAAATATTAACTATGGCGGCCTTTGTTGTTTTAGTAGAAGGAAGTATAATACCTGCTTGGGCGGTAATAATTATTATCGCAAGAGAATTGATTATTACAGGTTTTAGAACCCTTGCAGCCGATAAAGGTATAACCATTGCAGCAAGCAAATGGGGAAAGCTAAAAACTACTAGCCAAATGGTGGCCCTAGTATTACTTTTACTTAATAATACTAGTCTAAATCAAATAGGTATTTATGTATTTTACCTAGCAGTAATATTAACTATCATTTCCGGCTTAGATTATATAATAAAGAACAAAGAAGTCTTAGACTTAGAAAATATATAGGAGATTTTTATGGATGATAACAAACAAAAAGCCTTAGACCAAGCCTTTAAAAATATTGAGAAAAAATATGGGAAAGGGTCCATAATGAAAATGGGCGAAGCACCAAAAGTAGCTGTATCAGCTATACCTACTGGAGCTATCAATCTTGATATTGCCCTAGGAATAGGCGGTATCCCAAGGGGTAGGGTAATAGAAATATTTGGACCAGAATCATCTGGTAAAACAACCCTTGCTCTTCATATGATTGCAGAAGATCAAAAAGAAGGAAATATGTGTGCATTTATAGATGCTGAGCATGCTATGGATGCAGAATATGCGAGAAATCTTGGAGTAGATATAGATAATCTTATCCTATCCCAACCTGATACTGGTGAACAAGGATTAGATATAGCAGAATCCTTAGTTCGCTCTGGAGCAGTAGATTTAATTATCATTGACTCAGTAGCAGCACTAGTACCAAGAGCAGAAATTGAAGGGGAAATGGGAGATAGCCACGTAGGTTTACAAGCTAGACTTATGAGTCAGGCCCTAAGAAGACTTACAGGTGTTATTGCAAAATCAAATACTACAGTAGTATTTATCAACCAATTAAGAGAAAAAGTTGGGGTTATGTTTGGTTCACCAGAAACTACAACTGGTGGACGTGCCCTTAAATTCTACTCATCAGTTAGACTTGATATCCGCAGGATAAAAACTATAACTGAAGGAGATAATTCTATAGGATCTCGTACTAGAGTAAAGGTTGTAAAAAATAAAGTTGCACCTCCATTTAAAGTTGTAGAATTTGATATCATGTATGGATCTGGTATTTCAAAATCTGGGGTAATCTTAGATACCGCAGTAGAAATGGATATAGTTGATAAGGCTGGATCATGGTTCTCTTATGATGGAGAAAAACTTGGTCAAGGTCGTGAAAATGTAAAAACATATTTAGAAGAAAACCAAGATATCATGAATGAAATCGAAGGTAAAATCAGAGCAACCCTAAGAGATGATGAAGAAAATCCAGACCTTTTTGAGGATGAAGAAAAAGAGGGTCAACAAAGTCTAGATACAGAATAAAAATAAAAAGTACTGATTAATTTCAGTACTTTTTTATTACAAAAACGATAATTGGTTGCTATTTCTGTTTGATAATTTTGATAAAGAGATGCCTATTAATCTAATATATTCGCCCTTATAAACTTCATTTAATAGATCACTTGCAGCCTCATATATATTTTCTTTCTTGTATATAGGTTCTTGGAAGGTTATAGCACGAGTTGTCGTTTTAAAGTCACTATTTTTAAGTTTTAAATTAACAGTTTTTCCCTGCAAATCCTTATTTGCTAAATCAAACTCGATTTTTTCTGCAATTTCTTTTAAGTAATTATTTAAAATATTAATGTCATTGGTATTTTTCCTAAAAGTTCTTTCTCGTCCCAATGATTTTCTTACCCTACTTGGATTTATTTCTCTTTTATCCTCACCTCTGATAACCCCATAGATGTAAGAGCCTTGTTTTCCAAATAAATCTATCAAAAATTCTTCATCAAGTCTTAATAGGTCCCTTATAGTATAGATACCAATAGTATTTAATTTTTCTACTCCATGTTTGCCCAATCCGTGTACTTTTTTTATATCAAAATCAAGCAAGATATCAGGGACATCTTCCTTATTTATTTCTTTTAAACCATGGGGTTTATTCCAATCACTTGCAAGTTTTGCCAAAAATTTGTTGTAAGAAATACCTATAGAAACATTAATTTGGGTCTTTTTATACACTTCATCTTGGATATGTCTTGCTAAAGCATAAGGATTTTTATTATCTACTTCAAGATAGGCCTCATCTATAGAAACTTGCTCAAAATTTTTGGCATATTTTTTTATAATAGTAAAAACTTCTTCAGATTTTTTCCTATAATATGGATGGTCTACTGGCACTAAAATTACATGAGGACATAGTTCTTTGGCTATAAAAACTGGCATAGCAGAGTGCAAGCCATATTCACGAGCCTTATAATTTGCTGTTGTAATTATTGATTTATTAGTAAGTCCTCCCACTGCAAGAGGATAATTTTTAAGTTTAGGATTTCTAATTTCTTCACACGATGCATAAAAGGCATCGCAGTCTATATGTAAAATATTATTCATATTATCACCTATACTACTATACTTTTTAAATTGTGGGTATAAATAAAAAAAGTGTGAAAGGATGATTTAGATGACTAATTTAAAAGATGATTTAAATGAGGAATATCTAGAAAAGCTAAAAAGAGGCGAAACTATAGTTATTCCTTTGCATGAAGAAAGAGTAACAGTTAGAAAAGAAAAAAAAGTTGTAGAAGAGCTTGTAATAAGAAGAGAAAAATATATAGAGATGCAAACTATTAGAGTTCCAGTTAGAAAAGAGATTATTACAGTTGATGATAGTAAACTAAATTTTGATAATATTGAACAATAAATATAAATATTTGTAAAAATTTAAAAAAATTTTTATATTTATGTTTAATAAAAATTACTAGGGGGTATATACCTACTAGAACAAATTAGACAATAAGTCTAGCAATTAAAAAGGAGATTATAATGGCAAATTTTGAAACATTTAGAACAGAAGATGAACTTTTAGCAAGAATTGATCAACTTAGAGCTCAAGGATTTAGCGATAGCGAACTAGAAGTAATTTCTGCAAATGAATTTGATAATGACAATCTAAGATATTACGGAATTTCAGATAGAGCTAATAGAGATACATTAGACCCAGACTACAACGGAATCTATGCTTACTACACAGGTGAAGATTTAGATCCAACATACTTTGGTGATTTCGGATTTGATAGAAACGTATCTGACGAAGCACTAGGTGCAGTAGAAAATGGTAACTATGTATTAGCTATCGAAAGAGATGGTTTCTTAGATGATCCAGAATATGTAGATGCAGCTTATGAACAAAGAAAAGACTACATCGACAATGATATTCTTGAAAGAGATGACCTATCAAAAAATGAAAAAATTAGACTTCACGAAGAAAGACTAAGAGTAAACAAACAAAGAGTTCAAACTGGTGAAATTGGACTTAAAAAAGAAGTTGTAACAGAAACTCAAGAAATCGAAGTTCCAGTAGAAAAAGAAAGAGTTACTGTTGAAAGACACGCTGTAGAAGGTGAAGCAGTAGATGGATACAACTTCGATGAAACAGCTGATGAAATCAGAATTCCAATCCACGAAGAACAAGTATCTGTAGATAAAGAAGCTTACGTATCAGAAGAAGTAGATGTAAATACTGAAACAGTTACTGAAAACCAAAGAGTTTCTGATCAAGTAAGAAAAGAAAGATTAGACGTTGTTGAAAATGGTGATGTTAAAGAAGTAGATTCAGACGAAGATCACCTATTATAAGATAAAAATTATTTAGCCCAGGCTTAGCCTGGGCTTTTGTTTTTAGCTAGCTATAAGTACGTTATTAGAGTAAAATAAGCCTATGAGAATAGATAAATTTTTAAAAAATTCAAGAATAATAAAACGTAGGCAAGTTGCAAAAGAAGCATGTGAAAATGGCAGAGTATTAATAAATGGAAATGTTGCAAAACCAGGCTCTATAGTAGAAGAAGACGATATAATAGAGATTGCTTTTGGAAAAAGTAACTTAAAAGTAAAAGTAACTGACCTAATAGATGGAGCAAAGAAGTCTACTGCCGGTGAAATGTATGAGGTTATCGATGGCGAAAGCTAAATCATATCAGAGAAGAAGAAAAGCTAAAAATAGAAGGTTTTTATTAACCATATTTTTAGTCCTGCTTATATCAGTAATTTCTTATATCTTTCTAAATAAAATGATGAAGGCAGAAATAAATTCGTTAGATACTGAAATTTCTTCTACTCAAAAAAAGCTAGATGATGTAAACAAAGAAATTACTAGTCTAGAAAAAGACTATGAAATAAGAAATACTGATCAATTTAAGGAAAAAATTGCCCAAGAAAGACTGGGTATGACAAAGGGTAATACTGAAAGTAAACAAGAAGATAAGTCACTAGAAGAAGTTAATGAAAAAAATAATAAAGAAGATAAGTCAACAGAAGAAGATGAGGACAAAAATAATCAAGAAGATACTATAAACAAAGAAAAACAATCAGAAGAACCCTTAGAACCAGAAACAAGTAATGACGATAATCAATAGATTTTTATCCAATATAAAAAAATATAATCTAGTAGAAAAAAATGATACCATAATAATTGGTGCAAGTGGTGGCCCAGATAGCCAATTTTTAATCTACCTTTTTAATCAAATAAAAGAAGAATATAATTTAAATATTATTCTTGCCCACTTAAACCACCTACATAGAAAAGAAGCATCTTTTGATGAAAACCTAGTAAAAGAAACTGGGCAAAAACTAGGTATGAAAGTAGAAGTCAAAAGAGCTAGCATGGATGATTTTGCAAAAGCAAATAAGATATCTGTCGAAGATGCTGGCCGCAGGTTAAGGTATGATTTTTTTAATCAATTAGCCAATGGAAATAAAAATTCTAAGATTGCTATTGCCCATAATATGGATGATCAGGCAGAGACCATGCTATTTCGTATGATAAGAGGTACTGGCTTAGATGGTTTAGCTGCCATGGATTATAAAAATGGCAGGATAATAAGACCAATCTTATCCTTTAAAAAGTCAGAAATCCTCTCTTACTTAGAAGAAAATAATATAGATTATGCTATAGATTCGACAAATTTAGAAAATGACTATACCAGAAATTATATTAGAAATGAGATTTTCCCAAGCCTAGAAAAAATAAACTCTAATGTAAAATCAAACTTTTTTAACTTATCAGACCTTGTAAAAAATGATTTAGAAATCATAGATGAAATTATAGAAGACATATATAAGTCTATTGCGCTAAGTGAAGCAGATACTTATATAAAATTTGATATAAAGGAATTTGAAAATCTTTCTTATAATAAAAAGTCTAGAATTATTAGAAAAGCTATTTTTAAACTTAAGGGTGAGATAAAAGATTTATCAAGAGAAAATGTAGATGAATTTATAAGACTTGTGGACCTTGATACGGGTAAAAAAATTATTAAAGATGATATAATTTTTAGAAAAAATTATCAGTCTTATGATTTAGAAATTATTACAAATAAAAAACTTTCTTATAATATTCTTAGCCTTGAACTTGGCCAAGAAATTAATTTTAATGGATATAGTATAAGGGCTGATAAAGTTTTAAAAAAAAGTAGTAATGATAAAAATATAGGATATTTTGACTTAGATAAGATTTCTTTCCCTCTTACCGTTAGGACTAGGAGAAATGGGGACAGATTTAAACCCTTGGGGATGAGTCATAATAAAAAGCTAAAAGATTTTTTTATAGATCAAAAGGTTGATAAAAATATCCGTAATGAAGTTCCTATAATTTTATCAAATGATGAAATAATTTGGATAACAGGATATAGAATATCTGAGGATTATAAGGTTAATAGCAACACAAAAAGTATATTGAAAATAGAGGTGGCAAATGATTAGTGATACAAATGATATAATTGAAAAAGTTTTAATTGATGAAGAAAGTATAAACCTTAGAATAAAAAAATTAGCTTCATATATAAATGATCATTACAAGAATGAAGATACTCTTATAATGGTAGGGATTCTTAAAGGGTCTGTAATGTTTATGTCTGAGCTTGCAAAACATATTAAGGTAGATACAAACCTAGAATTTATGGCAGTATCATCTTATGGAGCAGGTACTACTTCAACTGGAAATGTAAAAATTTTAAAGGACTTGGATACTGATATCAAAGATAAAAATGTATTGCTAGTAGAGGATATAATTGATACAGGAAATACCTTATATAAACTAAAAACTAACTTAGAAAAAAGAGATCCAAAAGATATTAAAATCGTAACCCTACTTGATAAACCAGAAAGAAGAACAATTGATATAAAGCCAGACTGGTATGGCTTTAAGATACCAGATGAATTTGTAGTAGGATTTGGACTAGACTATGACCAAAGTTATAGAAATTTGCCATTTATAGGTGTATTAAAAAGAGAAGTTTATGAAGGATAGGTCATAAGACCTATTTTTTATGTGAGGAGTTATTATGGATAGAAATTTAGATAGTTTTGTTTTGATAATGTATTTAGCAATTATTGTATTTTTTGCTTATAGACTTATCAAAGCACAAAAAAATAAAAAGTTATTACAAGGAGAAGTAAATAGATTTGATAGACCATCTACTACTTTTGAGTGGGTGCTATTAGCCTTTTTACTAGCAACAGGTGTATTTAATCTGGTAGCAGGACTTAAGCAAGATAATAAAAATGCTATTATGATGTCTATTGTTATGGTCATATTAGCCTTTGTATTTGCCCTATCCCAACAAAATAAATTGTATATTGCAGAAAATGGAATTCTTATAAATTCCACTTTTTATACCTACAAAGAAATAAAAAAATGGGGCTTTGATAAGGAAAAAAATGACTTTGTAATCCAAGCTAAAAAAGATAAGCAAAATACAAATGAAGCAACAAAAGTAAAGTCTTTAGATATAGTAGAAGTTAACAGACTTATAAGAAAATATAAACTAGGTAAATAGTTGAATTAAAGAGGAAATTATCGTATTATATTAGAGTTAAATTTTATTTACTAAAACCTTAAAGGGAGATACGATGCTGCTAGTAGTAGATGTAGGAAATACCAATACTGTTCTAGGTGTTTTCAACAAAGATAAATTAGAATTCAGATATAGAGTGGCTACAAATTTAAAACGCACCAGCGATGAATTAGTAGCTACCCTTTTTAATATGTTTACAATTCATGAAATTGATAAAGAATGTATCGATGATACCATTATTTCATCAGTAGTTCCTGATATCATGTATGCATGGCAATCATGTAACCGCAAACTTTTTGATAAGGACCCTATAGTTATTGATTATATGACTGATACAGGTATTACCAATGACTATGAGTCACCAAAAGATGTTGGGGCAGACAGAATTGTAAATGCAGTTGCAACTTACAATAAATATGGCGGACCAGCTATAATAGTAGATATGGGAACAGCTATTACTTTTGATGTCATAACAAAAGATGCAAAATACTTAGGTGGATCTATAGCACCAGGTATCCGCATCGCCCAAGATGGTCTTTTTGGCATGACTGCTCAGTTACCAAAAATTGAACTTAGAAATCCAAAAACAGCAATAGCAAGAACTACACCAGAAAGTATGAATGCTGGGATTGTTTACGGATATATTGCCTTAATAGATGGTCTTATAAGTCAAATTGAAAATGAACTTATAAATGACTATGGGATAACAGATGAGATAAAGGTAGTAGCAACTGGTGGCTATTCTGAATTAATTGCAAGTGAATCAAAATATATTAACCGTATCGAACCTGATTTGATGTTAGATGGGCTAAAAATTATTTATGACAGAATTAAAAAATAAAGAAATCATGTTAGCTCCCCTAGCAGGAGTTACAGACGTAGCCTTTAGGATAATTTGCGAAAAATACGGGTCGGATAAAACATTTACGGAAATGGCAAGTGTAAATGCCATGATTTATGATAACAAACAAACCGATGAAATTCTTTATATAGCTGATAAAGAAAAACACGCAAATATCCAAATTTTTGGCAGAGACCCAGAAAAAATTGAAAGAGCTATAAAAGAAAAGATAAATCCAATTGATACTATTACTGACTTAAGCTTTAATATGGGCTGTCCTGCTCCAAAGATATATAAAAATGGAGAAGGCTCAGCTCTTATGAAAGAACCAGACTTAGTTGATAAGATAACTAAAACGCTGGTAAATTCTACTAATAAAAAAGTAAATGTAAAATTTCGATCAGGTGTAGATGATACACGTAGAAATTTTGTTGAAATTGGTAAGATTTGCGAGGATAATGGTGTAGATTATGTCATCCTACACGGCAGGACTCGTGAGCAACAATATAGCGGAAGCGCAAACTGGGATGATATTAAAAAATTAAAAGAAGCTTTAACTATACCAGTAATAGCAAATGGAGATGTTTTTTCTGTAGATGATTTTATAAAAATCATAGAAACTACTAATGCTGATGGAGTTATGCTTGCAAGGGGTGCTATGGGCAATCCATTCTTGTTTAAATATATTAAAGATTATTTAAAAACTGGAACTTATAGCAAGGTAAGCCCGAGTGAAATAATTGATCAAATCAAAGAGCAGTATGCCCTATCTTTAGAATTTAAAGATGAAAAGCTAGTAGTAAATCAGATGAGAAAGCACGTAGGATGGTATATAAAAGGACTTAAGGACTCAAGCAAGGTCCGTGATGAAGTTAATAAATTAAAAACAAAAGAAAAAATATTTGATTTATTAGATGAATATAAGAATGTTTTAGAGGGATGAAATGGCAGAAAATAAAGAAGTAATACTTTCAAAAGAGTATTTAGAAAAATTAGAAGACGAATTAGAGTACCTAAAAACTAAAAGAAGACCAGAGATTGCAGAAAAAATTAAAATTGCAAGAAGTTTTGGTGATTTATCAGAAAATGCTGACTACGATGAAGCTAAAAATGAACAAGGTGAAATCGAAAGTCGTATAGCAAAAGTCGAAGATATGATAAGAAATGCAAAAACTATCGAAGTAGACTTAAATTCTGATGAAGTTGGGGTAGGAAATACAGTGACAGTATATGATGAAGAATTTGATGAAACAATGGATTACAAAATCGTAGGAACTGCAGAGTCAGATCCTGTAAAAGGGTTTATATCAAATGAATCACCAGTAGGTGCTGCATTATTAGGAAAAAAAGTTAATGATAGAGTAGAAGTTACTACTCCAAATGGCAAAATGTATTTTACTATTAAAGACATTAAATAAGGAGAAATGATGACTGATAACAATAAAGATTTAAATGAAATGCTTAAGATAAAAAGAGAAAAACTTGAAGAACTTAAGCAAGAAGGCAGAGATCCACACGAAATTGTAAATTTTAAAGACCGTATACCTGCAAGTGAAATTAAAGATAATTTTGATAATTACGATGGCAAATCAGTAAGAATAGCAGGACGTATTAGAGCCAAACGTGGCCATGGAAACATGAGCTTTATGGATATCCAGGATGAGTCTGGCACAATCCAAATAGTAAATCGTAAAAATGTTATCGGTGATGAATTCAAACAAGTAAAAAAATACGATATAGGGGATATAGTTGGTATTGAAGGTAATGTTTTTAAAACTAACCAAGGTGAAATATCTATTGAAACCCAAACACCTCAATTACTAACAAAATCTTTACAAATATTACCAGAAAAATGGCACGGACTAAAAGACCCAGACCTAAGATATAGACAAAGATACCTAGATTTAATCGTAAACCCAGAAGTAAAAGAAGTATTCTACCTAAGAAGCCAAATTATTTCTGAAATCAGAAGATTTTTAGATGGTAGAGGATTTATGGAAGTAGAAACCCCTATCCTAAACACAATTGCAGGTGGTGCAACTGCTCGTCCATTTATTACTCACCACAATACTCTAGATATTGATATGTATCTAAGAATTGCCAACGAACTTTATCTAAAAAGATTAATCGTAGGTGGTTTTGATAAAGTTTATGAAATGGGCAGAATGTTTAGAAACGAAGGTATGGATGCTACTCACAACCCTGAGTATACCGCTATGGAATTATACCAAGCCTATGCTGATTATGAAGATATGATGGAAATTACAGAACATATGATAGAAACAGTTGCTAAAAATGTTCTAGGAAAAACAACTATCGAATATGATGGGCAAGAAATCGAACTAAAAGCTCCATGGGCAAGAATTCCAATGATTGATGCTATCAAAGATGAAACCGGAATAAACTTTAATGAAATTACATCTTATGAGGATGCAGTAGCAATTGCAAAAGAAAAAGGCGTTGAAGTAAAAGAAACTCGTGGTGAAATCATCTCAGAATTCTTTGAAGAGTTTGTAGAAGATAAACTAATCCAACCAACATTTATCATAGATTATCCAGTAGAAATATCACCACTAGCTAAAAGAAAAAATGATGATAAGTCATTAACCTATAGATTTGAAGCCTTTATCAATGGTAAAGAAGTGGCAAATGCCTTCTCAGAGCTAAA
Source organism: Anaerococcus cruorum (assembly GCF_046365495.1). Taxonomy (NCBI): domain Bacteria; kingdom Bacillati; phylum Bacillota; class Tissierellia; order Tissierellales; family Peptoniphilaceae; genus Anaerococcus; species Anaerococcus cruorum. The sequence continues at coordinate 211,442 of NZ_JBGMEH010000003.1, read as the reverse complement.
TGATGCAGCAGATCAAAGAGAAAGATTTGAAGCACAAGTTGCTAAACGTGAAAAAGGTGATGATGAAGCACAAATGATGGACCACGATTTCGTAAATGCTCTAGAAGTAGGACTTCCTCCAACAGGTGGACTTGGTATAGGTATCGATAGAGTAATTATGCTTCTTACAGGCCAACACTCTATCCGTGACGTATTATTATTCCCAACTATGAAACCAACTGGTAAAAATGCTGGTGAAAGTCAAGAAGTAGCACCAACAAAAACTGTAAAAGAAACAAATGAAGTAGTAGATTTTACAGGAGTTGAAACAGAAGACTTCTATGATGATATTGACTTTGATACCTTTACAAAATCTGACTTTAGAGTTGTAAAAGTAATAGATTGTGAAGAAGTTCCAAAATCAAATAAACTTCTTAAATTTACTTTAGATGATGGGACAGACACACCAAGAACAATCCTATCTGGTATCAAAAAACACTATAGCCCAGAAGAACTAATCGGCAAAAACCTAGTTGCTATAGTTAATTTACCACCAAGAGCTATGATGGGAGAAGAGTCACAAGGTATGATTCTTTCAGCAGTTCACGAACAAAATGGTGAAGAAAAACTAAATGTTCTTATCGTAGGTAACAATATCCCAGCAGGGGCAAAATTATATTAATAAATAATTTAACTTCTTAATTCTTAATTGGATTAAGAAGTTTTTTTATGTAAAATTTTAGTTGTATTTAAAATATATTAATAAAAATACTTGTTTAATAATATTGTTTATCTTTAACTACTAATCTTGACTAGTTTGCTAGCCTATGTTATACTTTGCTAACGATAATCAATATCAATAATATATTTAAGGAGTATGTATGAAAAAAACAAAAATTATTTTAACAGCCGCATTTTTAATGGCTTTAACAGCTTGTGGAAATAACGCAAGCCAAACTAGTGAAGTGGCAAATCAGGCTACAAATAAAAATGAAGTTAGCGAAAAGGTAGTAAATGACTCTACGGATAAAACTTCTACAACAAATGAGGGAGACTTAGAAAAAGTTACAATTACTGATATCCATGGAGAAGTAGAAGTTCCAAAAAACCCTGAAAAAGTAGTTGCTTTAGATAGTAGAAATTATGAAGTATTAGAAGCTATGGGTGTAGACTTAGTAGCAGCTCCAAAAGATGTAATGCCAGCAACTAGTTCATACATAAATGATGAAAAAGTTGAAAATATTGGTAACCATAGAGAGCCAAATTTAGAGTTAATTGCAGCAGCTGATCCAGATTTAGTTATTGTCGGTCAAAGATTTGGTGATTACTATGATGATATAAAAGAGCTTGTTCCAAATGCATCTGTAATCGATCTAAATACTGATGTATCAGAAGAAGCAGAATCACCAGGCAATAATTTATTAGAAGGCTTTATAAACTCAACTACTATCCTTGGAGAAATCTTTGATAAAGAAGAAAAAGCTAATGAATTAATTGCAGATTTAGAAGAATCTATAGAAAAAGCTAAAAATGCCTATAAAGGTGGTTCTGTTATGGGAGTTATAACATCAGGTGGTGAAATTGGATATTCAGCTCCAAAATACGGCAGAGTATGGGGTCCTATTTACGAAATCTTAAACCTAGAACCTTCTTTAGAAGTAAATAATGACTCTTCAGACCACAAGGGTGATGATATTTCTGTAGAAGCAATAGCGGAATCAAAACCAGACTATCTAATGGTTTTAGATAGGGATGCAGGTATAAGCACTGAAGAAAGTGCAAAACCAGCCAAAGAAGTTTTAGAAGCATCACAAGCTCTTAAGGATTTAGATGTTATAAAAAATGACAAGATTTATTACGCTCCAAATGACACCTATACCAATGAATCAATCATAACCTACACAGAAATCTTTAATGGCCTAGCAGAATTATTTAGTAAATAAAATGGAAGATACTAAGAAAAAAATATTTACAAAACCATTTATTGCAGCAATTGCTACTGTGATTGTCCTTGCCATAGCTTCTATATTTATAGGAGCTTATGACATTTTTAAACAGGGCAATTCATCTCAGATGATATTTATCACTAGGATTCCTAGAACTCTGGCTTTAATGCTGGCTGCAGTTGCTATGAGCTTATCCGGTATAGTGATGCAATTAATTTCTCAAAATAAATTAGTAGAGCCCACTACAACAGGTACTATCGAATGGGCGGGCTTAGGCTTAGTTTTAATTTACATTCTAATCCCAAGTCCTAGCTTATTTCAAAGAATGACTGGTGCAATTATAGCCTCCTTTATAGGGTCAATGGTATTTTTTTATTTATTAAAAAATATAAAACTCAAATCATCTCTATTTGTCCCAATTGTTGGAATTATGCTTGGCGCAGTAATATCAGCAGTATCTACATTTATAGGGCTTGAGTTTAATATGACCCAAGTTATTGAAGTTTGGTTTCAAGGGTCTTTTGCCCCAGTTCAGCGCGGACGTTATGAGTATTTATTTGTAATAATTCTTATAACTATCGCTATTTATAGGTATGCTGATAAACTAACTATAGCAGGACTTGGAGAAGATATTACAACTAACCTTGGTCTTAATTATAATCAAATTATTTTAAGGGCTAATATTTTAATTGCCATAGCCTGTGGAATAGTTGCTGCAGTTATAGGAAATATTCCTTTTTTAGGACTCATTGTACCAAATCTGGTTTCTCTTTACAGGGGAGATGATCTAAGGGCAAATATCCCTTGGGTATGTCTAGTATCCATGATAGTAATGCTTGTTGCTGATATTTTATCTAGGATAATCATCGCTCCTTTTGAATTGCCAGTTTCACTAATTTTAGGAAGTGCAGGTTCGATTATATTTATTATAATTCTTTTAAACCAAAGGAAATTTAAAATATGAAAGATAAATCTTTGATGGTAAGTAGTTTTAGATCGGATAAGGAAAGAAAATCTTATATACTAGCTTTAATAATTTTATCTTTACTCTCCATGTTAATTATTTACGGACTTTTAGTATATAACAATCCAGTGTCCATTGATTCACCCTCATTTTTACCAGTGGTAAAACGTAGGAAAAATGCAATCATTGCCATGGCCATAGCAGCTATTTGCCAGGCAGTTGGTAGCATTCTTTTTCAAAGTATAACAAATAATAAAATAATAACTCCATCTATCCTAGGTTTTGAAGCTATTTATTCTACTGTAAATACTGCTATCATGTATATTTTAGGTATAGGCGGCTTTATGGCTATAGGCGGTAAAGAATTTTTTATATTTCAAATTATCCTCATGGTAGGCATTTGTCTTTTACTTTTTATAGGAATATTTAATAAAAGAGATGGTAATATTGAGCTGATGCTTTTAATAGGAGTGATTTTAGGCCAAGGGTTAAGGTCTATATCAGCCTTTATGCGTAGACTTCTTTCACCATCTGAGTTTGATATATTACAAGCAAAACTTTTTGCATCAGTAAATAACTCAGATCCAGAATATTTCACCCTATCTATAGCTATTATTTTTGTAGTTATAACAGTTGTATTTTTAAATACTAACAAGATAAATGTAATAGGCCTTGGTAAAGATGTTGCTACAAATCTTGGTTTAAACCACAAAAAAGTTACTTTCTTATCCTTAATTGCAGTCGCAATTTTAATAAGTATTTCAACTGCTTTAGTAGGACCGATGACTTTTTATGGATTTTTAATAGCTACTTTAACTTATGAAATTGCAAAAACTTATGACCACAAATATATCTTTATAATGGCTATATTACTTGCTTTTGTAATTTTATCTGGATCATATTTTATAATGAATCACATATTTAATGCCAATGGAGTGGTTTCTGTTTTAATTGAACTTATAGGAGGAATAGCCTTCCTAATTTTAATATTTAAGGAAGAAAAATTATGATAAGTCTAACAAATGTAGAGAAGAAATATAATGATGAAGTAAGTATAGGACCAGTTAATCTTGATATAAAAGAAGGTGGGATCAATTCTATTATTGGCCCAAATGGTGCCGGTAAGTCTACCCTTCTTATGATGATAGGAAGATTGCTGCAAAAAGATTGTGGAAAAATTTCTATAGGTGGCTTGGATATCGATGATACAGATCCAAATAAAATGGCTAAAACTGTTTCTATTTTAAAACAAGAAAATAATTTTATTAGCAAACTTACTGTAAAACAGCTTATCAGCTTTGGGAGATTTCCTTATAGTCAAGGTAGGCTTACAGAAGAAGATATAAAAATTATTGATAAATATATAGATTTTTTCGATTTAAGAGGTTTAGAAGATAGATACCTAGATGAATTATCTGGTGGGCAAAGGCAAAGGGCTTATGTTGCCATGGTCTTAGCTCAGGAAACAGAATATGTCCTCTTAGATGAGCCTTTAAATAATCTTGATGTAGCAAGGTCAGTTTCAATGATGAAACTTTTAAGACGCGCATGTGATACTTTAAATAAAACTTTTGTCCTAGTAATTCATGATATAAATATAGCTGCCCAATATTCTGATAGGATATTTGCTATGAAAAATGGGAAATTGATATGTGAAGGATCTGTCGATGAAGTTATGGATGGTAAAAGACTTAGCAGAATTTTTGATACAAGTATCAATATAGTAAATGGTCCTTACGGGAAAATTGCAGTTTATAATTAAGATTTAGCTCTGTTTGGGGTATAAATTCTTCAAGGAGATAAAAATGGAAGATAATTATAAATCTGATTATAAAGATACCGAAGCGGTAAGAAAATATGTAAGTAAGTATAATATTTATTCTTTATTATTTGCCCTAGGCATATTTGTTATTATAATTTCTATAATACCATACCTACTTATATCCGCTCCAAAAGTAGAAAATAGGATACTACCTTCTATTATAATTGCTATTGTAGGACTTGTAATGGCAGTTTCTAGCAATATAGCAAGAAACAAATTAAAAGAAAAGCAACTTAGCAAGTACACAGTAGCAGCAGTAGAATTTATAGATTTAGAACAAAAATCTATTAGGAAAAACTTTAGGAAAGATGTAATTATATCTATCCTACTAATCATACTCGTACCATTTATTTATTATCTAATCCACACACAAGCAAGTCTTATACCAGATAATTCAAATAAATATTTTAATTCTATATTGATTTTAATATTAGCTATTGCAGTATTTATTATTCTTTATAGCAAGGGTAAAAAAGAAGCCTATAACAATCTACTTTAAAAATTCACCTAGTAATAGGTGTTTTTTTTGCTTATTTTTAAGTTTATAGGTTACAATAGAAGGAGTAATAAATTAGGAGGAACCCTTGAAAAAGATAAAAATAACTTTTACTTTACTATTAAGCCTAGCAGCCCTAACAGCTTGTGGGGCAAATGAAGTAAAAGAGGAAGTAGCAAAAGAGCCTTTAAGAACAGTAGACTTAATAGAAAATATTAGGACAAATGGTGATCGAAAAGTCTCTGTTAGTGAAGAAAATGACATAGACAATAATGAAATCATAGAGGAAAATGAAAAAACAGAGGATACAGAAAATAAGGACCAGCCAGAAGAAAAAACTGAAACTGTGACTTTAATAGCAGGTGGAGACCTGATGGCAAATATGGGGCAAACTGAATATGCTTACAATAAGGGTGGAGTAAATTACGACTACTCTGACTCATTTATGTACGTTTCTGATTTTATAAAAGATGCTGATATTGCTATTGCAAATTATGAAACAACTACAAATCCAAATGTACCTTACGCAGGCCATCCAAGATTTAATGCACCGGGAGAGTATTTGGAAGCTATAAGTGAGGCGGGCTTTGATGTGGTTACAACTGCCAACAACCACTCTTTAGATACAGATCTCGAGGGAATAGATACAACTATTGCTGCAATTGAAGATGCAGGCTTAGACCATGTTGGTACACGTGCTGAGGGTGATGATAGTAGATTTATAATAAAAAAAGTAAATGATATAAATATTGCATTTTTATCATATACCTATGGTTGCAATGGCATAGAAGACTTATTTCAAGTTCGTGAGGAAGTGGATCAAGTAAATTATCTACACGAAGATGAAATAAAAAAAGATATAGAAGATGCTAAAAACGAAGGGGCAGACTTTGTAGTAGTTTATCCTCACTGGGGCATAGAATTACGTTCTGAAGCAGATCCTAGCCAAGTAGAACTGGGTCATAAAATGATAGACTGGGGTGCAGATTTAGTAATAGGAAATCATCCGCACGTTGTAGAGCCATATGAAGAATATGAGAATGAAGATGGTAGAAAAGGCTTTATAGCGTATGCTTGTGGAAATTTCATTAGTATACAAAATCTAGAAACCGTAAATGATATTAGAACTGAGCAATCTGTTGCGTATAAATTTGAACTTAGCAAAGATTTTGCTGATGGATCAACATCTATAGATAAATTTGAGGCTTACCCACTTTGGGTTGGCATGACCTATGATGATTATGGACGCAGTGTAAGAACTTATATTGCAGAAGACTTCCTAGAAGGTGGAAAATACTATGATGAGGTAGACCAAAATCAAAGGGATAGGATACAAAAAGCTTATGATGCGACCACAGCAACTATAACAAGCGAGGTAGATAATTAATGGGGCCGTGGACTAGCTTTGAATTAGGGATTTTAGATGCCATTCAAAAAATATCAACGCCAATCTTAGATAGAACGATGGTAGATATAACAAGCTTGGGTAATTTTTCCATCCTATGGTTAGCCTTTATTATTATCTTTTTATCCACTAAAGAGTACAAAAGAGTGGGCAAGGTGATGATAATAGGTTTTATTTTAAATATCATAATAGTAAATCTATTATTAAAAAATATTTTTGATAGATCAAGACCCTTTGTAGTGGTGGGAAACTTTGACTTGCTTATACCACCTTTAAAAGACGGGTCTTTTCCATCAGGCCATAGCTCCTATGCCTTTACATTTTTTGCCATAATTTTATTTATGACAAAATCAAAATCATTAAAAATATTTACAGGGGTTCTATCTTTTTTAATAGCTTTTAGTAGACTCTATTTATATGTCCATTTCCCAACAGATGTCCTAGTGGGCTCTATCATAGGTTTTTTCCTCGGTATCCTTGCAATAAAGATATATTTTAATAAAAACTTAAGGAAAATGCTGCCAGTCGAATATTTGCAAAATTAACCAACTGTGCTATAATTAATGGGTAACCATTAAGCCGGTGTGTTGGAACTGGCAGACAAGACAGACTCAAACTCTGTTGTCCATTAGGGCGTGTGGGTTCGATCCCCTCCACCGGCACCAAAAGCTAACTTTAACCGTTGAACTATCAACGGTTTCTTTTTTGCTTGTAACCAATCAGTTACCAACCGTGCTTGATGATATTTTTTCAGTTCATCTTAGATATATTCTTGTGATCTATAGTCTAGAAGTTATGGCAAGACCAAAATAGATTAGGTTTAAAAGTGTATAAAATTAATATATAAAAAACTCGTAGTCATTTAGAATGCGAGTTTTTTTTATTTTTCTAAATTTTCTATCCTCTTAAAGACCATAAGCTTTTTTCATCTGTTTCTTTCAAATATCCCCATTTTACGTTATACTATAACTAAGGAGTGACAAATGAGTAAAACACTTATGCTAATTGATGGTTCTAGTTTAATTTTTAGGGCTTTTTTTGCCCTGCCAAACCTTACCAATAACGATGGAGTCATGACCAACGGTGTGTATGGCTTTTTAACTATGTACCAAAATGCTTTTGATAAATATAAACCGGATTCTGTACTGGTGGCCTTTGATAGATCAAGTAAGACCTTCCGCCATGAGGAATTTAAAGATTATAAGGCAACTCGTGATAAGATGCCAAGCGAGCTTTCCTACCAGTTTGGAATTTTAAAAGACATATTAGATTCTATGAAAGTAGCCTACACTGACCTTGATGGTTTTGAAGCAGATGATATTGTAGGAACTTATGCACAAATGGGTCAAGAATCAGGCTATGAAGTAGTTGTTATAACTGGAGACCGTGATTATTTACAACTTGTTGATGAAAATATTACAGTTTACCTAACCAAAAAAGGTATTTCTGATATGGTTGAGTATAATCTTGATTCTATAAAGGAAGAATATGGACTTACTCCAGCGCAATTAATAGATGTAAAGGGTCTTGAAGGAGATAAATCAGATAATATCCCAGGTGTAGATGGAATTGGGCCTAAAAAAGCTATTGGCTTTATCCAACAATATGGTTCAATTGAGGGTCTATATGAGCATATAGATGAAATCTCTGGTAAAAAAACCAAGCAAACTTTAATTGATAGTGAAGCTATTGCCTATATGAGTAAAAAAATAGGAACTATTGTTAAAAATGCTCCAGTTGATATAGAGTTAGATGATTTAAAACTTACTGAACCAGACTATCCAGCCCTTAAAGAAAAATTTTCTAAGTATAACTTTAATAAATTTCTAGAAAAAATAGAGGGTGATGTAGCAGATACCGACATAGATATGGACTTTGATTTTGTGGAAGCTAATAGTTATGATGATTTGATAAATTCTATAAAGAAAAATAAAGAATTTACTTTTAAATCATTTTATGATGGAGAAAACTATATCCATTCTAAAATTTACAAACTAGCAATAAAAACAGCTGACACAGATACTTATATCATAAAACCAGATGAAAACTTTATAGCTAGTTTTAAAGAAATATTTGCTGATAAAGATATTATAAAAAATTCTTTTGATATTAAAGAAGATGTGGTTTTACTTGATAAATTAGGTATCGAATTAGCCTTACCTTATGATGATTTAATGTTGATGCATTATCTAATCGACCCATCTAGATCATCTTATGATGTAAGAACATTAAGCCAAACTTACTCAAATTTTGAAGTGATTAGTGAAGCAGATTTAATTGGCAAAGGCAAAAAAACTAAAAAATATGAAGAAATTGACCAAGACGAGTTAAATCCTTATTTTGCCTCTATTCTTTATACCATAGAAAATTCTAAGGAAAAATTAGTAGCAGAACTTAAAGACTTAGAAATGTATGATTTATATAAAGATATAGAAATAAAGCTTTCAAAAGTTTTAGCTAATATGGAAATAAGTGGTTTTGTAACTGACATTAATGTTTTGGAAAAACTAAAGGCTGAAATTGATGATGTTTTAGAAGGCCTTACTACAGAAATCTATGAGTTTGCAGGATCAGAATTTAATATCAATTCTCCAAAACAACTAGGAGAAGTTTTATTTAAGGACTTAGATTTACCAGTTATCAAAAAAACAAAGACCGGTTTTTCCACTGATGCGTCAGTTTTAGAAAAACTACGTGATGAACATCAAATAATCCCAAAAATCGAACAATATAGGGAAATGTACAAGCTTCGTTCTACTTATATAGAGGGGCTAGAAAATTCTATAGATGAAGATGGCAGAATCAGATCAACATTTAAGCAAAGTATTGCATCAACTGGAAGACTTTCATCAACAGAGCCAAACCTACAAAATCTACCAATTAGGACAGAAGAAGGCAGAAAAATTAGAAAAGCCTTTAAGGCAGGTGAGGGGAAAATTTTAATAGATGCGGATTATTCTCAAATCGAACTTAGAATCCTTGCTTCATTATCAAATGATCAAAATATGATAGATGCCTTTATAAATGGTGTTGATATCCATACAAAAACAGCTTCGGAAGTATTTGATAGACCCCTAGATGAGGTCACAAAAGTAGAAAGATATAATGCTAAGGCAGTTAATTTTGGTATAATTTATGGGATAAGTGATTATGGTTTATCTCAAAACTTAAATATTCCTAGACCTGTAGCCAAAGAATATATAGAAGGATTCTTTGAAGGTTATCCAAATGTAAAAAAATATATGGATAATATCATAAAAGAGGCAAGAGAGCTTGGCTACACCGATACATTATTTAACCGTAGAAGATATATACCAGAAATTACTTCAAAAAACTTTAATGTAAGAAGCTTTGGTGAAAGAGTTGCCTTAAATACACCAATTCAAGGAACAGCAGCAGATATTATAAAAATCGCTATGATAAAGACTGAAGAAAATCTAAAGAATGCTGGCCTTGATGCAAAAATAATCCTACAAATCCACGATGAGATTATCCTAGAATCATCTATAGAAGATAAGGATAAGGCCATGGAAATTTTAAGAGATTCTATGCAGTCAGCGGCAAAACTACAAGTACCATTATTAGTTGATATTGATACTGGGGAAAGCATGTATGAGTCCAAGTAAAATTGTAATTACAGGTACAATTGCTTCCGGAAAATCTACCCTGTGTAAGCTTTTAGAAGAAATGGGCTATAAGGTTATTTCCGCAGATGAGGTAAATAGAGCTTTACTAGAACCTGGGTCAAAAAATTTTGAAGCAATTAAAAATTCGGGTGAATTTGATGAAGCTTTTAATAATGAAAGCTTTGATAAAAAGGCCCTAGCTCAAATAATTTTTAGTGATTCTCAAAAATTAAAAAAATTAAACCAGCTAACCCATAGGAATATCCTGGATGAGATAGAAAATCAAATTGCAAAACTAGATGAAAGTGTAGTTTTTATCGAAATTCCACTTTTCTTTCAAATGGAAGAAAAGTTTGTTGCTAACGAGGTTTGGCTGGTAGTAGCTAATTATGAAACTCAGCTACAAAGGCTAATGACACGCGATAATATTGATAGGGCGTATGCAAAATCGAAAATAGAAAGTCAAGACCAACTGCTTACTATGAAAGAAAATAGTAATGTAGTCTTTGACAATAGTACAAGTATAGAAAATCTAAGAAAAGAATTAGAAATTGTTTTAAAACAAAAGGATTTATTATGAAAGTTTTAAAATTTATAGGAAAAGTTATAGGATATATTCTCCTTGCTATACTTTTAGCAATAGTATTATCCTATGGTATAATTGCCTACCAGACTTCAAGAACGAAAATAAATTACCAAGATCAGATCACTGAAACTTCAGAAAATTTTAATATAGATCCGCTTTTAACAGCATCTATTGTAAAAGTTGAGTCAGACTTTGATAATGATGCCCAAAGTCACCAAGGAGCTCAAGGGTTAATGCAGCTTCTTGATGATACAGCCAGACACTCAGCAGAAGTAATAGGCATGGATTATTATCCAGAAAAATTAAATGACATTGATTACAACCTAAAACTAGGGGTAGGCTATTATAATTATTTAATAAAATATTATAATAACCAAAAATTAGCCCTAGCAGCCTATAACGGTGGTGTAGGAAATGTCGATAAATGGATTAATGATGGTATCCTTGATAAAGAAAATCCAGATATATCAAAAATTCCTTTTGAAGAAACAAGACAATATGTGACAAAGGTAGAATCAACCTATGATGTTTACAAAACTTTTTATAAGGACGGGCTACCTACAAATACTGAGTTATCTGATTTAGGACAATTAAGCTATAATAATTTTATGACATTCATCAACGAGCTATTTTTTAATATAGCTTAGTTGTTGATGAATGTCTAAATTTCATTTATAATAAAAAAGAACATAAAAAATATTAAGGAGATGTATATGGCAGGAAATGCTTTGACATTTAAAAAGGGTGTCCACATTGAAGAGTTTAAAGAACTTTCTGAAAACAGTGAATTACTCAACCTTCCTACACCACAAGAGGTAGTAATCCCACTAACTCAACATATCGGTGCACCAAGTAAATGTCTTGTAAACAAAAAAGATGAAGTACATATTGGAGATTTAATCGGCCAAGCTGTTGGTAACTTTTCAGCAAATATCCATTCATCAGTAAATGGGGTTGTTAAATACATAATAGATATTCAAACAGCATCTGGTAAAAATTCTCAAGCAGTTGTTATAGACACAGAAGGCTACGATCAAGAAAAAGAGTACATATTAAATGAAAACGTAAGCTTAAATAAAGAAGAAATCGTAGCGAAGATAAAAGAAGCAGGCATAGTTGGTATGGGGGGAGCTGCATTCCCAACTCACATCAAATATACACCTGCAAAGGAAATCGATACAGTTATTGTAAATGGGGCAGAATGTGAGCCTTATGTAACATGTGATGATTTTATATTAAAAAATAGACCAGAAAATATTGTAAAAGGTTTAGAGATATTAGTAGTAGCATCAGGAGCTAAAGAAGGAATTATCGCAATAGAAGATAACAAGCCAAAAGCTTTTGAAGCAATCTCTTCATATCTAGAAACTTACGCAAACAATTCTACAAACAAACCTAATCTAAAAGTAGTTAAACTTGCTACAAAATATCCACAAGGGGATGAAAAAAGATTAATTGATGCAACATTAAATAGAGTTGTCCCATCTGGTGGTCTTCCAATGGATGCAGGAGTTATAGTATCCAATGTTTCAACTGTAAATGCAGTTTATGAAGCAATCTACTATGATAAACCTCTTTATGAAAGAGTGATGACTGTTACAGGTCATAATGTAAAAAATCCACAAAATGTGGTTGTAAAAGTAGGAACTTCTTTTGAATATGCAATTGATGCGGTAGGTGGTCTTAACGGAGAAATAGGAAAACTTATAAGTGGTGGACCTATGATGGGTATTGCCCAACCAAATTCTGGTAATCCTGTAGAAAAAGCTACTAACTGTATCCTAGTACAAACAAAAGAAGAAGCTATACCAGCAGAAATTGAACCATGTATCAGATGTGCAAGATGTGTGGATGTTTGTCCAGTAAATCTTATGCCTTTATATATCCATAAATTTGCGTTAAATGAGAAATTTGACCAAGCAGAAGATTATAGAATTATGGATTGTATAGAATGTGGATCTTGTTCTTACATTTGTCCTTCAAAAAGACCACTAGTAGAAGCTATTAGATTTGGTAAAAGACAAATAAGACAAGCAGGAAAAGGTAAGTAGGAGTAGATAAATGGAAATTAGAGAAAAATTATTAGTCACATCTTCTCCTCATGTGAGAAGCAAAAAAACCGTTCAAAGTGAGATGAGAGATGTAATAATTGCCTTAATACCAGCAGGTATTGCAGCAGTATATTACTTTGGCTACAGAGCCCTAGTTTTAATACTAGCCTCAGTAATCGCTTGTGTACTATCAGAATATTTATTTAATAAAGCTACAAAAAGAAAACAAACTATAAAAGATTTATCAGCAGTGGTAACAGGTATATTACTTGCTTTTAACGTACCATTTACATTACCAGTATGGCAATTAGTAATTGGTGCAATATTTGCAATTGTTGTTGCAAAAATGGCCTTTGGTGGTCTTGGACAAAATATAGTAAACCCAGCTTTAGCTGCAAGAGCATTCTTACTTGCTTCTTGGTCAGAAACTATGTCTACATTTGTACCTCCACAAAGAGTAGCAACCTTAAAATCAGTTAGCACAATTTCAGCTCTATCAGCTGCAACACCACTTGCAGAACCAAGAACATATTCTCTTATGGATTTATTTTTAGGAAATATCCCAGGTTCTTTAGGTGAAGTTTCAGCCCTAGCTTTAATAATTGGTTTTATATACTTACTAGCAAGAAGAGTAGTAAATATCAAAATGCCTCTTATATACATAGTGACAGCAACAGTTTTAGGTGGATTATTCCAAGGATTTGATGATATACTTAAATATATCTTGTCAGGTGGTATGCTTCTAGGAGCATTTTTCATGCTAACAGATTATACAACTAGCCCAGTAACACCAAAAGGACAAATAGTTTATGCAGTTCTTGCAGGTTTACTAACAGCGATTATTAGAGCTTTTGGTGGATATCCAGAAGGGGTAAGTTATTCAATCTTACTTGCAAATCTAGTTGTACCAATTATAGAAAAATATACTAGACCAAAAGTATTTGGTGTAGATTATAGCAAACAAAAAGGAGTGGAAAATGAATAATTTTAAATTAGGTTTAAGATTATTTGCCATCACAGCAGTAGTAGCTTTAGCACTTGCTTTTACAAATAGTCTAACAGCTCCAGTAGTTGCAGAAAATCAAGCAAAAGAATTAAAAGAATCTCTATCTGTAGTTTATCCTGCAGATTCTTATGAAGAATTAGAAGTGGATAAACCAGAAACAATAGAAAATGTTTATAAAGCAATTACAAGTGATGGAGAAGGGTATGTATTCCAAATCAATTCTCCAGGTGGTTATGGTGGGGACATCGAATACCTAATTGGTGTTGATCCAGACCATAACATAACAGGATTTGCTCCATTAGCTCACTTAGAGTCACCAGGATTTGGTGCTGAAATGGAACAAGATTTCTTTAAAGAGGGAATGGTTGGAGTAAATATGGATAATGAAGTTGGCTATTCAGAAGCTGGTGGCGAAAATGAAATAGTAGGTATTTCTGGAGCAACATATTCAACTCAAACTATTGTAAATGGTATAAATGATGCTAGAGAAGTACTAGCTAATCTAAATTAGGAGTTATTATGGAACAACAAATAGACAGACCTCTTGTAGACGAAAATACAAAGGTAGATAGTAAAAGAAAACAGAAAGTAAGCCTAGGTAAGGTATTTTCCGATGGTATATTTAAAAATAATCCAGTCTTTGTACAATTAGTAGGAATGTGCTCAGTCCTAGGGGTTTCATCAACTATGAAAAATGCTATTGGTATGGGATTATCAGTTATATTTGTAACAGTGATGAGTAACCTAGTAGTATCTTTACTTAGAAATTTTATTAAAGATGAAATTAGAATCCCAGCTTTTATCGTAATTATTGCAGGATTTGTAACTATAGTTCAGCTAGTACTTAGGGCGTATGTACCTTCTTTATATAAATCTTTAGGTATATTTGTCCCACTAATTGTAGTAAACTGTGTAATTCTTGCTCGTGCAGAAGGATTTGCTTCAAAAAATGGTCCTATCGCATCTATTGTGGATGGACTTAGTCAAGGACTTGGTTATACTCTTGCTATCTCAGTTTTAGCTTTTGTAAGAGAATTATTTGGAGCAGGAACAGTATTTGGAAAAACTATTATTCCAGCAGAATACACAATTGGATTCTTACAACAACCCGCTTCATCTTTCATAGTTCTAGGATTATTATTCGCAGCATATGCAGCTTATAATAATAAAAAAGAACGTAAAGCAGCTTTAGCTAAATAGGGAGGGAATATGTCAGAATTAATTTCAATAATTATTGGAGCAATATTTGTATCCAACTATGTATTAGGACAATTCTTAGGGATTTGCCCTACTTTAGGTGTAACAAGTAAAGTTGAAACAGCGCGAGGAATGAGTTTTGCGGTAATATTTGTAATAACACTTGCTTCTACAGTAACTTGGTTTATTCAATATTATTTACTTGAACCTTTAAACATCGAATATTTACAAACCGTAGTATTTATCTTAGTAATAGCATCTCTGGTTCAATCAGTAGAATCTGTTATGAAGAAAAATATGCCTAGCTTATATGGAGCTTTGGGGGTATTTTTACCACTTATTACAACTAACTGTGTAGTACTGGGCGTAGCTATAAAAACAATTACAAACCAATATGATTTGCTTCAAACGATTGTTTATGCTCTAGCAGCATCACTAGGATTTATGCTAGCTATGATGATCCTTGCATACATAAGAGAAAGAATTGCAGAAAATGATACTCCACAAGCTTTTAAAGGTGCACCAATGAGTTTAATTACTCTAGGACTTATGTCTATAGCATTTATGGGCTTTGCAGGATTATAGGAGTCATTTATGAATGAAATATTATTACCAGTTATAGTTCTTGGAGCATTAGGTTTTATATTTGCTGTAGCTCTAGGACTTATAAGTTCAAAATTTAAGGTAGAAACATCAGTTACTGAAGAAGCAGTTAGAAATGCTCTACCAGGTGCCAATTGTGGAGCCTGTGGTTATCCAGGTTGTGATGGCTGTGCAGAAGCTATTGCAAAAGGTGAAGCTCCAGTTAGTGCTTGTGTAATCGGTGGACCAACAACAACTAAAGCAGTGGCTGAGGCTATGGGAGTAGAAGCTGTTTCAAGTGATAATAGACAAGTAGCAGTTGTTAAATGTAATGGAGATTGCGAAAGTGCCAAAGATTTATTTGAGTATTCAGGACTTGAAGATTGTAGGGCACAAATTGCATTATTTGGTGGTAAAAAAGAATGTAATTACGGTTGTATTGGATGTGGTACATGTGAAAAAACTTGTCCATTCGATGCTATACACGTACATAATGGAGTAGCTAAAGTAGACCGTGATAAATGTGTAGCTTGCGGAAAATGTGTAGCAGCTTGTCCAAAAGATATCATTACTTTAGTACCATACGACCAAAAGGCTGTTGTTTTATGTTCTAATCAAGAAAAAGGTAAGGATGCACGTAAAAAATGTGATAAGGCATGTATAGCATGTACACTTTGTGCCAAAACTTATCCAGAAGGTTTTGAAATGAAGAAAAACCTATCAGTTGAAAACATTGATCCAAATCTTGATGTAGAGTTATTACAACAAGCAGCAGATAAATGTCCAAACAAATGTATAGAAGTTTTTAATTAATAGTATAAAGATAAACCGGTTTTGCCGGTTTATTTTTTTATAAACTCATATTTTGCCCTAAATTGACAATAAAAACTATTAAATGTAAACTCATATAATGAGGTGTTTTTTATGAAAATTAAAAAAGGTGATATAATTATTTCCCTGAGTCTATTACTTTTAAGTATAGTAATGGCCTTTGGGATTTCAAATAGTAGACCAAAAACAAGTGGGAAAATAGTAAGAATTGAACATAATTCTGAATTGTATGGGGAATTTTCCTTAAATGAAGACAAAGTAATAGAAATAGATGATGGGGTTCACTACAATAAGGTAGTCATAAAAGATGGTGAAGCTTATATGGAAGAGGCAAATTGTAGAGATCAGATTTGTACTCATATGCCACCGATAAGTATTAATGGAGAGACTATAATTTGCTTGCCAAATAGAGTTTTTCTAGAAGTAATTGATACTGACCAATCAAACGATGATGACATAGATAGAATAAGTAGGTAATAGATGAAAGATTTAAAAAAAGTAACAAGTATTGCACTATTGACTTCTATGGCCCTGGCTATTTCTTTAATAGAACATATGATTCCTATACCTGTTCCTATTCCTGGAGCCAAGCTTGGTTTTTCTAATATGATAATTTTACTAAGTCTATATTTTTATGGTTTTAAATCAGCCCTTTTAGTTGGAGTTTTAAAATCATTTTTACTAATGCTTATAACAGGATCTGTTACTGCATTCTTTTATTCATTCGCAGGAGCTGTATTAGCATCAATTGGTATGGCGGCTTCTATGAAGCTTTTAAATAAATTTTCTTCCTTTATAGGTATTAGTGAAATAGGTGCATTTTTTCATAACCTAGGTCAAATATTAGTTGCAGCAGTCTTTATGGGCAATATAAAAATGCTAATTTACTTTCCTGCCCTTGTAATGATGGGAGTATTTACAAGTTTTTTTGTAGGTCTTAGTGTAAATTATGTAGCTAGTCATATGGAAAAAATTGGTATCGGGGATTAAAAAAATGAAAAAGTCGATTAAAGATTTTGATTTAGAGGATAGGCCTAGAGAAAGACTTATAAGCAAGGGAGCAGCTAGTTTAAGTGATGAGGAGCTTCTTGCTATTATAATTGGAACAGGAACTAGAGATAAAAATGTTATAGAACTATCAAGAGAAATATTAGAAACATTTTCTTATGAAAATCTTTCAGATATCGAGGTTAGCGAGCTTATAAAGATCAAGGGAATTAAATCTGCAAAGGCAAGCTCTATTGTAGCTTCGCTTAGGTTTGGTCAAAGAATTGCTCAAAAGACAATTGAAAAAAAGATAACAAAGATTTCTTCTAGTGAAGATATCTATAATTATCTTAAAAATGAACTTGCTGATAAGAAAAACGAATACTTTTATGCTATCCTTTTAGATACTAAAAATGTTATAATATCTAAAGAAGTAATAAGTATAGGTACTCTTGATGCATCCCTAGTCCATCCAAGAGAAGCCTTTAAGCCTGCTGTTAAAAAATCGGCAAAATCAATTATTTTTGTTCATAATCATCCAAGTGGAGACTTTTCTCCATCTAATGATGATTTTAAAACTACCCAAAGACTTGTAGAAGCAGGAGATATTTTAGATATAAAAGTCTTAGACCATATAATAATCGGTAAGGATGGTTATTATAGCTTTAAAAAAGAGAATTTATTATAGGAGTACTACAAATGAGATTAAAAATGGTTGCTACAGACTTTGCCATAGATCTTGGCACTAGCAATATTTTAGTTTACAAAAAAAATGAAGGAGTAATCATAAATGAACCTTCTATGATGGTTCTAGACCAAAATAATACAAAGGTCTTGGCTATCGGAAAAGAAGCAAAGGAAATGATTGGAAAAACTCCTGGAAACATCCACGTTGTAAAACCAATAGAAAATGGGGTTATAACAGATTTTAACCTTACAGAAGCTTTATTAAAACATTTTTTTGACCAAGTAAACTCTGGAACTGCTATTATCCAACCTAAAATAGTAATTTGTGTTCCAAGTGGAATAACAGACATAGAATCTCGAGCAATAGAAGATGCAGCTTTACATGCTGGTAGCCGTGATATTATTTTAGTAGAACAATCCCTAGCAGCAGCTTTTGGCATGGGCCTTACTCCAGAAGATCCAAGTGGTATTTTATTATTAAATCTAGGTGCTGGCACAAGTGAGATAAGTGTTATTTCTCTAAATGGCATTGTAACAAGCAAAACTATCAATAAAGGTGGAGATTACATAGATGATGCTATTATAGATTTATTTAGAGAAAAAAGAAAATTGGACATAGGAGAGGCAACAGCAGAAGAGATTAAAAATAATTTGCTAAGCTTAAGAGTAAAAGATGCAGAAAATTCTATGACAGTTGATGGTAGAGATTTAGTATCAGCTGCACCAAAGTCAGTAGAAATAAAAAGTAAGGACCTAGTAGAATGCATCATGCCATATTCAGATGAAATTGTAAATATGATTTATGAAGTTCTTGAAAAAATACCACCAGAACTTACAGCAGATATCAAAAAAGATGGCTTTGCTCTAACGGGTGGTCTTAGCCAGATAAAGGGTCTACGTGAGTATATAGAAAATAAATTGCATTTAACATCATATACATCTGATAATCCACAAACAGATGCAATCTTAGGTGCTGGACAAATTTTAGATAATCCAGATAGATTTTTTAAATATCGTAAGTAGGTAAAAATGGCATATAGAAGAAGAAAAAAATCTAATAAATCATTTTTAATAACAACTTTAGCATTACTTTTAACCATAGGCATATCATCTCAAACTGAATCCCTATCAGGAGCTGGATCTAATCTTGCTAATACTATATTTAAATCAATAGAAGGCCTTACCTATTCTGTTTCATCAGAAATAATGAATCAAATAGAAAGAACAGTAGGTTCTAAAGAAACTAGATCTGAGGTTATGAGATTAGAATCAGAAAATAGATCTCTAGTTATGGAAAATGCTAGACTTTTATCTGTTATAAACAAGGAAGACTTTTTAAAAAATGAAGCCAAGGCTATAGAAAATTCTCCAAATGAATTTATAAAGGCAAGTGTCGTAAATTCTGATGTTACATCTTTAACCAGCAATTTTACTATTGATAAGGGCAAGAAAGATGGAATTAAGAAAAATGATATTATCCTTCAAGCAATAGGAGATAGTAAATACTACACAGGTCTTGTTGGAAAAGTTACTGAAGTTTATGATACAACTGCTAGAGTAGAAACAATAAATAATCAAGCCAATGATGTTTCTTTTATAAATACTCGTAGTGGTGACTATGGAGTTATTGATAAATTTACATCAAGAACTATTCAAGGATATATGTTAGATGTAGAAAGTGAAGCTAAAAATTCAGATGTATTAATGACTAGTGGGCTAGGAGGAGTATATCCATACGGAATTTATATAGGAACAGTTAGCAATGTTTCTATGAGCCAAGATAGTCTTAGAAAAAATATTACAGTAGATTCACCAGTAGATTTTTCACACATATACAGAGTTTTAGTTTTAAAAGGCAATCAAGATTATGAAACTGATGAGAAATCTAACGAAATTGAAGGGGAGGAGAGTGTAAGTGAATAAATTTAAAACTTTTTTAGTATTTTTAATAACCTTTATCCTTCAAACGACTATATTTTCAAAAATTGATATATTTGGTGCAAATATAAATATTATACTGCCTGCACTAATTGCCGTGTCACAAATACTCGGCCATAAAATAGGACCTTATGGTGCTATGATTACAGGTTTAGTAGAAGATTTTTTATTTACAAGCTTAATAGGTCCTCGTGCCTTGTCATATTTTTTAATCGGATCCTTTGTATCCAGTGATAGATTTAACTTTTCTAAAGATAGATCCACTGGACTTATTATGACATTTTTAGCAAGTATATTTAATTTTTTGTTTTTAAGTTTAATTTACTATATCTTTATTAGAGTTAATAATTTTACAAATTATTTTCCACTACCACTTCTAGTAGAATCTGTACTAAATACACTAATTTATTTTATTTATTACAGATTGATTAAAAAGATAATGTATATTCCAACTTATAGAATTTAGGAGTAAAATCTGTGAAAAAACAAAAGGAAAGACGTTTAGTAGCAATACAAGTTCTTGTTATCCTCCTAATGGCTATAATAATTGGAAGGCTTTTTTCAGTTATGATAGGCCAGGGAGACTATTACAGGGACTTATCGGATAATAGAAAAGTTAAAGAAGTAGATGAGATAGCAAGCCGTGGAAATATCTATGATAGAAATGGAAAAATCCTAGCAACAAGTATCCCATCCTTTGCTGTTCAAATTTATAAAGACCAGTTATTAGAAAAGAAACCAGAAGAAAAAACTCAAAATCTAGCTAAATTAGTAAATATTCTAGAGGCTGATGGAGTGAATTATACAGATGATTTTGCTTTAAAATTAAATTCATTTGTATACAAAAGAGATGAAGATTACTTTATTTTAGGACAAATGCCTACAGAAGTTGTAGTCTCTACCTTAATAGATAACGGTTTAGTAGATGAATTTTTAACATCAGTTTATAAAGATGAAAATATAGAATATGAGACTATGAGTACAGCCCTTCTTGCTTTAAAAAAACGTGGAGTAGATATTCCAGCTAACGTTAGCCAAGAAGATGGCAAATTAAAAGTATCTTATAGAGATAACTCAAAAAGTAAGCTAGAAGCAGTAGGCTTTAATGAAAATGATAATCCAATAGATGTTGTAGTGCAATCAGTAGGAAATGATAGGTCAGTTTTACTATCTATCTTACAAAATTCAAATGCTAGAATCCTAGCCTATGATATTTTAAAGGCTAATAATTTGCTTGGAAGTATTACTATGCAGCCTTATGTAGTAAAAGCTAATGAGGATATGATAGAGAAAAAGGCAAAACTTTCCAAAGTATATCCAGAAATTTCTCTAAAAAGTCAACCAAGCGATGATTTTTATGAAATTGTAAAAACTTCTACTATAAATGATGTTCTAACCAAAGCAAATATAAATGAAGATGGATCTTATATAATCCCTGCGGATATTCTTATCCAACAACTTGAAAATATGGGTATATATGCAAACTTTGAGACAGAAGTAATAACACAAACTGAGGATGATAGGAATACATATACTGTAAATATAAATTTCAAAAACCCTCAAGCAGGTTCTCCTGTAGATGAATTAGCAAGAATTGCCGATGAAAATGGCTTACTAAAACCTTTAATATTATCAGAAGATATAAAGTATATGGCTCAAAATGCCAATACTTTAAATAATATTTATCCATCTATAGATATCTCAGAAGAAGATCCAGAGGATTGGGATTATACTTTTAATATTGAAAAGCATAATTTTTATACTTATTATGCTTCAAAAGATAAGGTAAATGATACTGAGAAAGTAGTATCTGTATTAGAAAATGAAAAAGATGCTAAGGCTATCTTAGATTATCTAAAAAAGATTAGCAACTTAGAAAAATATTCAGATGCGGAAGCGGTAGGTATCTTAACTATAGATAATAAAATAAACCGCCAAGGAAACTATGGCTATCGCCCTATAAACTTAGTTTATAATATAAATGAATCTACCGTTTTAAAAATAGAAGAAAATATAGATGCAACTTCAGGTATTCAGGTAGATACTATACCTATTAGGTCATATCCAAATAGATATCTTGCAAGTCATATTTTAGGATATATGGGACCTATTGCTACTACAGAAGAAGTTGATAAATATGTAAATGAGCGTGATTATTTGCGCGATGAAATTATAGGGAAAACTGGTATAGAAGAATCCTACCAAGATAACCTAAAAGGAAAAAATGGTAAATCATTAGTAACAGTTGACTCAGCTGGTAACAGACGTCAAACCATATCTCAAACTCCATCTGAGCCAGGCGATGATTTATACTTATCGATTGATGCTGATTTACAAGAACAAGCTGAAAAATCCCTTCAAGGAGTTTTAGAAGCTATTAGCAAAGGTCGCCAATACGAATCAGATTATGGAAGCTTTATGCCACTTAGACCAGCTCCTCATGCATCAAGTGGAGCGGTAGTAGTTTCAAATGTAAAAACTGGTGAAGTTTTAGCAATGGCATCATTCCCAGATTACGATCCAAACTTATTTTCAACCGGTATTTCCCAATCAGACTGGGAGAGTTTACAAGTTGAAGAAGATAGTGGACCACTTGTACCTCGTCCTATGCTAAATATAGCTAGTCAAACAGCAGTTATGCCAGGTTCTACTTTTAAACTTGTAACAAGCCTTGCAGCTTTAGAAAGCGGCCTTGATCCACAATCAGTTATAACAGATTATGGTTATGTAGAAGTAGGTAATAGAAGATTCAACGATTTGGTATGGACAGAATATGGAACAACCCACGGGGAAGAAAACTTATACGGAGCTATTAGAGATTCATGTAACTATTACTTTTATGTATTAGCTCTTGGAGAAAACCCACATGATGGTAGGTCTATAGGTACAAAATTAGACCTAAATGATATTAGGATTGCAGCAGAAAAATTAGGACTAGATCAACCAACAGGTATTGAAGTAAATATACCAAAAGAAACAACTGGTAATATTCCATCAGTTGGTAAAAAAGTAGAAATTACCAAAATGATGTTACAAACTTACCTAGAAGAAAAATTACCAGTTTATCTAAAAGATGGTATTAAAAAGTCCAGAAGCGAATTTGAAAATGATGTTTTAGAAATAGTCAAAATGACCACAAATCCTAGTGAATGGACTAGAAAGAATATCATAGAATTTTTAGATGAAAAAGGATATAACGCAGAAGCTGCCTTAGGCGAAGACAAAGCTGGACTTGCAGATACTATAAAATATACTTATCTTAACCAAGCTGAATGGGATGTTACAGATATGCTAAATATAGTTATCGGGCAAGGACAAAACGCTTATACACCAATTCAGATGAATAGGGCTATTGCAACTCTTACAAATGGTGGTTATTTAAATAAATTTACCTTAGTAGATAAGGTAACTAATCATGATTCTGGTGATGTATTATTTAATAATGTTCCCGAAAGAGAAAGAATTGATTTAAAGGATAGAAAATATCTAGAAGATATCAAATACGGTACACTTTTAGTTTCTCAAAATAATAAGATTTTAAATCAAATGCCAGTAGATATTGGTATAAAAACCGGTACAGCTGAAGTAGAAGGTAAAAATCTAGATGGTTCTGATTACGATTCTTATGCATGGATGGTAGGTTTTGCACCATATGATGATCCAGAAATTGCAATAAGTATTGTACTAACTCAAGGAGATACATCTTACAATGCAACACCAATTATGCGTGATGTGATTTCTAAATACTTTGACTTAGATGTATTTATCACAAATTCAGGAGATACTCCAGAAGATGCTGATATAGCAGAACTTGGAGATTCTGTAACAAATGATGATCAGGAATTGCCAGCAGTCTTAGAAGAAGAAAAAGAAACTGAAACAAATCAAGAACAAGAAAATGTTGGAGCTGACGGCACTCCAAATTAAAGGAAGAAAAATGAAAGTTTATGTAATAAATGGCCCTAAAGCCATTGGTAAAACAGATTTTTCAGTGAATTTAGCTGAATTTTTACAACAAAATAATAAAGTTTTATTATTGCAAGGAAAACGAGCTACAACATCTAATATAGAAGATTATTTTCAAAAAGATGGGATGATAACGTATGATTTGGCAGACTATTTTACAGAACTAGTACCGCTTGAAACAGTTATAGTCCA
This sequence comes from Anaerococcus cruorum, assembly GCF_046365495.1. Lineage (NCBI taxonomy): Bacteria > Bacillati > Bacillota > Tissierellia > Tissierellales > Peptoniphilaceae > Anaerococcus > Anaerococcus cruorum. Next base: position 187,181 of record NZ_JBGMEH010000003.1, on the reverse strand, counting down.
TGAAAACCAAAACCTAGATTTCATTATAAGTCCACTTTTAGAAGACAAATATGAAATTACAGGTAATGATATTAACAATCTTTTAAGTAATGTAGCTTATGATTATGTAATTATAGATGGGGTTGATAAAAATCTCATCTCTAATAAAACCTCAGTAGATATAATTGGGGAAAATGAATTAAACCTTGTAAATGACAGTGATGCTTTTTTCATAAATAAAGTAAGCGAAGATTTTGATATAAGAAATTACAAAGATACCATTGATGGTAAAAATAGTAAGTATCTTGGCTCTGTTAAAAATGGTGAGTACTTTAAAAATATTATTGAAAATCTAGTTGCTGATAGGGCAGTAGATATACCAAAATTAGGTTTCTTTGAAAAATTGAAAGCAAGCTTTAGAAAATAAAAATAAGGACTAAGTTAGATTAAAACTTCTAACTAAGTCCTCTTTTTTTGCCTTAGATAATTTTTTTATAGCTATTTCTCTTTTTAAGGCTTCAGATTTATTTGATATTTCTTCGTAGTAAACTAGCTTACAAGGTCCCTTGGCCCTAGTATATTTGGCACCCTTTCCAGAATTATGTAAGGCTAGTCTTTTTTCTAAATCGACACACCAGCCAGTATATAAAGAATTATCCTTACATCTTAATATATAAACATATCCATAAGTCATTTGAAAAGTTCACCTACAACTTTATTTATAATATCAAAATCAAATCCTTTACCAGCTAAGTACCTATAAACTTTTTGCTTATTTTCTATAGAAAAATCATTACGAGCCTTTTTTACTGCAAAGTTATAGGCATTTTCGTATTCATCCTCATCACTTATCTGATCTAGATATATATTTATTAAATCTTCGTTTATTTTTTTAGATTTTAGAGAATATCTTATTTTATTTTTTGACCATCTAGAAATATTATGCTTATCAGCCACATATGATTTTACATAAATCTCATCGTTTAATATCCCATATTCATTTAAAAAATCTATAGTTTTTTCAATAGTATCAGCAGAAAAGTCATTTTCCTTTAAAAGCTTTTCTACTTCAAAACTTGTTTTTTGGGCATAGGATATTTTACTAAGAGCAAGATTTTTGGCCCTATTAACCTCATCATCAGCTAAAATTACTTTATAAGTATCAAAGCTTAGCTCATCATCTATATTTAAAAGTAAATCATTATATAAATCATAGGATATAGAAAAATCCTCACCAGATATGGTCAGGATTACTAAATTGTACTTATCCGAATAATCAATAGCCTCAATAATCATAGACCAGCAAATGAAGCATAAGCGCTATAAAGAATTGGGGCAACCATGGCAATAGCTATAATAATAGCAAAAATTTTAAGTATAGTCTTATTATTTTTCATCAAATTCACCTCTAATTTATTTTACTATTTAAACAAAAAAATACATTAGAAAAACTTTTTTAAAAGAATTCAAAAAAAAGCTTGACAAGGTATAGCAGGAAGTATTATAATAGTTCTTGCAGTTGAGAAATGCATGGAAGGCCTTATAATATGGCTATAATCTGAATGTTAAGTTCTTGTAAAAAATATATTAAAAAAACTTGACAAACAAATTATATGTTATATAATATATAGGGTAATGACCTGGTGGGTATGGTCCAGTTGGTTAAGACACCTGGTTGTGGCCCAGGAGGCCGTGAGTTCGAATCTCACTACTCACCCCATGCGGGATTGGCGGAATTGGCAGACGCGCTAGACTTAGGATCTAGTGAGAATTTCTCGTGAAGGTTCAACTCCTTTATCCCGCACCAATAGATATTAGAAACCGTTGTTAGTTCAACGGTTTCTTTTTTTATTGTTACCAACCAGTTAACGATGCAATTATTTGGAAACCATTTAGAAGGTTTCTTTTTTTCTGTCTTTTTAAGTGGGGTATGTTATAATTAATAATAGATAAGTTTTTAGAAAAACTTAAAAAACTCTTAGCACCCATCTTTATTATAAATTTAAAATAGGTTATAATTTATATTAATAGGAGGAAGTTTTGCAAAGATTTAAAAGAGTTATATTAAAATTAAGTGGAGAAGCCCTTGCAGGTGATAAGGGTTTTGGTTTTGATGATCAAGTTATAGAAAAGATTTGTTCATCTATAAAAGAACTTCACGAACTAGGAGTCGAGATAGCTATAGTCGTTGGTGGAGGTAATTTTTGGAGAGGCCGTTCTGGGGTAGAAATAGAAAGAGCAAGCTCTGATACTATTGGGATGCTTGGAACAGTTATGAATGGTTTAAGAATCCAAGGTAGCCTTGAAGAAATGGGTATGGATACTAGACTTATGACTGCTATTGATATGAAAGAAGTAGCAGAGCCATATATCAGACGCAGGGCTATAAGACACCTAGAAAAAAATCGTATAGTAATATTTTCTGCTGGAACTGGTTTACCATATTTTTCAACAGATACCACAGCTAGTTTAAGAGCTCTAGAAATTGATGCAGATGTAATCCTTTTAGGCAAGACTGGTACTGATGGAATATATGATAAGGATCCAAATAAATTTGATGATGCAGTAAAATATGATAAGCTAACTTACAAAGAAATTTTACAACAAGAAATTAAAATTATGGATACTACTGCAACAAGCTTGGCTATGGATAATGAGATGCCACTTATTGCTTTTGGTATAGATGAGCCAGAAAATATGGTGAAGATTTTTACTGACGATAAAGACATTGGTACAATTGTAAAGGAGAAATTTTAAATGAATTACGAAGAAATTAAATCAACAGCAAATAACGAGATGCAGGAAGCTGTAAAATCATTTGAGGGAAGAATTGCAAATATTAAGGCTGGACGTGCTTCAGAATCAGTTTTAGATGGTATTACATTTAGCTATTTTGGAACAGAAACACCAATCAACCAAGCAGCTACTGTAACTATCCCAGAAGCTAGACTACTAGTAATCAAGCCATGGGATAAAACAAATATAGGACCAATTGAAAAAGCTATTCAAAAAGCTGATATTGGTATAAACCCACAAAATGATGGGGAAGTAATCAGACTTCCATTCCCAGCTCTTACTGAAGAAAGACGTAAAGAATATACAAAAGAAGTAAACAAATACGCTGAAGATGCAAAAATCTCTATAAGAAATAAAAGACGTGATGCTATGGATGAAGTGAAAAAAAGTGAAAAATCTGGAGATATCACTGAAGATGATAGATTTTCACTTGAAGAAGAACTTCAAAATATCACAGATAAATACATCAACGAATTAGAACAAGCAGCTGATAAGAAAAATCAAGAATTACTTACAGTGTAATGTGGCTAATTTAGATTTAAATAAAATAAAAGACTTTTTAAATAAGGATATATCCTCTGTCAAAATTAATAGTAGGATTATGTCCTTATTTTTAAAGCAATTATCTTTATTAATTGGAACAGGACTTCCTCTTGATAAGAGTTTAAAGATAATAGAAGAGCAAAAATTAGATAAAAAGTTAAGCCAAGCCTTACATAAAATAAATTTAGATTTAGCAAAGGGAATGGCGGTAGATCAGACATTTATTCGTCATCAAAAATATTTTAATCCAATGCTAGTAGCTTTTATAAAAAGTGGTAGCAAAAGTGGGCGCATGGCAGAGGTATTAGACGAGCTTTCAACTTATATAAATGAGGAAAGTAAAAACAAAAAGACAATCCAGCAAGCATTAACTTATCCAATTATGATTGTAATTGTAATGATCATCATAAATATAATAGTAATTAACTTTGTTTTGCCAACTTTTGTAGGTATTTTTGACTCGTATGGTAAAGATTTGCCACTTATAACCCAAATACTTTTAAAGATAGCAGAATTTTTTACAAATTATGGAGTTATTCTTCTTTTGGTGGTTCTCTTGTCTATAATTTGCTTTTTTATTTTAAGAAAAGATAAGGTTGTCCGTCTTAAACTAGATAAGTTTAACTATTTACATTTTCCATTTTTAAAATACAGGAGGTTAAGTCTAGAATATCAGTTTACTTCTTTGCTATATATTTTAAAAGCAGGAGATATTGATATTGTAACAAGTCTTGAGATTATTAAAGAATCATTTAAAAATACATATATAAAAAAGGTTTTTGGTCAAATCAGCTATGATTTAGAAAAAGGTTATAGGCTAAGTAATAGTTTAGCTAGCAAAGGCATATTTTCACCTCTCCTAATATCCATGGTAAAAATCGGCGAAGATACGGGTGAAATGACACAAGCTTTAAAAAAATCACGTGATTATTTTGCAACTGACTATATCTATAAACTAAAACATATAGCTAGTATGGCCGAGCCACTTATGATAATTATTATGAGTGTGGTAGTGGGTTTTGTAGTATTTGCCATAGCCCTACCGATTTTTGAATCTGTTAATGGGGTCGGCTTTTAGGAGAAAATATGAAAAATAAAAAGAAAAAGGGATTTACTTTAATAGAACTTGTTATAGTAATAGCAATTATAGGAATTTTAGCTGCAGTTGCTCTGCCAAAATACAATAACTCAAGACTTGCAGCAGCAGAAGCAGCCCATAAGAGCAATGTGCAGATGTTAAAATCTGCTGCACTTGTTAAACAAAATGAAATGAGTTCTAGTGATCCGGATATAACTTGGAATAGTGTAGAAAGTTCTAAAGGTTATGTAGAAAAATGGCCAAAAGTTCCAGCTGGTTTAAAATCGACAAATAATAAAGATGTTCCTGAAACTTACACTGTAACAATCTCTTCTACAAACATTGAAATAAGCCCTTCAGAAGAGGATTTAACAAAATAATAGTGATATATATTTATATATTCTTCTTAGGAACAATATTCGGATCTTTTATAAATCTAGTAATAAATCGCACTATCAAAGAAGAAAGCATAGTAAGTCCACCCAGCCACTGTGATTCCTGTGAACACAGGCTATATCCATTAGATTTAGTACCTATTTTTAGCTTTTTATTTTTAAAAGGTAAGTGTAGGTATTGCAAGGCTAAAATTTCTAGAGAAAATTTGATTGTAGAAATTATTTCTGGCTTACTTCTGCTTATATTTTTTGATCCTAGCAATATTTTAAAGTCTAGCTTTCTATATTTTGGAATAATACTTGCTTTAGTAATAGCAGTAATAGATTTTAAAACCTATGATATTTATATGGTACAAATTTTATATTTAGCAATTATTGGGTTTATATATAGGATAATATTTATAGGCTTAGACTTTTTATTTATCCAAAACATTTTAATATTTATCCTTATTTATGAGATTATTTATTTTTTCTCTAAGGGTGGCTTGGGCGATGGTGATATTTACTATTACCTAGCTTTATTCTTATTTTTGCCAAATGACAAACTTTTGTGGTTTATTTTGACATCCTTGTGGCTTGGGGCAATATCTGGAATATTTATAGCTATAAAAAATAAGTCTACTAAAATAGAAATCCCATTTTGTATCTATATTTTTATGGCCTTTCTTATTTTTTCTCTACCTTGGGGTTAACTTATGAAAAAACGTGGTTTTGCTTTAATAGAACTAATAGCAGTTTTAGCTATTATGTCGATTTTTATGGGTATAGGAGTTTTTAAACTTAATATTATCGATAACTTTAAAGCAGGAAATGAAATCCAAACTATGATAAATGATGTAAACTTTGCTAAGATGAAAGCCTTATCTACGGGTAGACCCTATAATTTAGTTTTAACTAATAATTCTTACATAATAAAACCCTTAGGAGAAGAAAGTAAAGATCAGGTTATAAGAAAAGATTTAAAATATCTTGATATAGGTTTTGATGAAAATAACTTTTCAAAAACAATTACCTATACGGCAAGTGGAAGTGTAAATAATGCTGGAACGGTTTTTATAAAAAGAAAAGACGGGCTTGATATAGATAAGGTTTACAAACTTGTAGTAACTGTGGCAGGAGGACATTCTAGAATTGAAAAAAATAAAGAATGGGTTTACTTTGATTGAAACAATATTTGCCCTTGGTATTTTAGGTTTGATAGCAAGTTTTCTTTTGCCATCTTTAAATACATTAATTGTTAGCTCAAATAGTTTGAAAAATGAGAGTGAAATTATATTTGCTATACAAGCAGCTATCGAAAATGAAAAGGCAAATGACTACCCTTTGTATGGTACTAAAATAGAAAAAATAAATGATTTTGATATAAGAATAGATAGGCACTCTTATAGTGAGAGTTTGGATAAAATCACAGCAAGTTATAATAGTTATAAGCTAGAATTTATAGAGGAAAATCATGAGAAAAAAGGGATTCACTCTAATTGAACTCTTAGCAACTATTGCTATAATATCTCTGCTGGTTACAGCTGCTATGGGTATATTTTCTATAAATATAAAAGCTAATAAAAATATTTTTCAAAAAGAAATTGACTATAAAGAATCTAGTATTGCTATGATGTATATAGATAATATTATTAAAAGTGCTTATAAAATAGAATTTATAGATGATACTGGGGAAACTAATTTTAAAGCCTATGTTCTAGATAAAAACAGTCATGAAATATCAAGTGTATATTTTAAAACATCTAAATCTCAGAATGAGAAAAAATATTTAATGGCTGTTAGAGACAATATTAGTAATAAAAGTGTAAGAAATGGTACTATAAGAATAGCTAATTGTAATGATTTATATCTTTATTATGACAGGAGAACTGATATAGTTACTGTGATTTTAAATAAGGATACAAATTTTAAACAAGAAAGTAAAATTTTTCTTGGAGATAGGCTATGAAAAAAGGTTTTATATCCATCCTTACCTTGTTAATATTTTTAGCTCTAACTTTAACTACAAGTTTTATCTACGAGCAAAATGAAAATACTAGCCAGTATATAAGTGATCTATACAATAAAAAACAAGCCCAGTACCTAGCAGAAACTGTTTTAAATATCTATATAGATGAAAATTATGAAAATATAAAAGAAAAAATTTTAAATGATGAAAAATCATATAGAAGTAATAAAAATGAATCCTACTGGATTTCAGAAGATGAGATGGTAATCTATAATGGAAAAACTTATTATTTTAAAATAGCCTATATGTATAGAAAAGAAGAAGCGAAACTTTCGGATGTATATAGGATAGAAACTAGTAAAATAGAAGTAGGAGATAGCATTGCACGAGCTGAGGCTATCTTTAAAGTAATTGATCCTGAGGGAAATTCAGGTCAAAAAGATATAAAATTAATGGCAAAATATACCTACTAACTTTTATAATATTAGGGTATAGGTATAATAATGTATGTATTAAATTATAAGGAGAAAAAATGAAAATATTAGTAATTAATTGCGGAAGTTCATCACTTAAATACCAATTATTCAACATGGAAAATGAAGAAGTAATGGTAAAAGGTCTTGTAGAAAGAATTGGTATTGAAGGGAGCCGTTTAGTTCAAAAAAACAACGGAGATGAATTTGTAATCGAAGAAGCTATGGAAAACCATACACAAGCAGTATCACATGTATTTGATGCACTTTTAGACAAAGAAAACGGAGTAATCGATAGTCTTGAAGAAATCAATGCTGTAGGACACAGATTCGTTCACGGTGGAGAAAAAATGACTAAATCTGCTCTAATAACAGATGAAGTAAAAGATGCAATCAATGAAGCTGCTAAATTTGCACCACTTCATAACCCAGCTCACTTAATGGGACTTAAAGCTTGTGAAGAATTACTACCAGGTGTACCAAATGTAGCAGTATTTGATACAGCTTTCCACCAAACAATGCCAGCAAAAACATATCTTTACGGTATTGATTACAAATACTATGAAGAAGATGCTATTAGAAAATATGGTTTCCACGGAACAAGCCACAAATACATCACAGGTAGAGCAGCTGATTTATTAGGAAAATCAGTAGAAGATACAAACATCATCTCAGCTCACTTAGGAAATGGTTCATCAATTACAGCTGTTAAAGAAGGTAAATCATTTGATACAACTATGGGACTTACTCCATTAGAAGGTCTTGTAATGGGAACAAGATCTGGTGACTTAGACCCAGCTGTAGTAACATACATTGAAGAAAAAGATGGAGTTGCTCCAGAAGATATGAATAACATTTTAAATAAAGAATCTGGTGTACTTGGAGTATCAGGCGTAAGCTCAGACTTTAGAGACCTAGAAGATGCAGCTAAAGATGGCAATGAAAGAGCACAAGTTGCCCTTGATATGTTTACAACAAGAGCTAAAAGATACATTGCAGGATATATGGCTGAAATAGAAAATACAGATGCTATCGTATTTACAGGTGGTATTGGTGAAAACTCAATTGATATGAGAGAAGACATCCTTAAAGGATTTGAACAATTCGGTATCAAAATTGATAAAAAAGCTAACGAAGTACGCGGTGGAGAACACATAATCTCAACAGATGACTCAAAAGTAAAAGTTATGGTAATCGCTACAAACGAAGAGCTTATGATTGCAAGGGATACACAAGAATTAGTAAAATAATTACCTTGACATAGAGGATAAGTCAATATATAATATAAAAGATTGCTAAATCTGATAAGAGGAGGTGTAATGATGGCAGTACCAAAAAGAAGAACATCTAAAACTAGAAAAAATAAAAGAAGAGCCTCAGCTTATACTTTGAACAGATCAAACTATGTTGAGTGTCCAAATTGCCACGAGCCAAAACTTCCACACAGAGTTTGCCCAAACTGTGGAGAATATAAAGGCGAAGCAAGAATTGATGTAGAATAAGATAGTGTTAATGCACTATCTTTTTTTATACAAAAAATGAGGAAAAATATGAGAATATTAATTGACACTTTTGGAGCAGATGCTGGAGCCAATCCTATTATAGAAGGTACTATAAAAGCCTTAGAAAAAAGAGATTTTACACCGGTTTTTGTTGGAAATGATAGGGAGATTAAACTCTTAGTACGTGATAGGATAAAAAATTATGAAATAATTCCTACAAATGAATTTATTTCAAATAATGAAGATCCTGTTAGAGCTATAAGAAAGAAAAAAGAAGCCTCTATAGTATTAGCCTATAATAAATTAAAGGAAGAAGGCTATGATGGCCTAATATCAGCAGGATCTACAGGAGCCTTACTAGCTGGTGGGTTATTTATAGCAGGTAGAATCCCTGGCATAAAAAGAGCCTGCCTTGCTGCAAGTATCCCATCAATAAATGATGATATAACTTTATTAATGGATACAGGTGCAAATATGGACTGTAAGCCAGAATATTTATACGAATTTGCCCTAATGGGTAAGGTATTTTTAGAAAATGCTATGCATATTTCAAATCCCAAAATCGGTCTATTAAATGTAGGGGTAGAAGAACATAAAGGGAATGCTTTAACTAAAGAAACCTACAAGATTTTAAATGATTCTGATATGAATTTTACAGGAAATTTAGAAGCTAGGGACTTATTTACAGGCAAAGTTAATGTAATAGTTGCAGATGGTTTTGATGGAAACATTGCAATAAAAACAACTGAAGGTGTTTTAAAGACCCTAGGATTAGAGCTAAAAAATCTCATCTATAGTTCTACAAAAAATAAACTTGCAGGTGCTATGTTAAAAAATGATATCAAATCATTAGCGGGGAAATTTAACCCAGATGAAGTTGGAGGAGCACCATTACTTGGGGTAAAATCTTATGTATATAAGGCCCATGGTAATACCAACGAAACTGCATTTTCAAATGCTATCCTAGGCCTATTAAACTATATAGATATGAATGTAATAGAAAAAATTGAAGGAGAATTACATGATAATTGATGAGTTAACAAAATTAGCAAGTGAAAATCTTGACATAAATACAAGTGATTTAGATATAAATACAAAATTATCAGACCTTGATATAGATTCTATTGATATGCTTGATTTTATCATGCTTATAGAAGAAAAGTACGACATAGAATTTGAAGAAGATGAGCTAGATGAAATCGAAAGCTTAGATGATATAGCAAGTCTTATAGAGAGCAAACTTTGATGATATCACAAGTACGTTTAGAACAAATTAAAGAATTTGAAGATAAGATTGGCTACACATTCAATGACAAATCATTGATAGATGTAGCCTTTACTCATTCTTCCTACACAAATGAAGCAAAAACTAAGGCAAAATCAAATGAACGTTTAGAATTTTTAGGAGATAGTGTCCTAGATTTAGTTGTAAGTGAGGTTTTATTTAAAAATTACAACAACAAACCGGAAGGCTGGCTTACAAAAACTAGATCTCGTTTAGTGTGTACAGATTCCTTTGCAAAGGCTAGCGAAAAATATAATTTAACTAACTATTTAAATTTTGGTAGGGGAGAAAAACAACACGGTGGTCAGCTTAAAAAACATGTAAAAGCAGACACTTTTGAAGCAGTATGTGCAGCAATTTATCTTGATGCGGGTTTTAACTATTTATATAATTTTTTAGTAGAAAATTATACCGAAGATGCCAAAGAAATTATAAATGATGATACTATATTTAACGATTATAAAACCAAGCTACAAGAATACCATAATGCCCACGATAAAAAAATATTAAAATACACTTTGATAGCCCAAGAAGGGCCAGAACACGATAAAATATTTACTATGCAAGTAAAAGCTGGTAATAAAGTTCTTGCGACTGGTATTGGCAAAAATAAGAAAAAAGCAGAACAAGATGCAGCAAAAAATGCCTATGAAAGAATAAAAAATGACTAAAAAAGAATATATTATACCAATATTTATCCCATTTTTAGGTTGTCCCCATGATTGTGCTTTTTGTAATCAGATAAAAATTACCAACTATAAGGACAAAATGGATCCTAGCAAGGTCATAGGTGAGATAGAGAAAAATCTTTCTTATTTTCCTCAAAATGATAATATAAAAGAAATTGCATTTTTTGGAGGATCATTTACAGGGCTTGATTATGATGTAATGGTAGGTTATCTAGAAATTGCAAAATCATATAAAGAGAAGGGAATTATTGATAGAATCAGACTTTCAACCAGACCTGATTATATAAATAATTTCATTCTTGATACATTAAAAGAATATAAGGTTGATATCATAGAATTAGGTATTCAGTCTCTAGACCAAAAAGTTTTAGATGCCAACGAGCGTGGCCATAGTGTAAAGGCAAGTTATGAAGCCTCAAAGCTTATAAAAGATTATGGTTTTACCCTAGGTCATCAAATAATGCCTGGACTTTTTAATGATACCTACGAAAAAACTATAGATACAGTTTTAAAATCTATAAACATTGGACCAGATCTAGTGAGAATTTATCCAACTCTTGTGATAAAAGATACAAAACTAGAAATGCTCTATGATGCCGGGATTTATCATCCACTAACCATAGATGAGGCGATTAAAGTTTCTGCTGAAGCTGCTATGCTTTATAAATATGCGGGAGTTAATATTATAAGAATAGGTCTCCAACCAACAGAAAATATAAATGAAGGGGCGGATGTGGTAGCAGGCCCCTTCCACCCAGCCTTTAGGCAGCTGGTTGAAGCAGAAATTTATAAAAAATACCTAGAAGAAATTATAAATAAAAATAATATATCTAATGAATTTACTATCTATACAAATAACAGAAATATTTCTTTAATAGCTGGAAATAATAAGGCTAATAAAAAATATTTTTATGATAGATATAGGATAAAATTAAACTTTAAAGCAAGTGATAGTAATTATATTTTATATGAAGGTATAAAAATAGATTTTAATATAGATAAATTTATAGAAGATTATGTAAGAGAAAACTACGGCGGTGATTTACTATTAGACTCGAAAGTATAGAACTTAAGGGCTTCAAGTCCTTTGCAAACAAAACAATAATCCCTTTTGAAAAACAAATTACAGCCATAGTAGGCCCAAATGGTTCTGGAAAGTCAAATATTTCTGATGCCATTAGGTGGGTTTTAGGTGAGCAATCCGTAAAATCCCTTCGTGGATCAAAAATGAATGATGTAATCTTTCAAGGTGCAGGCGGTAAAAATTCGATGAATCTTGCAGAGGTAAATTTAAATTTCTCAAACGAAGATCATGCCCTAGCCCTAGATTATGAAAAAGTAGTCATTTCTAGGAGAATTTACCGTGATGGAGAAAATGAATACAAGATTAACGGTAAAAAAGTAAGACTAAAAGATGTTAGAGAACTATTTTTAGATACTGGTATTGGTAAAGAAGGCTACTCTTTAATAGGTCAAGGTCGTATTGATGAAATAATTAGCTCATCAAACCTACAAAGAAGGGCCTTATTTGAAGAAGCTAGTGGAATTTCAAAACATAAGTACAGAAGAGATGAAGCTAGTAAAAAACTTACAAAAGTTACTGATGACCTTGAAATTATAGAACGTGAGTGGGAATACAAGTCCAAAGATTTAGAAAAACTTGCCAATGAGGCAAAAAATTATGAAAAATGGCAGGGGTTAAGTACAGAATTGGATAAAAAAGCCTACGGCTATGTTAGGGAAAAATCTACAAACTTGCTTAATTCAAAAGAGCAGTTAATCACAGAAATTAAAAATCTTTCTGATGATATAAATAAAAAAACTAATAGCCTAGAAAATATAAAAGCAGACCTTAATCCCTTTAACGAACACTTCAAATCCTTATCAAGTGAAAAGGAAAATATAGAAAGTAAATTATCCAAAAATAAAAAGTTAATTGAAAATAATAGAAATAAGATCGAACTAAACGAAAAAGAGTTAACTTATAATAAAAAAGACCTAGCAAGAATTACAGAAAATCTTTCCTTAAATGAAAAAAAATATGAAACATTCAATGAAAGATTAGCTGCTGATGAGGAAAATTTAAAAAATAAAAAAATTGATTTAAATGAGTCTAAGGGAAATATAGAAAACTTAAATTTGGAGATAAAGTCTTTAAAAGAAAAAAATACTAAGCTAGGCTTAGATATAAGAACTATAAAAAAAGAAAGTGAAAAAATAGCTGGGCAAATTTACGATTTAGAAATAAATGCTAAGACAAATGAGCTTTTAAAAGAAAGAAGATCTAAAGAACTAAGTGAAAATCAAGAAAAAATTAAAAATTTAGACTTAGAAATAGAAAATGTTAATAAAAATATTGACCAACTCTCAGTAAAAAAAATCAAAGACTTAGAAGCTAGTGATAAGTTAAGTAAGTCTTTAGAAAATATCCAAGCTGATTTATCCAAGGCTGATAAGGAAATATCAAGCTATCAAAAAAAATTAAATAATATCAATATTAATTTAAAAACAGCTATAAATGAATATAAGTTTAACAAAAATTTGGTAGAGTCTAACGAAGGATATTTTTATTCGGTACAAAATTTTTTAAATAAAACAAAGGCAAATAAGCTAGACCACTTGTACGAAGATACCCTAGCAAACCTTATAAATGTAAAAAATGGTTATGAAGAAATTATTGATAATTTGATGGGCCAAGCTGTGCAAAATATTGTGACTCGTACCAAGGATGATAGTAAAGAACTTATTAATTTTGTAAATAAAAACAACATTGGTCGCATAACATTTTTACCAGTAGATTCCATAAAATCCTACGAAAAATCAAGGCCAAATGAGTCAGAAGTAATTGATATGGCCAATGAACTTTTAGATTTTGATCCTAAATATGCAGGTATTATAAATCACTTTTTAGGCTCAACTGTAGTTGTAAAAAATATAGATGATGCAACAAATCTATCAAAAAAGATAAAGGGCTATCGCATCATAACCCTAGACCTAGATGTGATAAATAGCTGGGGCTCTATGGTTGCAGGATCAAATAAAAATAAAAAGACCAATACAAACTTACTTAATCGTAATAAAAAAATTGATCAAACTAAGGAAAAAATAAATTTCTTAAAGAGTGAAAATGACAAGGCAAAGGAAAAATTAGACGAGATAATATCATCTAAAAATGCACTGGCTAATAAAGAGAAAAAATATCAAACAGATTTTGAAGGGCTGAAAAAGTTAATTAATGATACTAATAACGAAATAGCAAACCTATCATATAAACTACAAAACTTACAAGGTCAAAAGAAAGACTTAAGTAAAAGTTTAGAAATAGTAGAAAAAGAAGCTAGCGATTTAGACTTAGGAGAATTAAAATCGACTAAAAATAAATATGAAATCTTATTAGAAGATAATAATAAAAAACTAAGGACTAATGAAGTTAGTATAAAAGGTTTAGAAAATGACCTAAATAAAAATGAAAATAAAGTCGAGCTTTTGAATCGTGATATTAATATGATAGAAAATGCTATAGCAGGTTTTAAGGCAGAACTAGCAAACTTATCTGAAAGCAAAAAAATAGAAAGCAAGCTAAAAAGTGAGACAGAAAAAATAATTTCTGATACTGAATCTAGTAATGTAAAATTAGCTAATCAAATAAAAGAATTCACAGCAGAAGTTGTGGATTTAGAAACTAAATTATCAGATAAAAATAATATTTTAAACAAGTCTCAAGAAGAAAATGCTAAGTTAATTGAAAAATCCAAAGACTTAGAAGAAAGCTTAAATAAAATAAATATTAAAAAAGTAGAGCTATCCTACAAACTAGAGGGTGTTGTAAAAGATTATGACAACCTCTTAGATGAGATAAAACCATTTTTAAGTAAAGAAATGGATGAATTAGAAGAAACTTTTAAAGATTTAAAAATTGAAAAAGTAAGTAAAACGGATCTTATTAACCTTCAAAGAAAGATAAATAATATAGGTTATTTTACGGCTGATTCTTTAAATAATTATAAAGAAACTAAGGAAGAATTTGCCTTTATAGACTCCCAAGTAAAAGATTTAAAAGAATCTAAAAATAATATAGAAAAGCTAATTAAAGCTTTAGAATCAGAAATGAAAGATGAGTTTAAGAAAAACTTTGATATTATAAATAACAAGTTTTCTGAAATATTTAAAGTATTATTTATGGGTGGGGATGCTAGGTTAAAATTAGATAATGATGATGAGTTACTAGCAGGAGTAGAAATCGTAGCTCGTCCTCCATCTAAATCTTTAAAATCTATTTCACTTTTATCAGGTGGAGAAAAGGCACTGACTGCAGTTGCACTTTTATTTTCAATCTTTGAAACAAACCCGGCTCCTTTTGCTATTTTAGATGAGATAGATGCAGCCTTAGATGAGACAAATATAAAAAGATATATAGAATATCTAAAATCCTTATCAGTTCATTCACAATTTATTATGATTACCCATAGGCAAACTACTATGCAACTTGCAGAAAAAATCCATGGGGTAACCATAGGTGATGTTGGGATAAGTAAGGTATATTCTATAGACTTTGATAAAAATTGATTATATCCTAGTCAAAAAGTAAAATATGAGTAAATAGGAGGACTTTATGGCTATTAGAAATATAAGAATTGAAGGCGACCCTATTCTTAGAAAAGTATGTAGGGAAGTTCCAGAAGTAACAGATAGAATAAAAATATTATTAGATGATATGGGTGAAACCATGTACTATGCCAATGGGGTAGGCCTAGCAGCTCCTCAAGTTGGAATATTAAAACGTGTTATAGTTGTAGATCCACATGATGATGAAACTGGGCTAGTTAAGTTAGTAAACCCAGAAATTATAGAAGCTGATGGAGAACAAGTAGGAGTAGAAGGTTGTCTTTCTATACCTAATTTTAACGCAACTGTAAAAAGACCAGAACACGTTAAAGTAAAATATTTAGATGAAAATGGAAAAGAGAAAATCTGGGATGCTCATGGTTTCCCAGCAGTAATTTTATCTCACGAAATAGACCACTTAAATGGAGTATTATTTAGAGATAAATATATAGAAGAGATTTCATATGAAGTCGAAAATGCTTAATATATGTTTTATGGGCAATCCAAAGTTTGCAGTGCAGACTTTGGATGTTCTTTATAAGGAAGAAAATATTGATGTAAAACTTGTAGTTTCATCAAAAGATAAGAAAAGATCAAGAAATAAAGTAAGCCCAACCCCAATCAAGCAATATGCTTTGGATAATGATATAAAAGTGGTAACCCCAGATTCTGTAAATACAGAAGAATTTGTAAAGCAATTAAAAGACTTAGAAATTGATTTTATAGTGGTAGTTGCCTTTGGTCAACTGATAGGCAAGCTACTCTTAGAAGAATTTAACGATCGTATTATAAATCTACACCCATCAATACTGCCAAAATATAGGGGAGCAGCACCAATGCAATTTACTTTGCTAAATGGTGATGAAAAAACAGCGCCAACTACTATGCTTATTGAAAAAGGTATGGATAGTGGTGATATTTTAATGCAAAACATTGTGGATGTAGATATAAAAGATGATTATTATTCTTTAGAAGAAAAAATGTCAGACCTAGGCTCAAAAGCTATCAGAGATACCCTATTAAACTTTGATGAGATTTATAAAAACCGTATCAAACAAGATGATGATAAAGCAACTTACACATCTAAAATCTCAAAAGAAATGGGTAAGATAGACTGGGAAAAATCTAGCTTTGAAATTTATAATCAAATAAGAGCCTTAGTAGCTTTTCCAAAGGCATATTTTGTCTATGAAGGAGACAATGTAAAAGTTTTAGAAGCTCAAATTCTAGATAACTATAAGGCAAATCCTGGCTATATCTATGAAGCTGATAGTAAAAATAATATCATAATTGGAACATGTGATGGAGCTATAAAGATAGATAAATTGCAATTTCCAGGCAAAAAAGCCATGGACACCAAGTCATTTTTGATGGGCAATGACTTTAAAAAGGGAATAAAATTAGATGACTGATTTAGAATTAGCCTTTAATATCCTATATAAAGTAATAAATGAAGAAGCAAAATCAAATGATGAAATAAATAAAATTGCAGATGATGCAAGTAATCTTGCCTTTATTACAAAAAATGTCTATGGAGTTTTAGAAAATAAAATCTACCTAGACTATATGATAAGAAAATTATCTACAGTAAGGCTTAAAAAAATCCATCCATCAGTTTTAGTTATTCTAGAAATTGGTATTTATAATATTCATTTTCTAAATACCAAGGACTATGCTATTGTAAATGAGCTAGTAAAATTAGCAAAAAAGAAAAATAAGAGGTCCTCTGGTTTTGTAAATGCAATCCTTAGAAACTTTATAAGAGATGAAGAAGATATTGCAAAAATTAAAGAAAGTGATGATATAAAATCACTTTCTATTAGATATTCTTTGCCAGAAGAATTAACCCGCTATATTTTTGAAAATTATGGTATGGACTATACCAAAAATTTCCTAAGATATATAAATAATGAACAAGTAATATCTATCAGGGTAAATAATTTGAAAACTAATAAGGATAGTCTACGAGATTTATTATTAGATAAGGGATTTGAAATAGAATATGGTCACTTATCTAAAAATGCCCTTAAAGTTTTAAATCCAGCTGGTCTTGTAAATACAAGTGAATTTAAAGAAGGTTTATTTACTATTCAGCAAGAAGGATCTATGAAGACTGTAGAAATCCTAGATCCAAAAGAAAATAGTAAAATTCTAGACCTATGTGCAGCTCCAGGAACAAAAACTTCCTATATTGGTGAATATACTAAAAATAAGGCTGATATAATAGCTAATGACATATCAAAAGATAAACTACCTTTAATACAAGAAAACATTGCTAGATTGGGTCTAGAAAATATTGAACTTACAAGCTTTGATGCAAGTGTTTTTAAAAAAGAATATGAAAATGCTTTTTACTATGTATTAGTAGATGCACCATGCTCAGGCCTTGGTGTAATGGGAAGAAAACCCGAAATTCGCTACAATAGGACTATGGATGATATAAAAACTTTGGCAAAGCTGCAAAAAGATATCCTTGACCAAGCTATAAAATATTTGAAAAAAGATGGAATTCTAGTTTATTCAACTTGTACGGTTGGTAATATTGAAAATAAAGATAATTTTTCTTATTTATCTGGTAAGGATGATTTAAACATTATTCCAATCGATGGTAAAAATTACATAGAGTATGTAAATTATATAGACAAGACAGATGGATTTTTTATAAGCAAATTTAAGAAGATATAATATGAAACAAACTATAAATGATAAGACAATAAAAGAAATAGAAGATATTTTTACAGATCTTGGTTTTCAAAAATTTAGGGCCAAGCAAGTCTATAGGCAAATTCATGTGAATAAAATTAATGATTTTGAACAAATGACTGACCTGCCTAAAGATATGAGAGAAAAACTTGCAGAAGATTTTGAAATTCAAAAAGTAAACTTACTTGAAACCTATGCTTCAAAGATAGATTCTACAAAAAAATATCTCTTTGAGCTAAATGATGGCAATATTATTGAAGCAGTCTTTATGGAATATGATGACCGCAAAACTATTTGCATATCATCCCAAGTAGGTTGCAGAATGGGATGTACATTTTGTGCATCAACTAAAAACGGTTTAGTTAGACACCTTAGTGCAGCAGAAATAATTGATGAGGTCTATGAGCTTGAAAGATTAAATGGTGATATAAATAATATTGTAATCATGGGTATAGGTGAGCCTTTAGATAATTTTAAAAATATAACAAAATTTATAGAAATTATCACAGATGAAAAGGGTAGAAATCTTTCCCATAGGTCAATTACCCTATCAACTTCAGGTATTACTCCAAAAATTTATGAACTAGCTGATACAGGCCTTGATGTAAATCTTGCAGTAAGCCTTCATTATGCAACAGATGAGCAGAGAAAAGAATATATGCCTGTTGCTCGTAAATATAATATAAATGGCCTTTTAAAAGCAACTGATTATTACCTAGATAAAACAAAAAGACGCGTATCTTTTGAATATGTAGTAATAGATGGGGTAAATAATAGGGAAATTGATGTAGAAAATCTTACAAAACTCATGCGTGGAAAAAATATCCACATAAATCTTATCCCTCTTAATCCTATAGAAGAATTTAAGCATGGTAAAACCAGTAAAAAAGTTATAAATGACTTTAAAGATAAGCTTACAAGAAATGGATTAAATGCAACTATCAGATATTCTATGGGCCAAGATATAGATGCTAGCTGCGGTCAGCTAAGAAATAATTATGCGAGGTAGAAATGAAATTTAGTTCAATATCAAACATTGGAAAACTAAGAGAGACAAATGAAGACTCTTATAGCAATGTTTCTATCAAAGATTATGATTTTTTTATAGTTGCTGATGGTATGGGTGGCCATAGTGATGGTGAACTAGCAAGCAGCCTAGCTAGTAAATCATTTACAGATTTTATTGAAAATTCTGATATTGAAACTTATAAATCAATTTTAGATTTACAAGAAAAAGCCCTAGCTTATGCTAATACAAAAGTGTATAAAGTGGCTAGTGAAAAACAAGAAAAAATGGGCACCACTGCAGTATGCCTATGCGTAGACTATAAAAGTAAAAAATATCATATAAGCCATATAGGTGATTCTAGATTATATTTATATCGAGCTGGAGAGATTAGCCAACTAACTAAGGATCACTCTTTAGTAAATGAACTAATCGAAAGTGGAGCCTTGAAAGAAAATGAAGCAGAAAACTTTATAAATAAAAGCGCTATCACTCGTGCTATAGGTATAGGAAAAGAAATAAAGATAGATAGTAAGACAATTGATATGGAAAATGATGATATTATATTGATAGTAACTGATGGCCTTACTAATGAAATATCTTTAGATGCAATAAAAAATATTATTAGCGAAAATTCTGATGTATATGATATTTCTAGCAAGCTTATAGAAGCTGCTAATTTATCAGGCGGTAGAGACAATATAACAGTTACAACTGTTAAAATTTAAGAGGATGTTATGGAAAAAATAATTTTGGACGATAGGTACCAGATTATAGAACAAATTGGTGTAGGAGGTATGGCCAAGGTTTATAAGGCAAAAGATAAACTCTTGGATAGGTTTGTAGCTATTAAAATACTAAAAGACCAATATGCTGAAGATGATGAATTTCTTAAAAAATTTAATAATGAAGCTCAGTCCGCAGCAAAGCTTTCCCATATAAATATTGTAAATGTTTTTGATATTGGAGAAGATTTGTATCAAGGCGAGCGTATTCACTATATAGTAATGGAATATGTGGAAGGGCAAACTTTAAAGGATTTAATCGTAAAAGAAGGTAGACTTTCTAATCACGATATTATAGATTATTCTACACAAATTGCCCAAGCCCTAAAAACAGCTCATAATGCAGGCATTATCCACCGAGATATCAAACCACAAAATATTTTAATAGATAATTATGGTTTATTAAAAGTAACAGACTTTGGTATAGCAAGAGTTTCCTCAAATGCTACTATTACTTACACTAGCTCAATTTTAGGAACAGTTCATTATATTTCACCAGAGCAAGCCAAGGGAAAAATAGTAGATGACAAATCAGATTTATATTCTCTAGGTGCTGTTATGTATGAGATGGCTACAGGGCGTGTCCCTTTTGATGCAGATAATTCTGTAGGCATTGCTGTAATGCATATCCAAGATAAGCCAGAAGCACCTAAAAATTTAAATCCAGAGCTTTCAGATCATCTAAATTATATTATAATGAAGCTTTTGGATAAGGAACCTTCTAATAGATTTTTAAATGCAAGAGAACTTATAGAAGCATTAGATGATGAAAACTTTATAAAAGAGGAAGAGGAGCTTACAGATACTGCAAGAATACCTATAGTGGTACCTCAAGAGCGATCTTACCAAAAAGTTTATAATGAACAAGCTAAAAGAGAAGAAGAGGAAGAAAAAGAAGCGGTCTATGTTTCTAACCCAGAACCAGAAAGAAAAGATAAAACGAAAAGGACTGGTAAAAAAATATGGCCTTTACTTCTTTTGGCTATAATTTTATTAGGAGCAGTATATTTCCTAAAGGGTAGGACTAATAATACTGGAACAGTAGAAGTGCCAATGGTTCTTAACCTTGACCAAGAACAAGCTGTAAACGAACTAGAAAGAAGAGGACTAAAAGCAAATATTTCTAGAACAGAAGAAAGCGATGAGTACGAAATAGGCAAAGTCATGGACCAAGATCCAGAGCAAAATACCAAAGTAGAACGTGGAACTGTTGTAAATCTTGTGATAAGTGGAGGTCGTGAGGTAGAAGTACCAGATTTAAGAAATATGACCTTATCTCAAGCTGATGAGACTTTAAAAGAAATTGGCCTTAGACTTGGTAGAACAAATTCTCAAGCAAGTGATAATGTAGAAAAAGATTTGATTATTACTCAAAATCCTAGAGCTTCCTCTAAACAACAAGCTGGAACAGAAATAGATGTAACAGTAAGTACTGGTCCTGACCAAAGAGTAGATACAGTAGAAGTACCAAATCTTGTTGGTAAAGCTGAAAACGATGCAAGAACGATAATAAGTCAATATGGCTTAAGCCTGCGCGATGTAAACTACCAACATTCAAATGAAGTTGCTCAAGGAGTTGTAATCAGTCAGTCTATTGCCAGAGGAACTCAAGTAGCAAATCAATCAAAAATTGACCTAACTGTAAGTCTCGGTCCAGAAGAAAACCAAAATGATAATAACCAAAATAATCAAAACACACAAGATCAAGCTACAAATACTCTAAAAGATGTACTACTAAGAGTAAGTTTACCAGAGTCAAAAGATTACTTTAATGTAATGGTATTTGATGTAGTAAATGGTCAGAGAAACCAAGCTATAATAAACCAACAAATGTCTAGTGCTGACTTAGATGAAAATGGAATTTTAAATCTAAACGTACAAGCAAGAGTTGGTACCCAACTAGAAGTTATAATAGATGATGAAACTTTAGGAGTTTATGAAGTAAAAAATGAAGGGTAAGATAACCAAAGCTCAAAAAGAATTATATTATGTAGAAACTACAGATAAAATTTATATGGCCAAGGCGCGTGGGAATTTTAGAAAAAAAGGCATTAAGCCTCTAGTAGGTGATAATGTAATAATCGATATCCAAGATGAAGAAACTGCTTATATAACAGAAATTCTAGAAAGAAAAAATGTTATAAAAAGACCAAACATTTCAAATGTTGATCAGATGCTAGTTTTTATAACAATAACTGATCCACCTTTAAACTTGTATAACCTAGATAAGTATCTTGCCATGTGCGAATACGAAAATATGGAAGTAGTCATAGTCCTATCAAAAAAAGACTTGGCTACAGATGAAAAAATCAAAAATATTACCAGGATATATGAAAATATTGGCTATAAGCTAATTACTTTAGACAATTACAATGATTTTCCAAAAGAAGAAATCAATATAATTTTAAGTGGTAAAACTTCTGCAGTTTCTGGTGCATCTGGTGTAGGTAAATCAACTTTTTTAAATAACTTAGTAGATAGTAATTTAGAAATTGGTGAGATTTCAGAAAAATTAAAACGTGGCAAAAACACCACCCGCCATACAGAAATATTTACTTTAGAAGAAAATAGCTTTATATTTGATACCCCAGGTTTTGATAGTTTTGACTTTGACTTTTTAGAAGATGAAAATAATTTAAAATACACTTTTAGAGAAATGGCTAATACAAATTGCAGATTTAATAATTGCAATCACATAAATGAGCCAAATTGTGAAGTAAAAGAGAATGTTGAGATAGGTAAGATAGCAAAATCAAGATATGAAAATTACCTAATGATGTTTAACGAACTTAAAGATAGGAGAGAAAATAAATGGTAGAACTAGCCCCATCAATACTAAGTTGTGATTTTTCAAATTTACAAGGTGACTTGGACCAAACCAAGGATACAGATTTAAAAATGATTCATATTGACGTAATGGATGGGATATTTGTACCAAATATTTCCTTTGGTTTTAAGGTTATAAGTGATATTCGTGGTAAAAATGATTATTTCTTTGATACTCACGCTATGATTGAAGAGCCTATAAAATACATTGAAGACTTTAAAAAAGCTGGTGTTGATAGATTAACTGTCCATTACGAAGCTTGTAAAAATTTAGATGAAACCATAAAAGCAATTAAAAATGCTGGTATGGAGGTAGGCCTTACCTTTAAACCTGCTACTGATATAGATTTAATCACTCCTTACCTAGATAAGATTGATTTAATTTTAGTAATGAGTGTAGAGCCAGGTTTTGGTGGACAAATATTTATGGAAGATTCTGTTGAAAAAATAAAGTTTTTTAGAAACTATATTGATAAAAATAACCTAGATGTAAAACTCCAAGTTGATGGAGGCATTAAAACTACAAATGTAGATAAGGTTATAGATGCGGGAGCCGATATAATTGTATCTGGTTCTGATGTTTTTGGTAAAGACATTAAAAATCAAATAGATAAATACTATGAAATTTTCAAACAAAAGTCACTTTAATTAGTGGCTTTTTTTTATTTTAGGGTATGTATATACAGACATATTGTTAATGCAAACAAAGGAGATAACAATGGCTAAAAAAGATGATAAAAATCAAAAGCACAATTTTAAAAAAGCCCCTCTAACTCCGCCGGACTTAGATAAGGTAAAAGGAGTTGCTGATAATGATAAACAAAAACAATTAAAAAACCATAAAGTTGATAATAAAGACCAAGCATTTACTACAAATAAGGGATTAAAAATAGCTGAAGATGAATTTTCTCTAAAGGCTGGAGAAAGAGGACCAACTCTTATAGAAGACTTTCACTTTAGAGAAAAAATGCAGCACTTTGACCACGAAAGAATACCAGAAAGAATAGTTCACGCTCGTGGTGTTGGGGCTCATGGTGTATTTAAATGTACCAAAGATATGAGCGAATATACTAAGGCTGGTTTATTTACTGAAGAAGGTAAAGAAACAGCTTTATTTACAAGAATTTCTACAGTAGCAGGTTTTAGAGGTTCCACTGATACCCCTCGTGACGTACGTGGCTTTGCTCTAAAATTTTATACTGATGAAGGAAACTATGACTTAGTTGGTAACAATATGCCAGTTTTCATCATCCAAGATGCAATCAAATTCCCTGACTTTGTTCACGCTGTAAAACCAGAACCAGATACAGAAGTACCACAAGCCCAATCAGCTCATGATACTTTTTGGGATTTTGTAAGCCGTAACCAAGAGTCAGCGCACATGACAATGTGGCAAATGAGTGATAGAGCAATACCTAGATCTCTTAGAATGATTGATGGATTTGGTATCCATACTTATAGATTTGTAAATGCAGAAGGAAAGGGAACTTTTGTAAGATTCCAATGGAATCCACAACTAGGTGTGCACTCAAGAGTTTGGGATGAGACTTTAAAAGTTTCTGGTAATGACCCAGATAGCCATAGAAAAGATCTTTATGATGCAATTGATGAAGGGGACTATCCAGTTTGGGATTTCTGTGTACAACTTTTACCAGAAGAAAAAGAATTTGATTTTGACTTTGATATCTTAGACCCTACAAAAGTTTGGCCAGAAGAAGATATTGAAAAAATCAAAATTGGTGAGATTACTTTAAATAAAAACGTAGACAACTACTTTGCAGAAACTGAACAGGTTGCCTTTAACCCAGGTAATGTAGTGCCAGGTATTGATTTTTCAAATGACCCATTACTTCAAGGTAGATTATTCTCATATACTGATACACAACTAATCAGACTTGGTGGACCAAACTTTGCACAAATTCCAATTAATAGGCCAATAGTAGATGTTCACAACAACCAAAGAGATGGATGGCACCAACATATGATTCCAAAAGGACCAGTTTCTTATATGAAATCGACTATTGATGACCAATCACCATACTATGCAAAACCTGAAGAAGGTGGCTATGAACACTACCAAGAAAAAATAGATGCTAGAAAAATCCAAGCTCGTGCAGATAGCTTTAGAGACCACTTTAGCCAAGCTACAGCATTCTATAAATCACTAAGTGAAGTAGAACAAGAGCATATTAAAAATGCTTTCTCATTTGAACTTGCAAAGGTTAAAAGACCAGAGATAAGACAAAATGTAGTAGATATGTTTGCCAATGTTGATGAGGACTTAGCTAAAGAAATTGCTAAAAATATAGGTGCTGACTCACCAGATGCTGAAAGAGGATTTGATCCAGCAGGTGTTAAACCTACTAAGGAAGCTCTAAAAGTTAGAATGCCAGAATTCTCACAAGAAAAAACAATCTTTAAGCCAGATACTTTAAAAGTAGGTATCTATTCTGATGATGAAGATGACTTTGACTTTAAAGGACTTACAAAAGCTCTTAAAGATAAAAAAGCAAAGCCAGAAATCATTCAAGAAAACTTACAAGATACAAAAGATGGTGTAATGGTAACTCATAGATACGAAACAGTACATCCAGTACTAGAAGACGCTCTTATTGTAGTAGTACCAGAAAAACCTAGCCATGACTTTAAGAAAAATGTAGGTGAATTCGTAGATGAGACATTTAAACACTATAAACCACTATGGATTATAGGAGATGCGACAGACATACTAGCTGAAGATAAGCAAAAAGCAGATGGTGTAATGGTAACCAAAGACAGTAAAGAGATAGATAAATTTATAGAAAACTTAACTAAACAAAGATTCTGGGATAGAGATGGCTCTATCTAGATAAAAAAAGACCACTAGGATGATTCCTAGTGGTTTTATTTTGAATTCAAAATAAAAAAAGCATTCGATTATGCTTTTTGTACTCTTCCAGATTTTAAACATTTAGTACATACATTGATTGATTTTGGAGATCCATCTACTATAGCTCTTACTCTATGCACATTTGGTTTAAAAGTTCTGTTGTTGATTTTGTGTGAGAAAGTTACAGTTTTACCTGCTTTTGTTCCTTTACCACAAACTTCGCATACTTTTGCCATATAAACACCTCCTAGCTTTTACAATTAATCTTTATTATTTTACCAATAATTTACTCAAATTACAAATTTTTTTATAATAAACAAAGATTTCAAATTACGGTATAGTAATTTAGATAGAAAACTTTGATTTAATTTATTAAATCTAGGAGGAAATATGGATTACAAATCTATTTATGAGAAAAAGAGATTTGGAGAAATACTTTTTGACGAACCTTTAAAAGATTATACAACTTGGGGCATAGGCGGTCCTGCTGATGTGCTTATAAAACCAAGAACTGAAGATGAATTAAAAAACTTATTAAAATTTAATTATGAAAATGACATTCCAACAACAGTAATAGGTCTTGGATCAAACTTACTTATAACAGATAAGGGTATTCGTGGTTGTGTTTTAGTTTTATCAGATAATTATGATGATATAACATTAGATGGAACAACTATGACTGTGCTTGCAGGAACTTCTTTAAATAAAGCTGCAACAACATCAATAGCCAACCATTTAACTGGTATGGAAGAGATTTCTGGTATACCAGGAACTATTGGTGGAGCAGTTTCTATGAATGCTGGTGCTTATGGAAAAGAAATAAAAGATGTGTGTGTAAGTGTAAGAGCCTTTGACTTTGAAGGCAATGAATACAACTTTACTAATGAAGAGATGAATTTTTCTTATAGGCATTCAAAAATATTTGAGCAAGATTTGATAGTTTCATCTGCAACCTTTGAGCTTTTACCAGATAGTTTAGATGAAGCAGTTTTAAAATATGAAGATTATACCAATAGGCGCGAAACAAAACAGCCTCTTGATAAAAAATCAGCTGGTTCCACCTTTAAAAGACCAGAAGGTTCCTATGCATCTAAACTAATAGATGAATGTGGACTTCGTGGATATAGGGTAGGGGACTGCCAAGTAAGTGAAAAACACTGTGGATTTATAATTAATGCTGGTAATGCAACATGTAGTGAAATGCTTGCTTTTATAGAAGAAGTGGCAGCTATAGTTTATGAAAAAACAGGTTTTACTTTAGAACGTGAGGTTAAATTAATCGGAGAATTATAATGAAACTTAAAATAATTACTGGTTTAAGCGGCTCAGGAAAAACTACAGCTCTAAGATCTTATGAAGATATGGGCTACTACGCCATGGATAACTCGCCAGCATACTTGGTTGAAAAGTTTATAGAACTAAACGAAACCCAAGAAAATCCCATAGAAAAAATGGCAGTGGTTATTGATTTTAGATCTCATAATTTAGATAGCAATATGTACCAGTCATTTATATCTTTAAAAGAAAAAAATCCTGACACTGAGATAATTTATGTATATTGCAGTGATTCTATGATTTTAAAAAGATATAATGAACTCCGCCGCCCACATCCTTTAGGAGAATTTGGAAATGTATCTGATGGGATAGGAAAAGAAAAAGAACTATTAAAAGATATTAGACAGATTTCAGATAGATTTATAGATACCAGTAATTATACAGCTAAAGAATTAAAAAAAGTTATAGAAAATTCTTTAGATAAAAAAGATTCGATGATTGTAAACCTACTTTCATTTGGCTACAAAAATGGCATTAGTGAAGACTTTGACTATGTATTTGATATGAGATTTCTTCCAAATCCTTTCTACATTGATGAGCTAAGGCCTTTAAATGGGACGGATAATAAGCTTAAGAAATACTTGGATCAATTTCCAATACTTGACCAATTTGAAAGTGATGTTTATAAACTCATAAACTACCTTATACCAGAATTTAAAAATCAAGGTAAAAATACAGTTACAATAGCCTTTGGATGTACTGGAGGTAAACATAGGTCAGTTTATATGACTGAACGTATTTATAAAAAATTAAAAAATGAAGATTACATAGTAATAAAAAAACATAGAGATAAGGAAAAGTGGTGAAATGCAGTATTATAAAAGACTACCTTTAAAAAATATAAAAAATGCAAGAGACTTAGGCGGCGTG
Source organism: Anaerococcus cruorum (assembly GCF_046365495.1). Taxonomy (NCBI): domain Bacteria; kingdom Bacillati; phylum Bacillota; class Tissierellia; order Tissierellales; family Peptoniphilaceae; genus Anaerococcus; species Anaerococcus cruorum. The sequence continues at coordinate 159,494 of NZ_JBGMEH010000003.1, read as the reverse complement.
CCTACAATAGATGGTAAGGTAACACAATGGAATAAGTTTTTAAGGACTGCAAATCTAGATGATATCAGTGATAGCGAAATAGAAATTTTAAAAGATTATGGGATAGAATCTATAATCGATTTAAGAAGAGATAGAGAAATCCCTTTTGATAGTATTGAACATAAAAAAATCACTGATAACTTTAACTTTAATAACATATCTCTAGCACCCAATGATGAATTTCGCAGGGAAGAAATAGAGCAAATTATTAATAGAGAAGTATCTATAGGATCAACTTATAGAAATCTAATCGATAATTTTCCTAAAATAAAAGAGATTATGGAAGTATTTGCAAATACTGATGGGGCAACTTTATTTCACTGCCAAGAAGGCAAGGACCGTACAGGAATTATTTCTATGATCCTTATGGGACTTGCAAATGTTGGTAGAGCCGATATAATTGCAGACTATGAAATTTCTGCTGCCCATTTAGGTTATATCGAAAGATATGATGAGGACGAACCGTTTTCTGTATTTAGGATAACAAATCCTTATGCTATGAAAGAAGCCTATGAATATATCGAAAGAAAATATAAAACTTTTGAAGATTATCTTTTATATGCAAAGGTAGATCAAGAAACAATAGATAAGGTTAAAAGTAAATTGACTAACTAGGTGATGACATGTCTTTTTCTAAAAGATGTAAAAAAGAAGTACTTAAAAAAGAACCAATAAATCCAGAAGCAGAGCTTTTATGTGTATTAAACTTTATAGGTTCTATAAGGATATCTAATGGCGGTTACAATATAGTTTTTAAAACTTATTCAAATACAGAAGCCAGATATATTTACAATATAATAAAAAACACATACGATTACTCCTCAGTTTTTGAAATAAAAGACTTGGTCAATGGTGATAGACTTTTTACAGTGCTTATTGATGATAATCCGATTTCTGAAGATATTATAGAAAAGAGCAATGATTTTTTTATAAATAAGTCTATTGATTTAGAAGATGTGTCATTTGATGCTATAAAATCATTTTTAAAGACTGCCTTTGTTTTTAAAGGATCAGTCAATGATCCTCAAAGAGGTTACAACTTAGAAATTTCCACAGGGGATAAAGAAGGTGCTGACTTATTAAAAAAGTCCATGGAAGTATTTGAGCTTAATCCTAAGGTAAATATAAAAAAAGATTGCTATGTAGTTTATATAAAAGATAGCGACAAGATTTCAGATTTTTTAGCTCTCATAGAAGCTAATAAATCACTTTTTGAACTAGAAAATGTAAGGGCTATGCGTTCTATTAGAAATGATATCAATAGGCAGACAAACTTTGATAAGGCAAATATAGATAGGACAGTAAATGCATCTTTAAAACAAGTAGATGCTATAAATCTTTTGATAAAGGCAAATGAGTTTTATAAACTGGCTGATGATATGGTAGAAATAGGCGAACTAAGACTAGCCAATCCCTACGCATCTATAGAGGAGCTAGGAGCTATGGTAGATCCACCTATGAGCAAATCAAAGGTAAATTATAGGCTACAAAAATTTATAAAAATGGCTGAAGATTTGTGATAAGCAAATCTTTTTAATTGGAGATAAATAATGGAAAATAAATTTACTCACTTACATGTGCATACTGAATATTCTTTATTAGATGGTTTTTCTAGGATAGACCAACTAATTGAAAAAGCCAAATCATATGGCATGGACTCTCTTGCCATAACTGACCATGGGCAAATGTATGGAGTAATCGAGTTTTATAAAAAAGCTACGTCAGCGGGTATAAAACCAATTATAGGTTGCGAAGTTTATATAAGCGAAAAAGACCATACCTTAAAAGATCCTAGTAATAAAAGATATTATCATTTGATTTTGCTAGCAAAAAATAATAATGGCTATCAAAATCTTTTAAAAATAGTATCTGAAGCTTATGTGAATGGATATTATTATAAACCGCGTGTGGACCTAGATTTTATAAAAGGTTATTCAGAAGATATCATAGCTCTAAGTGCATGCTTAAGTGGAGAGGTCAACCAAAGAATCTTAGAAAATGATATTGAAGGAGCCTATGAAACTGCAAAAAAATATACAGAAGTATTTGGTAGGGAAAACTATTATTTAGAATTACAGAATCATGGTCTACCAGAGCAAAAAAAAGTCAATGAAGTCTTAGTTAAAATGCATGAAGACCTAGATATAGAACTAGTAGCTACAAATGATGCTCATTATATAAATAGAGAAGATAGCTACTACCAGGATGTTTTATTATGTATACAAACAGGAGCTCTTTTAAAGGAAGATGATAGGATGAAGATGCCATGTGATGAATTTTACCTGAAGTCACCTGATGAAATGCATGCTATTTTTAAAAATTATGAAAGAGCCATTGAAAATACCAATAAAATTGCCGATATGTGCAATGTTGAAATAGAGTTTCACAATCCCCACTTGCCATATTTTTCAAAATTGCCAGAAAATATGACAAATCTAGAATATCTCACCCAATTAGTTGATGAGGGACTTGCTAGAAAATATGAAAATGTAGATGAAGAAATCAGAGCCCGTGCTATGAAAGAAATAAATGTAATCAATAACATGGGTTATATAGATTATTTCTTAATTGTATGGGACTTTGTAAGATTTGCCCGTGAGCATGATATAGCAGTTGGGCCGGGCCGTGGATCTGCTGCAGGGTCTTTGGTTTCTTATGCCCTAGATATAACTCAAATTGATCCTTTAAAATATAATCTTATTTTTGAGAGATTTTTAAATCCAGAAAGAGTTTCCATGCCTGATATAGATATAGATTTTGATTATGTCAGACGTGATGAAGTTGTAGAATATGTAAATGAGCTATACGGGCGAGACCACGTATCTCAAATCATAACCTTTGGTAGGATGCAGGCGAGAAATGCCATCCGTGATGTGGGACGTGTATTAGATATTTCTTATGGTAAGGTAGATAAAATTGCAAAATTAGTACCTGCTGTAATAAATATGACCCTAGATAGAGCCTTAGAAGAATCAGATAAATTTCGTGAGGCTTATGAAAATGATGCCGAAAGTAAAAGGCTAATAGATACTGCAAGAAAAGTAGAAGCGCTTCCTCGCCATACATCCATTCATGCTGCAGGTGTGGTAATGAGTAAGGAAATACTTACAGATATTGTTCCTTTAGCCTTATCCAACAATCAGGTAGTAACCCAATTTAATATGACAGAGATAGAAGAGCTGGGTCTACTAAAAATGGACTTTTTAGGTCTTCGAAATCTTACAGTTATTAAAGATACCATAAAAGATGTAAAAACAAATCATGGGGTAGAGATTGATATAGAAGCTATCGATGAAAATGATCCAAATATCATAGACCAGTTTAATAAGGCAAAAACTATAGGACTTTTCCAATTTGAATCACCTGGGATGAGAAACTTTCTTAAAAATTTAAAGCCCACAGTTTTTGATGATTTAGTTGCGGCAAACTCTCTCTTTAGGCCAGGACCTATGGATGAGATTCCTACCTATATTCACAATAAAAACCATCCAGAAGATGTAAGATATATAGATGAGAAATTAAAACCTATTTTAAGTGTTACCTATGGTATTATAGTTTACCAAGAGCAAGTAATGCAGATTGTCCAGCAACTTGGAGGATTTTCTCTAGGAGAAGCTGACAACCTAAGACGAGCGATGAGTAAGAAAAAAATGGACATAATGGAAGCAAATAGGGAAGTCTTTGTCCACGGTAAGGTAGATGAAAATGGCGATATCGTAGTTCCAGGTTGTGTAAGAAATGGAGTTAGTGAGTCTGCTGCCAACAAAATTTATGATGAAATGATTTCCTTTGCAAAATATGCCTTTAATAAATCTCACTCAGCTGCTTATTCGCTAGTGGCAGCTCAAACAGCATATTTAAAATATTATTATCCAGAAGAATATATGGCAAATCTTATTTCCTCAGTCATGGATAGTGCTTCAAAACTATATTTATACGTAAGCGAGGCAAAATCTATGGGCATAGAAGTAATCGCCCCAGATGTAAACCTATCTTATCAAAAGTTTTTTGCAAAAGAAGGGAAGATTATATTTGGTCTATCAGGAATAAAAAATCTTGGTATAAACTTTATCAATGCAATAATAGCAGCTCGAGAAAGTGATGGAAAGTTTTTAAATTTCAAAGACTTTTTAGAAAGAGTAGAGGCCTATGATAGCAGGGCATTAAATAAAAAAGGTTTAGAATCATTAGTCAAATCAGGTGCCTTTGATAGCATGGGATATGCTCGTTCAAAACTTATGGCCGTTTATGAAAAAGCAATGACCAATATCCACGAAGGTCAAAAAATAAATGTAAAGGGGCAAATGAATTTATTGGATATGGCTGATGAAAGTAAAAATCAAACTAGTGATATAACTTTCCCAGATATTAGTGAGTATCCAAAAAATGTAAAGCTATCTCTAGAAAAAGATGTGTTAGGCTTTTATATTTCTGACCATCCTTTAAGTGAAGCTAGTGATAAATTAAAAAATACTATAAATTTTAGAACAAATTACAGAGATGAGCTTACTGATCAGCAAATACTAAATTTAGATAATAGGTTTGTAACTATGGCTGGAATTATTACTAATAAATCAGAGATAATGACCAAAAAGAGAAGCCTTATGGCATTTGTAAATATAGAAGATCTATACGGTTCAATAGAAGTGGTAATATTCCCAGAAACTTACAAGCAATATAGAAATCTAATTGAAGATGATAAGGTGGTCCTTGTTAAGGGTAAATTACAAGTAGACGATGACGATGTAAAGTTATTATCCCAAGAATTTGTGGACTTAGAAAATTTAGATTTTAAGACTTTGTACTTAAAAACTGATTATAAAGAGTATAATGGTCTAAGAGAGGTGTTAAAGGATTATAGTGGTCAAACTCCAGTTGTGGTTTATTTTGCTGATCGCAAAAAATCCTTTAAACTTGATAAAAGGTTGTGGGTGGATACCAGCAGCCAAAATATTAAAAAGTTAGAACAATTTTTAGGAAAAGAAAATGTTAAGTTAGAATAAGGAGTTTATATGAATACTATTGGTATTTTAACTAGCGGTGGCGATGCACCTGGTATGAACTCGGCTATAAGAGCAGCAGTAAGATCTGCCTTAAATAATGGCATGAGAATAAAGGGCATCCGAAATGGATACGATGGATTGATGAAAGGTGACATTTATGAAATGAATGTATCATCAGTTGCTGATATTATCCATAAAGGAGGTACTATCCTAGGAACTGCTAGATCTACCGAATTTACAAACAAAGAGGGTCAACAAAGAGCAGCTCAAATATTATCTGATTATGGAATAGAAGGGCTAATTGTAATTGGTGGTGATGGTTCATTTAAGGGGGCAAAAGCTCTATCAGATTTGGGTATAAAAACAGTTGGAATCCCAGGAACTATAGATAATGATATGGGCTATACCGATTTTACAATTGGATTTTTTACAGCAATGGAAACTGTAAGTGATGCTATAGGAAAACTTCGTGATACATCTAGCTCCCATGGTAGAGCAGTTGTAGTAGAAGTAATGGGTAGAAATTGCGGAGACTTAGCTTTGTACTCAGGTCTTGCAGGTGGAGCAGAATCTATTATTGTGCCAGAACATGAATTTTCTATAGATGATATAGTTGCAAAAATGGAACATGGTAGAAAAAGAGGAAAACTTCACCATCTTATTACTCTTGCAGAAGGAGTAGGAGATCCATATTCTATTGCAAAAGAATTAGAAGAAAAAACAGGTATAGAAACAAAAGTAACTGTACTAGGCCACGTACAAAGAGGGGGCTCACCATCAGTTGCCGATAGGTTACTAGGCTCGACAATGGGAGCTCGTGCTGTAGAATTACTTTTAGAAGAGAAAACAAACCTTGCTATAGGTTATGTAGATGGTAAAATTGTTGAGGTTAATATAGATGATGCAGTAAATACAAAATCTCAATTTAATGAACATTTATATGAATTAGCAAATAACTTATCAAAATAATAAGTAAAGGAGTTAATAATGAATCAAGTACCAGATATACTTAAAAAAACCAAAATTGTTTGTACAATAGGACCTTCATCAGAATCACCAGAAATCCTTGAAGAACTTATAAACAGTGGAATGAATGTCGCAAGATTAAACTTTTCCCACGGAACGCATGAAGAACACTTAGCAAAAATTAAAACAATTAGAAAAGTAAGAAGGAAATTAAATGTTCCAGTTGCGATTATGCTAGATACAAAGGGACCAGAAATTAGAACTGGTAACTTTAACGTAGATGAAGTTTATCTAAAACCTGATGATGTATTTACTCTAACTACACGTGATGTCGAAGGTACAGAAGATATAGTTTCAGTTTCATATGAAGGACTTCCAAATGATGTAGAACCAGGATCAATTATATATATTGATGATGGTCTAGTACAATTAGAAGTTACAGAAATAGTAGACGGAACAGATGTTATTTGTAAAGCCCTTAATAACGGAATTCTTTCAAATCATAAGGGTGTAAACTTACCAGGTTCAAAAACAAACCTTCCAGCAATAACACCAAAAGATATTGAAGATATAAAATTTGGTATAGAAAATGATATTGACTTAATAGCAGCATCTTTCGTACGTAAAAAAGAAGACGTTTATGAAATTAGACGTATTCTAGAAGATAATGGTGGAGAACACATCAAAATCATTTCTAAAATCGAATCTCAAGAAGGTGTAGATAATATCGAAGAAATTATTGAAGCATCCGATGGAATCATGGTTGCACGTGGGGACCTTGGTGTAGAAATAAGAACAGAACTTATCCCAATAGTTCAAAAAGAAATCATTAGAAAAGTAAACAAAGCTGCAAAACCAGTTATAACTGCAACTCAAATGCTTGACTCTATGATTAGAAATCCAAGACCAACTAGAGCAGAAACCACTGATGTTGCAAATGCTATTATAGATGGTACAGACTGTGTAATGCTTTCTGGGGAAACAGCTGGAGGAAAATATCCAGTAGAAGCTGTTCGTACTATGAGAGATATTTGTATTACAACAGAATTATCTGATGACTTTAAAGAAAATATTTACCAAACAAATATTTCATCATCATTCACAACAACAAATGCTATTGCAAAAAATACTTGTGACCTTGCAGAAACATTAGATGCAAAAGCAATTATTTCATGTACAGCAAGTGGTAATACTTCAAGAGTAATCTCTAAATTTAAACCAAAAACAAACTCTATTGCAGCTACAACAACAGAAAGAGTAGCTCGTCAACTATCAGTTGTTTGGGGAGTATATCCAATTGTTATCCAAGATGCTCAAGAAACAGATGAACTTATAGATCGCGCTATTTTTGGAGCAATCAATGAAGGATTTGTTTCAGAAGGAGATCTTACAGTAGTAACAGCAGGTATTCCACTAGGTATATCTGGAAACTCAAACCTAATTAAAGTTCACACTATAGGCGATATAATCACAAGTGGTACAGGTATAGGAACAAAATCTGTTTCAGGAAAAGTATGCCTAGCATCAACACAAAAAGAATTAGAAGAAAAATTTGAAGAAGGCGATATCATAGTTGCTAAATTCACCGATGCTGATATTACAGAATATATCCAAAAAGCAAGTGCAATAGTTACAGAAGAAGGTGGACTAACAAGCCATACTGCCATTGCAGCAGTACACTTTAACTTACCAGCAGTAGTAGGTGCCTTTAATATCCGTAACCTTGTAAAAGATGGAGATACCATAACAGTAGATCCAATCGGTGGCGTAATTTATAAAGGAGAATCAAAAGTTATCTAATGATTTTAAAAGACATTCAGATAATTGATATCCTCCAAGATGGCAGAGGAGTAGCACGCACTGAAGGCAAAACAGTCTTTGTGGAAAATGCAGTGTATGGTGAAACTCTAGATGCCGAAATTATAGTAGAAAAGAAAAATTTCTTGGAAGCTAGAAAAATAAATACAAAAATAAAAAGTGATTATCAAAGAAAACCTCCATGTCCATATTTTTATGAATGTGGAGGTTGTTCTATAATGGATATCAATTATGAAACCCAAATTAAGTTAAAAAAGAATTTAATAAAAAATGCTCTAAAAAAATCAGCCAGCATAGTTTTAGATGATTTAGAAATTGTTGCAAGCCCAGAATTTAGGTATAGAAACAAAATTCGCTTGCAAGTAGATAAAGATGGTGGATTAAACTATTTAGAAACTTATTCTAAAAAAATGGTAAGAATAAAAGACTGCCTTATAGCCAATAAAATAATATCTGAAAATTTATCTGATATTGAGAAAATAAGCATAGATATCAATCAAAAATTTGAAGGCATCATAGAAGAAATATCTATTAGAGCAAGCAAAAACAATATATTATTAAACCTTCAAGGAAATTTTGATACAAATGCCATTGCATACATAAAAGAAAAATATTCAAATAGCATTTACAATATCAATTTATTATTCGGTAGAGATTTAATTATTATCAGTGGATCAGGTTACCTAGATTATAAAATTGGTCAAAAAGAATTTAAAATAAGCGCCAATGATTTTTACCAAGTAAATGATTATCAGATAGAAAATTTATATGGGATAGCAAGAGATTTTTTAGGAGAAAATCAAAAACTCCTAGACCTCTACTGCGGATCTGCAACCAGCTCCATGTCCATAAATGATGATAATATAGTAGGTGTAGAAATAAATAAAAATGCTATAAAAGATGCTAAAGAAAATGCTAAAAGAAATGGGCTAAAAAACTATAAGTTCATAGCCAAAAATGCAAGATTTATAGATAGTAATTTCATAAAAAAAGAAAAAATAGACGCAGTAACAGTAGACCCACCAAGGGCCGGCTTAGATAAAGAAGTAGTAAAGACAATAGCAAACTCTGGTATTGATAAAATTGTTTATATCTCATGTAATCCACAGACATTAGCTCGTGATATAAAAAGATTTGTGGATAGGGGATATAAATTAGAAAAAATCAAGGCAGTGGATATGTTTCCTCAGACTATGCATGTTGAGACAGTGGTATTGATGACAAGAAATTTAGATGATAGGTTATAAAAGTGTTGAAACAGGTGGCCTTTAGGATTTTAAAAGAAATCTTAAAAGCCATTCTTTCATTTAAATGATACTTTATGAGAATAGTTTAAATGTAAATTATAACAGGGGATATAGGCACTATGGATATTTTAGGGATAGTGAACGGGATGGATATTAGGACTTGACAAGTGAATTAATCAGTAAAAATATCAGATAAAAAAGGATATTTACGATACATAAAAAAACTTGGGAGTTAGTATTAAGAATAAAGATATAGATGCAGTTAATGCTGCAGCTCTTTCTAATAAGTTACTTCAAATGATATCTGGTTCTATTTATGGTAAAGATATAAATATGATCCATATCCTTGATAGAAAGCTTAATGCCTTGAAAGATTTAATGGATGGTTCTAATAGGATGGCCTATCGGTATTAGTCAGATTTAAAAAGAATAAAGGATAAGTTTGATGTAAGAGAGCATAAGACAAGGTAAGCTATTATCTATCCATCATCTACTGGTCATGATCTTAATTTACAAGATGGATATGATTACTACGCAGTTCATAAAAGAGTGAATGAGATAAGTCAATATTAGAAAAATAATGTTTAGTCGATCTAATTTATATATTTTCAATCTCTATAGTTTGCATTGGTATCTATCAGCATACTTGACAAAATCCGACTATTTTAGTAAACTTTAGATAATATTTAAAGAAAAGGTGGAAAAATTGTGAAATTATTTCTTCAATTGTCTCCTGTGGCAACTGCCAAGGCACAATGTGTTTGCTGTAAATTTTTAATTGGCTATAAAAATTAAACATTTTGAAAGGAGAAATAATGGAAACAATATTATCCGCTTTATTAGTTTTTGTCTCTACATCAATTGACTTCTTAGTTGTTTTGACTATTTTATTCGCCAGTCAAGGCAAGGAAGGTTTGAAATCAATTTATGCAGGACAGTATTTAGGTACAGGGCTGCTTGTACTGGTTAGTCTTATTGCCGCTTACTTTTTAAATTTTATTCCACAAGATTGGATTATCGGACTCCTTGGTCTAATTCCACTAGGTCTTGGTATAAGAGCAATTTTTGTGGATGAAGATATTGATGAAGAAGACATCGAGGGAAAAATTACCGGAGATGGATCAAAAATCTTAGCATTTACAGGTTTAACAGTGGCAATGGGTGGGGATAATTTAGGAATTTATATTCCCTATTTTACAGGAAAGAGTTTGATTGAGATTAGTATAAGTTTAGTAATATTTGCGTTAGGGATTTTGATTCTATGCAAATTATCTCAAAGTCTCGCCTCAATTTCTACTATCGGAGAGGTCGTAGAAAAGTACGAAAAAATAATTGTACCAGTCGTGTTTATTGGACTCGGTCTTTATATATTGATTGAAAATGGAACGATTAATCATTTCATATCCCTAATCACAAGTTAATAATCTATTTTATATTTCAGATCTACTAAAGGAAATCTTTAGTAGGTCTTTTTTGTTTACTTAAAATTCTCTAAAGTAACCGATAAAAGTTATTAAATTTTGTCAAGCTAAAAAGTGATTAGAACTAATAAAATAGGTTATAATAATAAAACAAGACAAAATATTTTAATTATGTCTAAAAGTTTATTAATATTTAGCATTAAAATTTGTTCAGAGGAACCATGAATAACAGAGTAGAAATATTTAGCGATAAGTTTAAAAGTATAAAGTTGAGTTTAAGGGGCATTTTCATGACAGTCTTGTCAATGTTTATATTATTATTTGGATTTTCTATAGGCAATATTTTATTTACTATGCTTACAACAATTATTGCTTTATTTGGAATTATATTTTTTGGTATGACAACATTCTTTTACATTAAAAATATTTTAATAAATAAACCAATCTTAATCCTAGAAAACGATGGATTTTATGACAATCAAGTATATTATCTTTGAAAAATTCTTTAATTAATTGGAACTCAGTTGATAGGATAGAGTATATGCCTTTAATGAACCAAGGGATGATATCAATATTTTTGAAAGATGAGAAAATGTATTTGGATAAGTTATCATTATTAAAAAAGTCTTTGACCAAAATAAACATTGCAATGGGATATAGAGAAATAACAATTAATATGAATCAAATCCAGAATATGAATGGTATAAAACTGGCTGAAACTATGAACGAATATCTAAATATACACCATAACTAAAAATTTTAACTAAAAAATTAGGAAGATATAGCGCTTATAAAGTTATATTCTATTAATAGAAATATTTTTACCTATTATGGCTAAGTGACTTGATAGATAAAAAGATAGGTTTTTATCAGATACCTCAAATAAAATATGTAAAATTATTTTATTTGTAAACTTATAAAAAAAATATCAGCATAAAGGTTAAAATCTTTATGCTGATTAGTCTAATAATATATATTTTAAAATCCTAAATAAAATATAGCAAACAATGCTGCTGCAACGGCACCTAGATAAGGTGCAATTCCTGGTACTGTTAGTCCATATTTCCAATCATTATCTGTTTTGTTTTTGATTGGTAATAAGCTATAAGCAAGTCTTGGACCTAGGTCCCTAGCTGGATTCATTGCAAATCCTGTTGGACCACCTAGACCCATACCAATAGCCCATACTAACAATCCAACACCTATTGGTACAAAGTCTGGTTGATTTTTTACAAGACCTAAAATAGATGATAGAAAGATAAAGGTTGCAAAAAACTCTACAAAAAAGTTTCTAGGGATGCTTCTATGGATAGGATTTGTAGAAAATATATTTCTTATTTTTACTGGATCTATATCTAGAGAAGCATCAAATTGATCTTTATATAATACATAACAAATAAGAGCTCCTACACACGCCCCTAGAAGTTCAGCTATAACATAAGGAATAAAGTAAGACCAAGGAATAAGACCAATAATTGATTGTGTTAACGCCATAGCTGGGTTTATACATACATCTCCAAATACTGAAAGTACTATAGTTATACCAAATCCCCATGTAGTTATGGCAAATAAGTGTCCTGAACCTTGGTATTTGGTTTTATTAAGTACTTCGTCACAATGAACGCCCACCCCAAAAATTATCATAAGGGCAGTTCCTAGAAATTCTGCTATTAATTTTGAAAACATCTTATCTCCTTATATATTTACTTTTCAACTACTACGCCTAAACCATCTGGAATAACAACAACTTTTGCATCTTTACCCATGATTTCATAAGCTTTTTCTATTCCTTCATCCATGGTTCTTGCAAGTTGCATGTGCATGTCAGTTACAAGCTTTTCATCTACTTGGTCAGATACCATTATTACATGATAGTGTGAAAGAATACGTGCAAAAATTTGAGCAGTCCATTGATCTGGTAAAGTTTCTAGTCTTGGAGTGTTAGCGGCTAATTCTTCAAATTCTCTAGGATCTTTTACATCAGCAATATTGTGGTAGAAACCTTCACCACCATGACCATCACCACATGCGCAACAACAGATAATAACTCCACCTTCTTTTACTGTTGCTTCTGCAGCAGTCATACCTTTTACAGCTTGGTATATATTTTGATCAAGAGGAGCACCACCATTTGTTGTAATAGCAATATCACAGTCAATTTTTTTAACGCTAGCTAGTTCTCGAACAAAATCACAACCTACCTTATGAGCTTGTTCCATATCACCAGCAAATGAACCGATAATTTCATGTTTTCCATTCAATACAACATTAACTATAAATGCAAGTTTTGCAGTCCTTGCTGCGTAAACCATATCTTCATGGATTAAATTATGGTTTAAATTTCCAGGTCTTGAATTTTTATCTTCTATAAATTCACCACTATGGTTAGCCATGATAGTTTTATAAGAAGCAATACCTGGTAAAACAGATTTTCTTCCACCAGAAAATCCTGCAAAAAAGTGAGCTTCTATAAAACCTTCAGCAATTAAAAGATCACATTCCGCAGCAATTTTGTTAATTATGCAAGCTCCACCGCTTGGTAAAGTTCCAATTTGTTTCATTGAACTATCATCAGTTGATACATGCATTACAATTTCTTCGTTATCAACAATTTCTTGTCCATATTTACTTATTAATTCTTCTCTAGTTGATGGACGATGGAATCCTGTAGCTACCAGAATACGTATGCGAGCATCTGGATTAGCTGAGCGTATTCTTCTTAATAAAATAGGTGTAATTATTTTTGAAGGAACTGGACGGGTATGGTCTGAACTGATAATAACTATATCCTTTTTACCTACTACAAGTTCTTCTAAACTCTTTTGTCCAATTGGATTATCTAAAGAGTCTTCTACTATTTGGTCTTGAGGCTTTTCAGGTATATAATTAGTTTGTTTTCCTTCTAATTTACCTGCAAATTTTTCATCTTCTAGTGCAACTTCCATAGTTGTGTCATCGTAAGGTACATTGATTTTAAACATTTTTACATCTCCTAATCATATGTTATTAAATCTTTAACGAGAATAATTATACGTTAATTTGCAGCAGTGTCAAAACAAAGTTAGTTATATTTATATTTTTCTAAAATATAAAACTTTGAAAGGTTTTCCTATTTTTAGCTATAATTATCTATAACTTAAGCTTAGCTTTAACTTATATATGCTAATTTATAAAAAGTAAAGAAATGAGTAAAGGACAAATCTTTGGTAGAGAATATTAATATTTAATGAATAACGTAGGTTGGTAAACATATTTATATGTTTCTGATTTGATCTAAAATAAATTGTTATTATTTTGTTATAAAAAGATTTAGCATTTTTTTAAAATATTAAAATGTTATAAATATTAAAGAATATATATAAATATTTATTAATAAATATTAGAAGTATACAATTTTATATCAATCGCAAAAGGCTATAAATATAATAAAATTATGGTTTTTAGGTTTATGAAAATAGAGATTTTAGTTCGAAAAAATATAGGATGAAATTACAGATAACGTTTGTAAAAAAAATAAGAAAGCACCTATCAAAATTGATAGGTGCTTTTTAAGTGGGTCGAGCGAATGAAATTAAAGAAAAATCATCTGATACACAGTAAGAAGAACTTTATTAATGAATGGGCTAGTAGTACAAGTGGTGAATAACCATAGTTATAATAGGGGAATGTTGGTGGTAGCCCCTTATATTCACATTTCGATTACCAGTTAATGCTAGATTTGACTCGTCGAAAGTTTAAAATCAATATTTTTTACTATTCAATTGATATATATTTATCTTCTAAATTTTCTTATAGTCTTTCTAAAAGACATAATAATCAAGCCAATTTTCAAAAAGAATTTTTGCTGTAAATTCCCAACTATAATTTACATTTTCTATCCTAGCTGTAGAATTTATATAATAATTTTTAGGTATTTTTGTAGCTAGTCCTTTACTAATATCTCGTATGTATTCACTATGGAGGGTATTTTTTGAATATTCTAGATGGCCTAGGTTAAATATAAATCTGCCATCTGTTGATTCTATAAGACTTACTCCGGTTTGTTTATTTTCGGCTAATATTTTTAATTCATCAATAGAAATATTATTTTTATCTATCTTTTTGTAACGAGATTGGGGGATGAAAAAATGGTCATCAAGTCCTTCAAGTAGCTTAGAATCTGAATTTTTTTTATATTCATATACTCCAAAAATCTTATTTTCTACAAAAGTTGACTTAATATTGTAAAAATATTCTAAACTCGCCACTGCTGCTCAGCAGATAAATAGAGTGGATCGGACATTGGTTTTTGAATAATCAAAAATATTTTTCAATTCTTCCCAATAAACAATATTACTATAGGGTCTATCTTCTACTGGTGCTCCAGTAATGATTAATCCATCATATTTACTATCTTTTACTTCATCGATAGTTTTATAGTATTTTTCTAATCTTTTTTGATCGGAATGTTTGCTTACATAGCTTGCAGTTCTTATAAAATCTACTTCTATTTGATATTCGCTAGAAATGAGTTTTAGTAAATTAATTTCTGTTTCTTCTTTATTGGGCATGAGATTTACTATGCCAATTTTAAAAGCATTTTCATTTTGATTCTTTAACTTTTCACTGTTTATAGTTAGAATATTTTCTTTTAATAAATCTTCTTTTTTAATCAGTCCTTCTTTTATTGCAAGTGGCATAATATTATCTCCTTTGTTTTTAATTTTTTTTTATATAAAAAGAGCCTTCTCCCATAAGGGCGAAGACTCGCGTTACCACCTTAATTTACTATTAATATATAATAGTAAATTATCAGTATCAATCAATACATGTCGCTATAACGGGCTATCCCGTACCTGCTTAATTATTCGACAAATCCCACAAAAAGGCCATATTCACTAGTTTTGTTTCGCTTCTCTCACCATAATATGAAGCTCTCTGTAATCCACTAGACTAGCTACTATTCTCTTGATTTGGTTTAAATAAAAATATCATAAGAGATATGACTTGTCAAAGTCAGGCAAGATTTATTTTGCTAACACTTGACATTAGTAAAGAACTGGTATAGAATACTCACAAATATAAAAACAAGGAGGCTAATATGTACTGCATTCATTCAAACAACAAAATGATGATGGGTATGATGCACATGATGGATTCATGGGCAGGCTTTCTTGTACCCAAAAATCGTTAGTTTTGGGATTAGACTACGAGGAGCCTTGCGGCTCCTCTTTTTTTTATGGATTGGAGCTTGTTATGAAATATGAAAAAATTCTAAGGAGCACAAGATCCACCCTTTGGGATGAACGAATGTATCTCCTTATAATTTTAAATTGTTTAAAAAGATTAATTAATAGAATTGAACATTGTTAGTAATATTAAAACAAAATTTAAGGAGAAAATTATCATGACCAAAGAACTTAACCAAGCAAAATTTGAAACCTTAGCCTTACACATTGGACAAGAAGAAGCAGATCCTGCTACAGGAGCGCGTGCAGTTCCGATATATCAAACAACTTCATATGTATTTAAAGATACTGACCAAGCTCAAGGAAGATTTGCCTTAACTGATGCAGGAAATATATATGGTAGACTTACTAACCCAACTGAAGATGTTTTAGAAAAACGTCTTGCAGCCTTAGAGGGTGGTAGTTCAGCCCTAGCTGTTGCAAGTGGTGCAGCTGCTACAGCTTACGTATTCCAAGCCCTAGCTCAAAAAGGAGATCATATAGTATCGGCAGAAACTATTTATGGTGGAACCTACAACTATTTACGCCATACATTTCCTAATTACGGGGTAGATACTACTTTCGTTGATCCATCTAAAGTAGAAAACTTTGAAGAAGCTATAAAAGAAAACACAAAACTAATATTTATTGAAACTTTAGGTAATCCAAATTCTAATATAATAGATATTGATAAGGTTGCTGAAATTGCTCATAAACATAATATTCCTCTAGTTATTGATAGTACTTTTGCCACACCTTATTTGATTCGCCCAATAGATCATGGAGCTGATGTGGTAATCCATTCTGCTACAAAATTTATTGGAGGACATGGAACTACTTTAGGTGGCATCATTGTAGAAAATGGAACTTTTGACTATGCGTCTTCTGGTAAATTTAAAAACCTATCTGAGCCTAACGATTCCTACCACGGAGTATCTTTTACTCAAGCTGTTCCTCAAGGACCACTAACAACATATATACGAGCAATCCTACTTAGAGATACAGGAGCATCTATTTCACCATTTAATGCATTTTTATTATTACAAGGAGTAGAAACTCTTTCATTAAGAGTAGAACGCCATGTAGAAAATGCGCTAAAAGTAGTGAAATACTTAGATAATCATGAAAAAGTGACAAAGGTAAACCACCCATCATTAAAAGACCATCCTGATCATGAGCTATACAAAAAATATTTTCCTAATGGAGCAGGAAGTATTTTTACCTTTGATGTAAAAGGTGGCGAAGAAGATGCTCGTGCCTTTATAGATCATTTAAAAATATTCTCAAATTTAGCAAACGTAGCTGATGTAAAAAGCTTAGTAATCCACCCAGCAACTACAACTCACTCCCAATTAAATGATGAAGAATTAGAAAGTCAAGGCATAGGAAAAGCAACAGTACGTCTATCAATAGGAACAGAACATATTGATGATATAATAGGGGATATAGAACAAGCCTTTGATGCTATTTAATAAGCAAAAAATCAAAAAAGTTTTAAAAGTAATTTCATAAACTCCTAATAAACTAATAATAAATAAACGGGATGCTACAAGGTGCATTCCGTTTTATTTTGATTATATAGCATAGAGTATTTTAAATTTTAGATTGAGATATGATATATTAATTATACCTATCCTTGAAGTTAAATTCTTTTAGCTACCTTTTATAGCTTATCGTTAGAATAGAGTGAGAAATTAAGAAAAGCACAGTAGTTTTTTAAGCGTAATTATTGTTAGTTTGGAGTGTTGATGAAAAAAGCATATATATATTTAGTAATTTTTATTTTATTTTGTCTTGTATTAAAATTTTTAGAAAATAAGCTTAAGGGAAATGTGGGGGAATTGGCTGTCAAGAAGAAACTTAAGAAGTTAAATAATAAGAAATATTTAGTTTTAAACAATATTACCTTAAGAAACTATGGTGGCAATACAAGTGCAACCCAAATAGATCATATAGTTGTATCTATCTATGGAATCTATGTCATTGAGACAAAAAATTATAAGGGAATCATATACGGATCTGAAAATGGTAAAAATTGGACCTATAATATTTATGGAAATAAATATAAATTTATGAATCCCATAAATCAAAACTACGCTCATATAAAGGCTATAAAAAATGTTATAGGTAAAGAATATAAAAACATACCTTATTATTCCATAATAGCATTCTCAAAAGAGTCAAAAGTAAATGTAGTTACAAGCAGAGCAAATATTTGCAAGATACCAAAAGTATCAAAAGTTATAAAATCTGAGTCTTATGATGAAATATTATCTTACGAAGATATTTTATATATAAAAGAAAAACTAGAAAATGCACAAATTGATTTATCAAAAAGAAGGCATATAAGAGAGGTAAAAAAAGCTATTAGAAATGTCAGTTAAAATAAATTTTTCCAAGCCCTAGATTTAAAGTATGAGGGCTATTTTTAAGTATAATTTTTGATATAGTTTACAAAATATAAAATCTCCCTTATAATAGTAATTGTAAATTATCAACCTATGGGAGCTTTGTGCTGAGAGGAAGTTTTGACTTCGACCATTAAACCAATCAGGATAATGCCTGCACGGGAATGGAGCATATTTATACTCCTATAAGTAATTTTTAGGAGGTTTTTTTAATTTATGAAATATAAGACACAGATGGAAGCGGCTAAACATGGTTTTGTAACTGAAGAAATGAAGATAGTTGCAAAAAAGGAAAACGTTAGCGAAGAGTATTTAGTTGAAAAAATTACAAAAGGTGAGATTGTTATTCCAAGAAATATCAACCATAACTCAATCTCTCCAGAAGGAATTGGTACAGGTCTAAAAACTAAGATAAATGTTAACCTTGGTATTTCAAAAGATATCAATGACCTTGATCTTGAAATGGAAAAAGTTGATATGGCCCTTAAAATGGGTGCAGAATCAATCATGGACCTTTCAAACTATGGTAAAACTCAAGAATTTAGAGAAAGATTAATCGAAAAATCCACTGCAATGATAGGAACTGTTCCTATGTATGATGCAATTGGATTTCTAGATAAGGGTCTAAGCCACATCAAGGCAGAAGAATTCTTAGAAGTAGTTAGAAACCACGCTGAAAATGGTGTAGACTTTGTAACAATTCACTGTGGTATCAACAGGGCTAATGCTGAAATCTTTTTAAGAAACAGAAGAGTAAATGAAATTGTATCTCGTGGTGGATCTTTATTATTTGGATGGATGATGATGAATGATAGAGAAAACCCATTCTACGAATACTATGATGAATTATTAGATATTTTAAGAGAATATGATGTGACCTTATCACTCGGAGATTCACTAAGACCAGGTGGTATTCACGATGCAACTGACCCTTCTCAAATTGCTGAACTTATAACTTTAGGTGAGCTTACAAAAAGAGCATGGGAAAAAGATGTACAAGTTATAATTGAAGGACCAGGTCACGTTCCAATAAATGATATTGAAACAAATATAAAATTACAAAAAAAATTATGTCACAATGCACCTTTCTATGTCCTAGGGCCATTAGTAACTGATATTGCTCCAGGCTATGACCATATAACAAGTGCTATCGGTGGAGCTATTGCGGCAAGCTACGGGGCAGACTTCTTATGCTACGTAACACCAGCAGAGCACTTAAGACTACCAGATGTAGATGATGTAAAAGAAGGTATAGTTGCAACAAAAATTGCAGCTCATGCAGGTGATATAGCAAAATTAAAAGATGCAGCTGACTGGGATCTTGAAATGAGTAAGAGAAGACAAAAAATTGATTGGGAAGGTATGTTTGAATTAGCTCTTGACCCTGATAAATGTAGGGCCTACAGAGCAGCATCATCACCTGAAGAGGAAGATACATGCACTATGTGTGGATCTATGTGTTCTATGAGAAATATGAACCTAATCCTAGAAGGTAAAGATATCACTATATAATGATAGGTTTATAAATCAAAAGTTTAAACTCAAGTTTACAAAAAAAAATGTGAACTTGGGTTTTTTATTTGTCAAAAAATTGAATATTAATTATATTATTAGATAATATATTTAAAGTTAAAATTTATTTATCTTTAAAAATTTAGTAAAGTTACATTAATTTTTATGAAAGGTTGAGTTATGAAAACAGATATCGAAATCGCAAGAGAGATTGAACTAGAAGAGATTGATGAGATTTGCCAAAAATTGGGTGTTGAAAACTACGATAAATACGGCAAATACAAGGCAAAGTTGGATTTGGAATATGCAAAAAATCAAAAAGAGGGATCAAAATTAATTTTAGTGACTGCGACAAATCCTACACCAAGTGGTGAGGGTAAAACCACTATGAACATTGGTTTATCAATGGCTTTAAATAAAATTGGAAAAAGTGCCATTTCTGTTTTAAGAGAGCCTTCGCTAGGACCATCTTTTGGTAGAAAAGGTGGAGCGGCTGGTGGTGGTTATAGCCAAGTTTTACCAATGGATGAAATAAATTTACATTTTACAGGAGATTTTCATGCTATTACAACTGCAGTAAATCTTGTTGCAGCAATTTTAGATAACCACATCTACCAAGGCAATGAAAAAAATATTGACCCAAATCAAATAGTTTGGAGAAGATGTGTAGACCTAAATGATAGAGCGCTTCGTAATATTGTAATTGGTCTAGGTAATAGAACTGATGGGGTAACTCGTGAGGATAAGTTTGATATAACAGTTGCTACAGAAATGATGGCAGTACTTTGTCTTGCAACAAGCATGGAAGATTTTAAAGAAAAAGTTAGCAAAATGATTGTAGCGTATGACTATGCAAATAACCCTGTAACTGTAGATGATATCAAAGCTACAGGATCAGTTGCGGTAATTATGAAAGATGCTTTAAAAGCCAACCTAGTTCAAACTACAGAAAATACACCTGCTATTATCCATGGTGGTCCTTTTGCAAATATTGCCCACGGATGTAACTCTTTAATAGCTACAAAAACTGCTCTTGGTATAGCTGATTATGCTGTAACTGAAGCAGGATTTGGTGCAGACCTAGGTGCTGAGAAATTTAATGATATCAAATGTAGGTTAGGTGGATTAGCGCCTGATGCAACAGTAATTGTTACTTCAGTTAGATCTTTAAAATACCATGCAGGTATGCCTTTGGATGAGTTAGCAGCTGAAAACTTAGAATATTTAGAAAAAGGTTTTAAAAATCTAAAAACTCATATAGAAAATATGAAAAAATTTGGAAACAACATCCTAGTAGCGATAAATAAATTTGCAACAGATACAGATAAAGAAATTGCATTAGTGCAAGAACTTACCGAAAGATTAGGTGTAAAGGCTGTAGAAACAACTGTATTTGCTGACGGGTCAGAAGGTGGGGTTAAACTTGCCCAACACCTTGTAGAACTTTGCGAAAATGATAATGAGTTTAATTATTTATATGATGAAAGTTTACCAACCAAAGAAAAAATAGAAACAATAGCTAAAGAAATTTATAGAGCAAGGGAAGTAGTTTATACAAAAAAGGCTGAAAAAGCAATTATAAAATTAGAAAGTTTAGGTTATAATGATCTTCCAGTGTGTATAGCAAAAACTCCATATTCTCTATCAGATGATCCAAATAAAAACATAACCGTAGATGATTACGAAATAACTATCAGGGATGTAAGAGTAAATGCTGGGGCAGGATTTGTGGTAGCTTATACAGATAATATATTAACAATGCCAGGTTTACCAAAAGTTCCAAATGCTTATCAAATAGATTTGGATTCAAATGGTGAGATTGTAGGATTGTTCTAAGATTGTAAAATTTTCTTAACATAATACTTGAAAAAATTTTCAAAGTATTTATAATATAAATATATAAAAATTTTAGGGAAAGATGGAGGGTGCTATGAACAATAAGTGTAAGAACAATATTACATTTGCTGGGAGAAGTGTATTCTCTTGTATTTCATACTCTATTTTTGCCTACATTAAAAAATTAAGATTCCCAAGAGGATTCATTTGTCGTGCCTAAAAGAGGACCCAAGAAAAGGGTTCTCTTTTTCTTTATGTTTTTTTAATATCAAGGAGGTAGATAAGAGTAATTTATGAGCGGAGTTGTAGCAATAAAAACAAATGATTTAATAACAGAAAAACTCTTGTATTCATTAAGTTCTATTCAACATAGGGGACAAGACTCTGCAGGTCTTGTATTTTCTGATGGAACCAGCTTAAAAAGAATAAAGGGTTCTGGTTTGGTCAATGAAGTTTTTAAAGGAGCTGACTTATATGATAAAGATTATAAGTTAGGAATTGGACATGTTAGAAGCTCTAGAGAGGGTTGTCAACAAGATTATAATATTGAGCCATTGGTTAGTTTTACAAAGAATAATGAATTTGCTCTAGCCCATGATGGGAATTTAGCAAATTATGATGTAATAAAACAAAATTTAGAAGATGAAGGAATATCATTTCATACTCAAACAGATAGTGAATTAATTTTACTTCTTATATCTAGATATTATAAAGGAGATATTTTAGAGGCTATCAGAAAAACTATGGATGTAATAAAAGGTGCCTACTCTTGTGTAATAGCCATGCCAGATAAAATAATTGCCTTTAGAGACTATCAAGGATTTAGACCATTAATGCTAGGTAAAGATGAGGAAAATTTTATTATAGCTAGTGAAAATGAAGCTATCGAAATATTAGACATAAAAAATTATAGGAATATAAATCCTGGTGAAATAGTTGTAATCGAAGATAATGAACTTACGTCATATCCTGCAGAAAATGGGATAAATAAGAAACATTGTATCTTTGAGAGTATATACATAGCAAGACCTGATGCAAATATTGAAAATGTAAATTCATATATGTTTAGAAGAAGGTGTGGGGAGATTTTATACAGACAAGCTCCAGTTGAAGCTGATCTTGTGTGCCCAGTTCCTGATTCTGGAACACCATCAGCAATTGGATTTGCCCAAGAATCTGGTATACCATTTGCAGAGGGTCTTGTAAAAAATAGATACATGGGCAGATCATTTATAAAACCTAGTCAAAAAGAAAGAGAGCTGGCAGTAAGATTAAAGCTTAATCCACAAAAGTCAGTGATAGATGGCAAAAGAATAGTTTTAGTTGATGACTCTATAGTTCGCGGAACTACCAGCGCAAAACTTATAAAAAGAATGAGAGATGCTGGAGCCAAAGAAGTCCACTTTAGAGTGACATCTCCACCATTTATGTATCCTTGTTTTTATGGTGTAGATACACCAGATAGTAAAAATCTTATAGCTGCCAATTTGAGTATAGAGGAAATAAGACAACAAATAGGAGCAGATAGTTTAGAATTTATAAACTTAGATAGTATGCTAAAGCTTGTAGAAAATCCAGATAATTATTGTAACGCTTGTTTTACAGGTAATTATCCAGTAAAAAAGGATGAAATATGAATCTTGCAGTATTTATATCAGGAGGCGGGAGCAACTTTAAAGCATTATTAGATGCTCAGGAGACTGGATATTTTAATAGCGAGATAAAATATGTAGTTTCCAACAAAGATGCACCAGGTCTAAAATATGCTAGAGAAAACAATATAGCTTATCTAATTAGCAAAGATGAAGATGAGATAATTAAAAAACTAAAAGAACATAAAATTGATTTAATAGTTCTAGCAGGATATCTAGTTAAAATTAGTAAAAAAATCCTAGATGAGTTTACAGTTATAAACATCCACCCATCCTTATTGCCAAAATATGGGGGCAAGGGATTTTATGGAATGAATGTTCATAATGCAGTTTTTGAAAACAAAGAAAAAGTAAGTGGAGTTACAGTGCATTTTGTAAATGAAAATCTAGATGAGGGAGACATCATCTTACAAAAAGAACTAGATATAAGTAAATGTAAAAATGCAGAAGAAATCAGCAAAGAAGTTTTAAAAGTAGAACATCAGACACTCAAAGAAGTTATAAAAAAATTGGAGGAAGAGCAGTGCGAGCATTAATTTCAGTAACAGATAAAACAGGCATTGAAGAACTTGCAAAAGGTTTAAGTGATTTAGGAGTAGAGATTGTATCTACAGGCGGTACATACAAAAAAATAAAAGAAAGTGGAGTAGAAGCTATTGAAATAGATGAGATTACAAATTTTCCAGAAATCTTAGAAGGCAGAGTAAAAACACTATCTCCATACGTGCATGGTGGTATTCTTTATAAAAGAGATGAAGATAGCCATGTAGAAACAGTAAAAGAACATAATATTAAGCCAATAGATATAGTTGTAGTAAATCTTTATGAATTTCAAAAAGCCCTAGAAAAAGGTAATCCTGATGATATCATAGAAAACATCGATATCGGTGGTCCATCAATGGTTAGATCAGCTGCAAAAAACCACAAGGATGTTTTAATAGTAACTGACCCATCTGACTATGATGAGCTTTTAGAAAGAATTAAAAATGATGATTTAGATTTATCATATAGACAAAAACTTGCTATGAAAGCTTATAACCTAACTGCCTTTTATGATTCAGTTATAGCAAGATACTTTTCAGAATTAACTGGTGAAGAAGGAAAATACAAAACATATGGTTTTGAAAAAGAAAGTGAATTAAGATACGGCGAAAATCCAGGCCAAGAAGCAGCACTTTACAATGACCCATTTGTAAAAGGTCTAATGGAAAATATAGAAGTAATCCATGGTAAAGCAATGAGCTATAATAACTATAACGATTTGAACCCAGCTTTAGAACTTGCTCAAGAGTTAGGTGAAAATGCAGTAGTAGCCCTTAAACACCAATCACCATGTGGAGTTGCTCAAAGAGAATCAGTTTATGAATCATACATCAAAGCCTACGAATGTGATAGCCAATCAATCTTTGGTGGAATTGTTGCAGTAAATGGTATAGTTGATGAAAAAACAGCAGAAGAAATGAACAAAATCTTCCTTGAAATCATTGCAGTAAGAGACTTTACAGATGAAGCTCTAGAAGTATTAACTCAAAAGAAAAATGTAAGACTAGTAAAAGTAGACTTTGATAATGAAACAGTAAAAGAAGAAATCAGATACCTAAACGGCAAAGTCCTTATCCAAGGAAAAGACTTTGGAAAAGATGAGATAGAAATAGTAACAGATAAAAAACCAACAGAATCTCAAATTAAAGACCTATTATTTGCCCAAAAAGTTGTTAAATATGTAAAATCAAATGCAATAGTAGTTGCAAAAGACATGCAAACTTTAGGATGCGGGGCAGGTCAACAATCTAGAGTTTGGGCATTAGAATCTATAAAAGATCACTTTAATGATAGAGACTTTACTGGAGCTGTTATGGGATCAGATGCATTTTTCCCATTCCCAGATACAGTAGAGCTTGCTCATGAAATGGGAATTGTATCAATTATCCAACCAGGTGGCTCTTTAAAAGACCAAGATTCTATAGATAAGTGTAATGAATACGACATGTCCATGGTATTTAGTAAGTCACGTCACTTTAAACATTAAGGAGAAAATTTAGTGAATATATTAATTATTGGTTCAGGTGGTAGAGAGCACGCTCTGGGTAAAAAAATAGCAAATTCAGATAGAAATTTATTTTTTGCACCAGGCAATGGAGGTACAGCTCAGCTAGGGAAAAATATTGATATAAATGTAGATGAGATTGATAAATTAGTAGAATTTGCAAAAGAAAATGATATTGACTATACAGTTGTAGGGCCAGAGCTACCATTGTGTCATGGAAGAGTAGATGAGTTTGAGAAAAATAACTTAAAAATATTTGGTGTAAATAAGGCTGCTTCAAAATTTGAGTCAAGCAAAGGCTATACCAAAGAATTTTTAAATAAATATGACATAAAAACAGCAGCCTACCTTAGAACTGAAAATCAAGATGAAGCTAGCGAATACGCAAATAAGTTACTAGAAGAAAAAGGCATAGTTGTTTTAAAAAGAGATGGCCTTGCAGCAGGCAAGGGTGTCTATATTATAGAAGATAAAAATGAGTTAGAAGAAACTATAGCAGATATTTTCTCAAAAGATAAAGAAATAGTTATAGAAGAATATATAGCTGGTTTTGAAATGAGCCTGCTTTGCCTAACTGACTCTAAAAATATTATTCCACTGCCAACAAGTAAGGACCATAAGAGAATATTTGATAAAGACCTAGGACCAAATACTGGGGGTATGGGAACTTATGCGCCAAATGTAGAAGCAGAAGCCTATAAAGAACAAATTGCAGCAGAGATTTTACCTAAAATTGTAGAAGGATTTAATAAGGAAAATATCGACTACAGAGGAGTTTTATTCATAGGATTTATGATAAATGAATCTGGAATTTATGTTTTAGAATTTAACGTAAGATTTGGCGATCCAGAAACTCAAGTAGTTTTAGAGTTAATAGATAATGATATCTTAGACTTATTAATGGCTACTTCTGAAGTAAAATTAGATGAAGTAAATTTAGATGTAAATGATAAAAAGGCTACATGCTTAATTCTAGCATCAGAAGGCTACCCAGGAGCTTATGAAAAAGGCAAAGAAATAAGTTTTGATGACGATATAAAATCAACCATTTACCATGCAGGAACTAAAGAAGAAAATGGAAAAATCTTGACAGCTGGTGGTAGAGTTTTAAATATCGTTGCAACAGCTGATAATTTTGATGATGCTATCAAAGAAGTTTATGAAGGTGCTAAAAAAATAAACTTTGCTGGTAAGTATTATAGAAAAGATATAGGTCCATCTGTAAAAAGAGTTTATGTTAGAAGAAAAGACTCTTTTGATTTTGAATCACAAAATCTAAAGACAAAAATAAATAATACCTTAGATATTGACTTAGAAGGTTTAAAAATCTACAAAAGATATGATATTGAGACAAGTGATGAAAATTTAGAAAAAATATTATATCAAGTTTTAGCAGAAGCTCCAATAGATGAAGTTTATGCCTTCGAAGATGCGATTAATTTACAAGCTTCATTTAAAAATGCAGTTGCTAGCCAATATTTACCAGGCCAATTTAATCCTAGAGAAAAAGGAGTTATAGATACTGCATCTCTTATAATTAATGATGAAAACTTAGAAGTAAAAGCATCTACAGTTTATGAATTATCAGATGTAAGCGAATCTGATTTAGCAAAAATCGAAGAATTTTTAATAAATCCAGTTGATTCCCAACAAGTAAGTATTATTGGTATACCAACAACTTTAAAAACTGACCATAACAAAAATCTAGAAAATAAAACTTATGATGGCTTTAGAGACTATGATGATAAAGATCTAAGCTGGTTCTTAGAAGAAAATTCTATGGCTATGAGCTTAGATGACATCAGAATGGTAAGGGATTACTTTAAGGAAGAAAATCGTGATCCAAATGAAACTGAAATCAAAATTTTAGACACTTACTGGTCAGATCACTGTAGACACACAACATTTAATACTTATTTGGATATAGAATTTGATACAGCTACTCTTTTAGATGAAACTATTAGAGATTCATTTGAAAAATATTTACAAATGAGAAAAGCATTAGATATTAAAAAACCTATCAATCTAATGAGTTTTGGTACAATTCTTGCCAAATATATGAGAGCAAATGACAATTTTGATGACCTAGAAGTATCTAGTGAAATAAATGCTTGCTCTATTTATACAAAGGTTAGAGTTTTAAAAGATGGTAAAGAAAGTCTAGAAGATTATCTTTTAATGTTTAAAAACGAAACCCACAACCACCCAACAGAAATAGAGCCTTTTGGTGGCGCATCAACTTGTCTAGGTGGGGCCATCCGTGATCCACTTTCTGGTAGAGCTTATGTTTACCAATCTATGAGATTATCTGGAGCTGCAAATATAAAAGAAGATTATAGCCAAACTTTAGAAGGTAAACTTCCACAAGCCAAAATTACCTATGAAGCAGCTCAAGGTTATTCTTCTTATGGTAACCAAATAGGACTTGCTACAGGCCTTGTAGATGAGTTTTACCACGAAGGTTATAAAGCAAAACGCATGGAGTGTGGAGCAGTTATGGCTGCTGCTCCAGTAAAAAATGTAAAAAGACTTGATCCAGCACCAGGTGATATAGTAATCCTTCTTGGAGGAAAAACTGGCCGTGATGGAGTAGGTGGAGCAACAGGCTCATCAAAATCTCACAATATAAGCTCTATTGAAACAGAATCAGCTCAAGTACAAAAAGGAAATGCACCAGAAGAACGCAAAATCCAAAGACTATTTAGAAATCCAAAGGCAGCAAAGCTTATTAAAAAATGTAATGACTTTGGTGCAGGCGGGGTAGCAGTTGCTATTGGTGAACTTGCTAATGGTATAGATATATATCTAGATAGAGTTCCATTAAAATATAAGGGACTAAAACCATTTGAAATAGCTTTATCAGAATCACAAGAGAGAATGGCTGTAGTAATTTCAAAAGATGATAAAGAAAACTTTATGAACTTAGCTAGTGAAGAAAACTTGGAAGCTACAGAAGTAGCGACTATAACTGATAATAATACTATGACTATGTATTATAAAGAAGAAGTTATAGCTAAAATTTCTTATGACTTTATAAATACAGACGGTGCTGAAAGATACGCAGATGTAGAAGTAGTAAGTGAAGATGTTCCAGCTATTTTAACTAAAAAAGATAATGATCCAAGCAAATTCTATGAAAAAGTGGAATCACTAGATGTAGCTTCTAAGAAAAACCTAATAGAAATGTTCGACTCATCAGTAGGAAAAAATACAGTACTAAATCCATTAGGTGGAAAAAAATTATTAAATCCATCTCAAGTAATGGCAGCTAGACTTCCAGTTGAAGAAGGAGTTTCAAAAACTGCTTCAATTATGTCCTATGGATTTGATCCGTATTTATCAAGTGAAAGTCAATATTTGGGTGGATACTATGCAGTAGTAGAATCTATATCAAAACTTGTAGCTATTGGATCAGATTTAAAGCAAATAAGACTCACTTTCCAAGAATTCTATGAAAAAATGGATAGCAAAAAAGCTTGGTCTAAGCCATTAAAATCTCTATTAGGTGCCTTTGAAGTAAGCAATCATTTCTCTATGCCACCAATAGGGGGTAAGGATAGTATGAGTGGAACTTTTGAAGATATAAAAGTACCACCAACACTTATATCATTTGCAGTTACTACTGAAGATGTAGAAAATATTATTACTAATGATTTAAAAGGTGAAGGAAAGCTTGGTTTAATAAAAACTTCTTACAAAAAAGATGGAACTCTTGATTTAGAAGAATTAGAAAATAATTATCAAAATCTAATAAAAGATATAAGAGAAGGTAATATCATCTCAGCTATAGCTCTAGACAGAAAAGGACTTTTAGCGAATGTCTATGAACAAGCTATTGGCAATACTGGATTTACTCTAGATTATGATAATCTTTATAATCCTATGTATGGATCTTTTGTAGTAGAATACAAAGATAGCCGTGACTTTATAGAAAATATTGGAAATTTCTCTGATGATATTGTTATAAATGGTAAGAAATTGGATGAAGAAAAATTATCTGAATCATATATTCACAGTCTAGATGAAGTATTCCCAGGCTATGAAGAAGTTAAATACCAAGAATTAAAAACTAATAAAGTAAACAGAAAATTAAAATCAGATAAACCAGTAGATAAACCAAGAGCAATAATACTTGCTGCCCCAGGTACAAACTGTGAATGGGATACCAAGGATGCCCTTAGTAAAGCTGGTGCTGAGACTGAAATATTAGTATTTAGAAATCAAAATGAAAAAGATATCAAAGAATCTATAGATAGACTCGATAAAGAAATCAGAAAATCACAAATTTTTGTAATTCCAGGTGGTTTCTCCCTAGGAGATGAACCAGATGGATCAGCTAAGTTTTTGGCAAATATTTTAAGAAATGAAAAAATTGCACAAGCAATTGATTACCTGTTAAATGAAAATGATGGTTTGATTTTAGGTATTTGTAATGGATTCCAAGCCTTGGTAAAAACTGGATTACTTCCTTATGGAGAAGTTCTTGTACCAGAAGATGATGATCCAACACTTACAAATAACACCAGCACTCGCCATATAGCAACATTTGTAAATACAAAAACTTTAACAAATAATAGCCCATGGACAAATGGAGTTGACCTAGAAAAAACTTATAGAATCCCTGTATCTCACGGTGAGGGAAGATTTATATTAAATGAAGAAAAGTTACAAGAATTATTAGACAATGACCAAGTATTTTCAGTTTATGAAAACTCTCCAAATGGCTCTAACTATAATATAGAAGGAATCATATCCAAAGATGGTAAGATTTTAGGTAGAATGGGCCATGCTGAGAGAATAGATGAAAATCTATTTAAAAACGTATACGATGTAAATAGAGAAAATATATTTGAAAATGCAGTTGAATATTTTAGAAAGGATGTATAATGCAATTTTTAGGAGATGCACTAACTTTTGATGATGTACTATTAGTACCAGGACCATCAGAAGTTTTACCAAACCAAGTTGATACAACTACTAATCTAACTAAAAAAATTAAATTAAATATACCAATGATGTCTGCTGGTATGGATACAGTTACAGAATCACAAATGGCTATAGCTATGGCAAGACAAGGTGGTATAGGAATTATCCATAAAAATATGCCAATAGAAGAACAAGCTAGACAAGTAGATGTAGTAAAAAGATCAGAACATGGAGTTATAACCGATCCATTCTACTTACACCCAGAAAATATTTTACAAGATGCCCTAGATATTATGAACAATTACAGAATATCTGGTGTACCAATAGTAGATAAAGATATGTATCTAAAAGGTATCCTTACAAATAGAGATGTAAGATTCCAAGATGATGTAAATGTAAAAATTGATGATATTATGACTAAAGAAAATCTAACTTTAGGTTATGAAGGTATCAATATGCAAGAAGCTATTAAACTTATGGAATCAGCAAAGGTAGAAAAGCTTCCAATAGTAGATGGCGATAATAAATTAAAGGGTCTTATAACTATAAAAGACATTGAAAAATCAAAACAATATCCAAACTCTGCAAGAGATGAAAATAATAGACTATTAGTAGGGGCTGCAGTAGGTATTACAAATGATATGTTTGATAGAGTAGAAGCCCTAGTAAAAGCAAATGTGGATGTGATTACAGTAGATACTGCCCACGGGCATTCTAAAAACGTAGTTTCTGCAATAAAAGATTTAAAAGAAAAATATCCTGACCTACAAATCATTGCAGGAAATATTGCTACAGCTGAAGCGGCTCACGACTTAATAGAAGCTGGAGCAGATGCTATAAAAGTTGGTATAGGACCAGGATCTATTTGTACTACACGTGTTGTAACAGGTATAGGTGTTCCACAAATAACTGCAATTATCAATTGTGTAGAAGAAGCTAAAAAATATGATATTCCAGTAATAGCAGATGGTGGTATCAAATATTCTGGCGATATCACCAAAGCCCTAGCTTGTGGTGCTTCTGTAATAATGGCAGGATCATTATTTGCAGGTACTGAGGAATCACCAGGAGAAACTATTCTATTTGAAGGTAGACAATACAAAGAATACCGCGGCATGGGATCTCTTGCTGCTATGAAAGATGGCTCAGGAGATAGATACTTCCAAACTAATACTAAAAAATATGTTCCAGAAGGTGTAGAAGGTAGGGTAGACTATAAAGGACCAGTTGGAGAAGTAGTTTACCAATTACTAGGTGGTTTAAAATCAGGTATGGGTTATGTAGGAAGTAAAGATTTAAACGAACTTTACGAAAAAGCAAAATTTGTTAAAATCTCCCCAGCTTCACTAATAGAAAACCACCCACACGATATTACAATTACAAGAGAATCACCAAACTATACAAAAAGATAGGAGATAAAATGACTGACATTAGAGTTATCATGGGCTCTGCTTCAGATGTAGAGATTGCAAAAAAAGTTACTAAAATCTTAAAAAAATTTGATATAGACTATGAAGTTTCAGTAATTTCTGCCCACCGCGCCCTAGATGTATTAGAAGAAACTATGACAAAAGATGATGCAAAAGTCTATATAGGCATTGCTGGTATGGCAGCTCATCTTGCAGGAGTTATGGCAGGTATGACAATAAAACCTGTCATAGGACTTCCTGTAGGTGGAACAAACACAGCAGGACTTGATGCACTTTTATCAATGGTGCAAATGCCTAAGGGAGTACCAGTTGCAACAGTGGCGATAAACGGTGGAGATAATGCAGCCCTTTTAGCAATTCAAATCCTAGCCTTATCAGATGAAAACTTAGCACAAAAACTAAAAGATCATAAAAAAGAAATGCTAGATAAGGTTATCGAAGATGATCAAAATCTTGAGGAAATATAATGGCAAAACTCACTTATAAAGATGCAGGTGTAGATAAAGAAAAAGGCTATGAAGAAGTAGAACTTATCAAAAAAATAGTAAAAAAAACTCACGGAAGCGAAGTTTTAGCTGATATCGGTGGCTTTGCTGGAGCCTTTGCCCCAAACCTAGAAGGAATAAATAATCCAGTTCTAATTAGTGGAACAGATGGAGTTGGTACAAAAATAAAACTTGCCATGGATATGGATAAGCATGACACAGTAGGTATAGATTGTGTAGCTATGTGTGTAAATGACATTATTTGCCAAGGAGCAAAACCATTGTTTTTCCTAGATTATATAGCAACAGGAAAACTAGATCCAAAAAAAATGGCAGATCTTATTAGTGGAATAGCGGATGGATGTAGGGATTCAGACGCTGCCCTAATAGGTGGAGAAACTGCAGAAATGCCAGGTATCTACAAGGAAGAAGATTATGACCTAGCAGGCTTTGCAGTAGGCATAGCTGATAAAGAAAAAATAATAACTGGAGAAAATTTAAAAGAAGGAGATATTGCTATAGGTTTAGCTTCTTCAGGGGTTCATAGTAATGGATTTTCTCTAGTAAGAGCTGCTATGGATCAAGCAGGGGTTTCACTAGATGATAAATTTGATGAAAACTACACTATCGGCGAAAAACTTCTTACACCTACAAAAATATATGTAAAAGATATTGAAAAATTAAAAGAAAAAGTAGAAATAAAAGCAATATCTCACATCACTGGTGGGGGCTTATACGAAAATGTTCCTAGGATACTAGCTGATGATTTATCAGTAGACTTTGATTTAAGTAAATTAGATAGGGATCCTATATTTGAAAAAATTCAAGAATGGGGAAATATCGATACAGAAGAAATGTATCATACATTTAACATGGGCATTGGTATGGTAGTTTTTGTAGATCCATCTGATGAAGCAAAAGCCTTAGAAGTTTTAGGAGAAAATGCTAAAACTATCGGAAAAGTTGTAAAAGGTAACAAAGATATAAAAATTAATCTATAAGGGGATAAGTTATGGAAAAAGTATACACAGGAAAAACCAAAGACGTTTATAAATTAAACGATGAAGAATATTTATTAAAATTTAAAGATGATGTAACAGGAAATGATGGAGTATTTGACCCAGGTGCTAATTCCGTAGGACTTACTATGGAAGGAGCTGGCCACCAAGCAGTTGCAATGACCAAATACTTTTATGAAATCTTAAATGATAAAGGACTTACAACTCACTTTGTATCAGCTGACTTAGACAAAAACGAAGCAGTAGTCAAAAAAGCAGATGTTTTTGGTGAAGGGGTTGAGGTAATAGTTAGATACTATGCAGTAGGATCATTTATCAGAAGATATGGAAAATACATTGAAAGTGGAACAAAAATTGATCCATATGTAGAAATAACATTAAAAGATGATGATAGAGAAGACCCACTAATTACCAAAGATGCCCTAGTTCTTTTAAATATCATGACAGAAGAAGAATACGAAGAGTTAAAAGACTTAGCTTTAAATATTGGAGAAATTGTAAGAGAAGAGTTAGCGAAAAAAGATCTTGACCTATATGATATCAAATTTGAATTTGGTAGAATAGAAGATGGTAAAGTTGCATTAATAGATGAAATCTCTGGTGGAAATATGAGAGCCTACCAAGGTGATAAATACATTGAGCCACTTGAGCTTGAAAAAATAATGTTAGGTTAAGAAAGAATATAAATTAAACTTAAAAGGCCATTAAGTCCCAGTATCTAATTGGGTAATGGCCTTTTATTTTTTATTTGTATTCATTAAGGAAATTAGCAACTATATTCTTGTATTCATCACTTTCTTTTCTAGGGAAATCTGCGTGTTTGTAACCTTTGGCAGTAAATATTTCTTTGTTGTTATGACTTATGGCTTTATATAGACTTTCACCCATATGAGGCGGAGTCACGGTATCTTCATCTGCATTTGTAATTAAAACAGGTTTGCTGACCTTTTCTATAAATTTACTAGCATCTATGTCATCAAATGAAAAGTGAAGTTTTAGCAAGGTATAAATATTTCCAGCAAATTTCATATAAGAAGCTGGGACGCCTTGTTTTTGCTCAATTTCCTTTAATTTCTCATCTAAAAATTCGTTAGAATCAGCTAGAGGGGATTCTAGGATAAGATAATCTATATTTTGATCATCTCGACCGGCTGCAATTGCAGAGCTTGCTGCCCCGTAGGATTCGCCCCATAAAACTATTTTGCCATTCTTTCCGATTTCTTTTTTTGCAATATCGATGGCATCCAAAATATCATATGACTCAAGTACCCCAAAAGTATTATAAGGAGCTTGATTGTTTCCAGAATTTCTTTGGTCAATAGCAAGCACATCATAGCCCAGATTTAAAAACATATCCATAATATGACTTAAAGATTTACCTGTACCGCCCATGCCATGGACTAGGACAGCCATATTTTTATTTCCACCTTGTTTTACTAAAAGAGCTGGGATATTGTGTTTGTATTTGCTAGATGGAAAACTTATGTAATGGACGTCTTTTCCCTGGGCAAAATCTTCAAATTCTTGATCATAAGATTGTTCATCTATTAAAGTTTCCTCCCTAGAAACCATATTTGTAAATCCGTTAAATACCTGCGATCCTATAAATAGAGTAAATCCTATAAATATAGCTAGTAATATTGCCAATATAGTTATAATAATCTTCTTTTTATTTTTAGTCATAGCAAACTCCTAATTGCAAATGTTTTCTTACTAAGAATTTATCTTACAATTTGATAATGTCAAGGTGAGTATAATGTTATATTTTAAAATATATATCATACTAAAAATTAGTTTTAAATCTATCTATAAAGAAATTTAGAAGATTATAAGAACTTTTCAAATGTTCCTTATTATTTAAATTTAATAAATAAGAGTTATAGTATTAATAGTAAAAATTTAATAGATGAGGTTGATTTATAATGAAAATTGCAGTTAGTGCTTGTTTATTAGGTGAAAATTGTAAATATAATGGTGGCAATAATTATAATAGAAAATTAGCTGATTTTGTAAAAGACCATGAAGTTATATCTTTGTGTCCAGAAGTGCTAGGAGGTTTACCTACACCAAGGATGCCCGCTGAGATTGTAAATGGTTTTGTAAAACAAAAGGATGGAGAATCTCTAGATAATGAATTTAAAAAGGGTGCCAAAAAAGCTTTAGATATAATAAAGAATAATAAAGTTGATTTAGTAATCTTACAATCAAGAAGCCCATCCTGTGGGGTAAATAATATATATGATGGCTCATTTACTGGAAATCTTATAAAAGGTAAGGGAGTCTTTGCAAAAATTTTAGAGGATAATAATATTAAAGTTATAGATGTAGAAGATTTATAGGAGGAAATATGAAACTAACAGACTTTACAAAAGGTGACCAAGATGATATTGAAAAGGGCTTATCAACTGCAAAACTAACTGATAAAGAAGCTACTAAAAAAATCTTAGCCCTTGTACCTGAAGAATGGATTAAAAAAATTCCATTTTTTGTAAGAGATCATGCTACAACTAAGAGTGTAGAAAAAATTGCTAATGAATATCCAGATTTATATGAAATTGCCAAACAACCTGGAGAATTACCAGAAAAAGAACGCGAAGAGTTACAAAAAATAATTACCGATTTATTTAAAGAGAGAATGGATAAACATAATATTAAGTAATAAAATATTATTTGGTTTAT
This sequence comes from Anaerococcus cruorum, assembly GCF_046365495.1. Lineage (NCBI taxonomy): Bacteria > Bacillati > Bacillota > Tissierellia > Tissierellales > Peptoniphilaceae > Anaerococcus > Anaerococcus cruorum. The sequence continues at coordinate 123,799 of NZ_JBGMEH010000003.1, read as the reverse complement.
TTAAAAGCCTTTTAGAGTATAAACTTAAAAGGCTTTTTTTTATAATAAGAAAGGAATAATAATGATTAGATATCAAAATGTATCTATGGCATATCCTGATAGTTGGAAAATTCTAGATGATTTAAATTTTGAGATAAAAAAAGGAGAATTTTTTGTAATAGTTGGACCCAGCGGTAGTGGGAAGACTACTACACTAAAGCTTATAAATAGATTAATAGAGCAAAGTGAGGGAGATATTTTATTTAACAATAAAAAAATAAAAGATTATCCCCTTAGAGAATTAAGATTGAACATGGGCTACGTTTTACAACAAATTGCACTTTTCCCCAATATGACAGTAGCGGAAAATATTGCCCTTATCCCTGAAATGAAAAAAATGGATAAGAAAACTATTAAAGATATTACAAATGAGCTTTTAACTGAAGTTGGTATGGACCCAAAAGTTTATAGTAATAGGTTACCAAAAGATTTATCTGGGGGAGAAAAGCAGAGAATAGGTATATTAAGAGCTATCGCAGCAAATCCAGATGTTCTTTTAATGGATGAACCATTTTCTGCCCTAGATCCAATTAGTAGGTCCCAGCTTCAAGATTTAATTACAAAAATCCACAATGATTATAAAATTACAACAGTTTTTGTAACTCACGATATGAATGAAGCAATAAAATTAGCGGATAGGATTTGTATTATGAAAGAAGGAAAAATTGTACAAATAGGCACTCCAAAAGAAATTATAAATAAGCCAGCCAATAGTTTTGTTAGCCAGTTTTTTGAAAATGAAAGTGAGTTAATCCATGAATAATTTAATAACAACTTTTAATGAAAGAAAAGCTGACTGGATAGGAGCCTTATTTGAACATATAGAAATATCTCTAGTTTCTTTAATTATAGCTATTTTAATAGCAATTCCTCTTGCTATAGCCTTATCAAATAAAAAAAGAGCAAATGAAGCAATACTACAAGTAACCGGTATTTTTCAAACAATACCATCCCTTGCTTTGCTAGGACTATTTATTCCATTAATGGGTATAGGAAAAATTCCTGCTATTACTGCTCTTGTGATTTATGCACTATTTCCAATTTATCAAGCCACAGTAACAGGTTTATCTGAAATAGATCCATCTTTAGAAGAAGCTGCCACTGCTTTTGGTATGACCAAGTGGGAAAAATTAAAGAAATTTAAACTAAGTTTGGCCATGCCAATTATTATGTCAGGTGTAAGAACATCTGCTATAATGATTATAGGAACTGCAACTTTGGCAGCATTAGTAGGAGCTGGAGGACTAGGAACTTTTATTTTGCTAGGGATTGATAGAAACAATTCTTCATTGATACTAATTGGAGCGATTTCTTCAGCGATTTTGGCAATATTATTTGGAGTTTTGATTAAATTATTACAAAATAAAAAACCAAAAACGATACTTATAATTCTTATAATAGCAAGCCTTGTCACACTTTTAAGTTTAACTCCTTTTGGAGGAAAAAGTTCTAAAAAATTAGTTGCAGCTGGAAAACTTGGAGCAGAGCCAGAAATTCTTATAAATATGTACAAGGAATTAATTGAGGAAAATAGTGACCTAGAAGTAGAATTAAAGCCAAATTTTGGAAAAACTAGTTTCCTATATGAGGCCTTAAAATCTGGTAGTATAGATATGTATCCAGAATTTACAGGGACAATTACCAGTTCTCTTTTAAATGATGATATTGGAGAAATTTCAAATGACCCTAATGAGGTTTATGAGCTTGCCAGGGATAAAATTTATGAGCAAGATAATTTAGCCTTACTATCTCCTAGTAAATTTCAAAATACTTATGCCCTAGCTGTAAGAGAAGACTTTGCAAATGAAAATAATATTAAAAAAGTTTCAGACTTAAAAAATGTTGAAAATAGTTCTGTAGCCGGTTTTACTCTAGAATTTAATGATAGGGAGGATGGTAATCGTGGTTTAAAATCTTTATACAATTTAGATTTAGATGTAAAAACTATGGAGCCTGCGCTAAGATATACGGCAATTTCAAATGGATCTATAGATATAACCGATGTTTACTCTACAGATAGTCAGATTATTACAAATAAACTAAAAGTTTTAGAAGATGATAAAAAGCTATTTCCACCCTATCAAGCTGCACCTTTATTAAGAAGTGAAACTTTAAAAGAATATCCTGAGCTTGAAGAGATACTAGGAAAACTTGCAGGAAAAATAACAAATGACCAGATGACTGAAATGAATTATATGGTAGATGTGGAAGGCAAGTCAGCTAATGAAGTTGCTAGAGAGTTTTTAATAAAGGAAAACTTAATAGAAGGTAAAAATAATAAGTAAGCTATTCTATTGAAGTAAATTATATATAATTAAATTATGGATAGGAATAGTATTTTAAGACTTAGATTTTAAAATTCAAATACCGATACAAAGAAAGATATAAAAAATAATAAAAACTTCACTTAGTATCTATACACTGGTGGAGTTTTTTAGTGGAGTTAATATGATAGAAGAAAAAGTAATAAATAAAGTAGGGATTATATATTTAAATCGACCAGAAAAATTAAATGCTATAAATCTAGCCATGGTTGAACGAATATATAGTATTTTAAAAAAGTGGGAAGATGATGAGAATATTAAAGTAATTCTTTTTGATAGTTTGGTAAAAAAAGGATTTTCTGCTGGTGGTGATTTAAAGGAAATATATACCAATTATTTAGTAAATGACAATTGTAAGGATAAGTCTTATCTTTTTAAAAAAGAATATGAACTTGATGCATACATAAATTCTTACAAAAAACCAATCATTAGCCACTGGCAGGGGATTGTCATGGGTGGTGGTGTAGGGCTAACTATAAATTCTGATTTAATAATCTGTGAGCCAAATGTAAAGTGGGCTATGCCTGAAACAAGCTTAGGATTTGTTCCTGATGTGGGTGTAGGAAAATATATCTCAAAACTTCCTCAAGCTTTAGGCCAATATGTAGGTCTTTGTGGAGTAAGTTTATCTTCATCTGATTTAGTAAAATATAAGTTGGCAGATGTAGCTATAAAAGAAAATAGTTATCAAATTTTATTAGAAAAACTATATGCGCTTTCAACTATCTTTAGTGGAGATGATTTAATAAATGAGTTTAAAATAGAAGCTAGTAAATTTGAAATGAAAGAGAATGATTCTGTACTTCAAAAAAATTTATCTAAAATAAATAAGTATTTTTCCTATGATAGCATGGAAGAAATTTATAATAATTTAAAAGTAAATTTAGATGATGATTTTGCCTTAAATTGCTATCAAAATTTAAGCAAAAAAGACCCCTTTATATTAACTATTCAATTTGAAAAATACTTTGTCGGCAAAAACTTAACCTATAACCAAACCCTAGACCTAGATTTAAAAATAGTCCAATATGCTATAAAAACAAAATCTATCCATGAAGGAATAAGGGCAAAGATAATAGATAAGGACAATAATCCAAATTGGCCTCATAAATCATTTCAAGAAGTCTCTATAAATGAAGTCAAAGACCTATTACTTTCTTAAATATGGGGTAAAAATTAGTGAAGATTATAAAATAAAGGGGAATTATGAAATTACATACAGGAAATTTATACTGGCCTAGCCATACTGAGGCCATTAGTCTAGGTATAAGAAATAATATTACAGAAAATTCTGATGTTTTAGTTGTAGGATCTGGTATGTCTGGAGCCTTAGCAGCATATGAGCTTGCAAAAAATGGTTATAAGGTAACATTAATAGAGCAAAATAGGATAGCTTCTGGGTCTACTTCAGCTAATACAGGGTTGATTCAATATATGTCTGACCAGGGGGTAAAATCTTTTACTGAACAAATTGGTAGTCAAAAAGCAATTAAATTTTATAATCAATCCAAAGAGGCAGTAGCGGATTTAATAAAAATAGATGAAGAAATAGTAAAACTAAATCAAGAAACGTTCAAGCAAAGTGATAGCCTAATCCTAGCTACAGATAAGAAAAAAATAAAAGATGTAAAAGCTGAAACTGAAACACAAAAAGAAATTGGCTATGATGTATCATATTTAGATAATGAGGAATTAAAAGAACACAATATAAATGCCTATGGTGGTTTAAAATGTGGACCAGATATAAACCTAAATCCTTATGCCTTTGTCCTAAGACTTTTAAAAACAGCATCTGAAAAATATGATTTAGAAATCGTAGAAGGAGCTAAGTTTATAAAAGCTCATAAAGAAAATAATCAAAACATAGTTACCTTAGAAATAGCAGGTAATAAAATAAAAACTTCTTTTAATAAAATCATAATAGCGACCGGTTACAACCCACCAGAACAATTTCAAAAAAGCTTAGAAAATGTAGAAATATATAAGACCTATGTGGCAGTAAGTGATCCGGTAGAAATAAGTGATGAAGAAGATCTTTTAGTTTGGGAAGTAAAAGATGCCTATACCTACTTTAAGAAAACTTTTGATAATAGACTTATGATAGGTGGTTTTGATGAAAAAGGTAATAAATTAAAAGAAAAAGATGCTTTAAAATATGAAAAAGACTTAGTAAAATCTGCTAATTCTATGTTTGTAGAAAAAAAGCAAATGCACGCTGATTATAATTATGCAGCTTTATTTGGCATAAGCAAAGACAATTTGCCATACATGGGCGTAGATCCAGAAAATGAAGATATATTTGTAGTTTGTGGTGTTGGAGGAAATGGTACTGTTTATTCAAAAATTGCGTCTACTATGATAGTTAAATGGTTAAAGGGTGAAAGCTTGTCTGATTATGATACTTATAGACTTGCTAGGTAGATTTTATGTTAAATTTTAATTATAATATATAATAAATAATTATATAAAATAAAAAAGAAAGATAAGTCTAAAAATATTATGAATAAGAATAAACTGGAAAATTTTAATGATAAAGAAAATAAAGTAGAAAAAATAAGTTTAGAAGAACTTACAGGTAGCTTATTAATTGAGGCAAGATCTCAATTAAATAAGGCTTCTACCATAAAAGTACCTAGAAATGAACTTTCAAACTTAGGAACTATTGCAGCATTACTTTCTCCATCTTTAGAGAGTATTAGTGCTAGTAATATGAATCAACCCTTATATAGGATTAAAAATTTTAGGATGAATGATGAATTAGTTTCTTATAAATCTGGTGGTTTTGCGCCATACTATAAGGGTGGTGGGAAAGGAGCTATGGCTCAACTAGAAAAAGTTGATTTTCCAATTCAGCCAATAGCATTAGATCCTATAATCATGCTAATGGCAGTTGCTCTATATTCTATTGAGAAAGATTTTAAAGAGATTTCTAAAACTCAGAGGAAAATTTTAGACGTTTTAAAAGTAGAAAAAGAATCAAAAATAATATCTAACCTAGAAACAGTCATGGATTACACTCAAAAATATAAATATAATTGGGATAACGAATTAATTTTAAATAGTTACCACCAGAGGGTATTAGAAATACAAAATTCATCAAGAAGCAATATTACATCTTATCGTAGAGATATAGAAAGTATAGTAAAAAGTATAGAAAATAGAAAAAAAACTTTTGTAGCATCTAATAAAGTGAAATCTACTCTAGAAGATTTAGAAAACCATTTTAATTACTATAGATTATCCTTATATACATATTCTCTAGCTTCATTTCTAGAAATTATTCTAAGCCAAAACTTTGGTAAAGAATATGTAGCAAATATAAGGGATGATATAGTAAAAAAGTCCATGAAATATAGAGATCTATTTGGTGATAGTTCTATAGCATTAGAAAATATGGGCAAGTCATCTATTGATACTAACATAAAAAAGGGAATAGGAACTGCAGGTAAAAAAGTTGGAGACTTTACAGATAATATTCCTTTGATAAAAAAATCTTCTAAAAGTAAAGATATCGTTAAGAGTAAAAATAAAAAGATAGATGATAGAGACCAAAATCTGAAAACTTTCTCAATCTTTTCAAATCCTGGTACAGGTCCTATTACCAGACTTATGAATGATATAATAAAAATCTATAACTATACCGAAGATATAATTATAGATAACAATAACATTTATTTAGTCTCAGACAAGATTAATTAATCCTGATAATAAATCCAAAAAAATTGAACTTTTAGATAAGGAGATATTATAACAATATTTAAAAATGAAATACCAATACTGGAATATGATAATGATATTAAATCTATAATCATGCCAAATCATGCAAATCTTGAAATAAAACTTCCTAGTAAATGTTTATTTACCTTTTTAGGGGATGCTTTGGATAGATTAGCAGAAAATTATAAAGCTAGGATAGTTACCACATTTGATTCTATAACTAAAATATATCCTATATATATTATAGATTACAAGGGAGAGGATATTTCTTTGGTTCAAGCACCAGTAGGTGCAGCAGCTTCTGCTCAAATCTTAGATTGGTTAATATCTTATGGCTGTAGGCAAATAATAACAACAGGATCATGTGGTACTTTAGTTGATATAGCTGAAAATACTTTTTTAGTTCCTTATAAAGCCCTAAGAGATGAGGGTGCAAGCTATCATTACTTGCCACCATCCCGCTTTGTAAAAATAAATCCGCTAGCTTTAGCAGCTATTGAAAAAACTTTAACTGAGCATAGTTTAAAATATGAAGAAGTTATGACATGGACTACTGATGGATTTTATAGGGAAACTAGAGAAATGGTTAAATATAGAGTTGATGAGGGATGCAAGGTAGTAGAAATGGAGTGCTTAGCCCTTGCAGCAGTTGCAGAATTTAGAGATGTTTTATGGGGACAAATCTTATTTACAGCAGATTCTCTATCAGATGTAGAAAAATATGATCCAAGAGGATTTGGAGGAGATTCTATTGAATATGCTCTAAAACTTGCTTTGGATACTTTGCTCAATTTTAATTAATTGATAATTTAAGGCGAATGAATATGGAAGAGCTTATAAAAGAATCAAATAAACAAGATGCTAAAATTTTAGCAAAAATGGCTAGTGAAATTTGGGATAATGATTCTCTTGATGATTTAACTAATGAATTTATAGATATGGCAGATGATTCTAATAGTATTTGTTTTATAAAGTATATAGATGAAAAGCCAGTAGCTTTTGCAAATGCTAGTTTGAGATATGATTATGTGGAAGGTACTGAAACTTCTCCTGTAGGATACCTAGAAGGCATATATGTAGAGGAAGAATACCGTAAACAAAATATTGCTAGAGAACTAGTAAAAACTTGTGAAAGTTGGGCAAAAGATATGGGTTGTAAAGAATTTGCAAGTGATTGTGAATTGACAAATTTAGATAGCCTAGCCTTTCATCTGGCTATTGGATTTAGTGAAGTCAATAGAATAATTTGTTTTAAAAAAGATATATAAATCAAGGAGGATTTTATGGACAGCAAAATGGGGACTTGGGTAGCCTTAGGCCTAGCTCTTGGAGCAGGAGTTGGTTCAGCTATAGAAAATATTCCACTAGGTATTGGAGTAGGACTTATCTTAGGAGTGGTTGGAGGTCTAATGAGTTCCAAACAAGAAGATAAAAATAAAAAGGCATAGGCCTTTTTTTATTTGACAAATGACACGGTGTCATCTATAATATAAAAAGTGACACGGTGTCATGATTGGAGGATAATTTGCCTAAAGATACATTTTATAATCTAGACCAAGAAAAAAAGCAAAAAGTTATTAATGTGTTACATGAGGAGTTTTCTCAAAAACCATTTTCTGAGGTAAATGTAAAATCAATAGTTGAGAAAATTGGCATAGCTCGTGGTAGTTTTTATCAGTATTTTGAAAATCTTGAGGATAGTTATTTTTATATACTAGATAAAAATACCCGTGATATACATTTGCTTTTTATGGCAACTTTGAAAAATAATAAGGGCGATATTTATAAATCTTTGAATGAATTTGGAGAAAATATTGCTGAAATAATTTTTGATAAGGATGTTTATAATTTATATAAAAATAGGTTTTTATATTGGGATGAAAATCTTAATAAAAGTTGGGAATGCTCACATGAGGATTTTAAGAAAGCTTTTAATAGGGCGGATTCTATGGGCATAGATATAGAAAAAATTTATTTTTTTAGGGCGATTGTACATAGCCTCATCGAGCGAAATTTTAGAGAAGAATGGGATAAGCTTACATTTATAGAAAAGTATAAGATCCATATAGAGTGGATAAAGGAAGGAATTTTTTAATGCAATTAGGAGAAAGTTTATTTGATATAGGATACCTTGCCTTAGTAATAGCCTTAGGTATCAGACTACTTTTGGAAAATAGTAAAGAAGCTAAGTTATTTGGGATTATGGCCATACTTTTGGGTGTGGGAGATAGTTTTCATTTGCTCCCCAGAGTAATTTCACACTTTAGTCCTGGAGGGTTTGAAGCACACACATTTGCACTTTCTTGGGGTAAATTTGTTACAAGTATTACCATGACAATTTTTTATGTTTTATATTATTATTTTTATAGAAAACAAAGTGGAGACTATGATAATAAAAAAAAGATTTTAGTTTATGCACTAGCAATTATCAGAATCATCCTAGTAGCAATGCCGCAAAATAATTGGGGAGGAGCAAAGGAATCATACCAATGGGGGATCTATAGAAATATTCCTTTCTTGATAATGGGTATTTTGCTAATTATTTGGTCATATAAAGAGAAAGAAAAACCAGGTCTTAAAAATATGTGGTGGCTGATTTTACTAAGCTTTGCATTCTATATCCCTGTAGTTTTATTTGCAGATAAGTATCCTGCAGTTGGAGCTTTGATGATGCCAAAAACTCTTGCATACTTATTTATAGTAGTATTTGGATTTAAATATTTTGCTGGACAATTTAGGGCGAGTTCATTACTAGCTACTTCATTTACAATGCTTGTAATGGGTATATTTGCTGGTGCTTTTTCTAGTGAATTTACAAAATATTATGGATTTGACGGTGATACTTATTTAAAACTTATCCATACTCACACATTAGCTCTTGGATTTTTAGCATTAATGACTATTTATTTGTTAATTAAAAATTTCGATGAAGAATATATATTACCATTAAAAAAAGCCTATCACACTTATATTACAGGTTTTGCCTTTACTATTGTCACAATGTTCGTTAAAGGGATATTTACAGTTGTATCGGATGGAGTAGATACAATAAATCTCAGTGCTATTTCGAGAATTAGTGGTTTAGGACACATAATTATTACAGTTGGAATAATTTGGTTAATGTATGAACTTTATAAACTTGAAACAGGAAGTTCATTTGGGAATAAATTAGAAGACAAAAAAGGGCTAGCTATCAACTGATAGCTAGTCCTTTTTATTTTACATCCTTAAATCCAATAATATTAACTGTATCAAGGTCTCTTATCTTAACTAGTTTTTTATTTTCAATATATTCAAAAATAAGCTGTGGAGTTTCCTGCGAAGATTCCCAAACTATTTGTGATCCGTCTAAGACTGGGAAGTCTCCACCACCGATAGCTCGGTAGTTATTTGTAGCAAAGATAATTTTTTCATCATCACTTATTTCATGACCCTTATAAGTAGCTTTTACTAATCTTTCTCCCCTTTTTCTGGTGTAATCAAAGGTGTAGTCTACTCCTGAATATATATCATAATTATAAATAAAATATTCTGGGTTTTGCACTAGCTTGTAATTTTCATCTAGCATAAAATAATTGGCATTGTGTTCTAATATTTCTTTGAATTCTTTTCCACTAACTTCAACTTTCATCAAAGTATTATTAAACCTATAATTTGTTATTATATCTCTCATGGTTACACTAGTTGGAATACCCTTAGCTTCTTTTGAATAGATAGCAACTCCTGCAATATCACAATCTGTATAGTACATTTGGATTTTATTTATCAGATCAATGTAAGGATGGCCGGATATTTGTGCCATAGTTACAGAATCGATAATGGCATCTGGAGATATTTCCCCACATTTTTGGTCAAGGTAATTATTTACACCAACCATATCATCTGCAATAAGTTTTTCTATTTCATTATCAGCAGTAACCTCAGCCAAATCAACTAAGTTAACTGTTTTATCAATGACTTTTTTATTTTCGTCGATATCTATAGTTATTTCTGCAACTTTTGCTCCAGCAAAACCTGGTTGGGTTACTGCGATATTATTATATATGCCTGCAATTTCTTTGTGAGTATGGCCAGTTAGGAAAACATCAAAGTCTAAATTTGAGAAAAGTAATTCGTACCCTTCGTTTTCACCAGTTTGTGGAATTAGTTCACGGCCAGTTTCTAAATCTTTTGCAAAGCCCCCATGGTAGGAAACTATTATTATGTCACAATTTTCATCATTTCTTAAGATTGGCAGGTAATATTTTGCAGTTTCTAAGGCTGATTTAAAGCTTAGACCCTCAATATTTTTAGGTTTTTCCCAGTGAGGAATATATTGGGTAGTAAGTCCTAAGATACCCACTTTTATATTTCCAATGTTTTTTGTAATATAAGGTTTTATATCTAGATAATCATTTTCTCTAATAGTATTAGCAGATAAAACATCAGTATTTAAGTTATCTATATATGATTTTAAATAGGCCTTTCCGTAGTTAAAATCATGGTTTCCTAGAACTATTGCATCTGGTTTTAATAAATTATAAGTATTTGTTAGATTACTTAAATCATTATTTTCCTTATAAAAGCTCGCTAGGGGGGAGCCTTGGATGCTATCCCCGTTATCAATATAAATTATATTATCATTTTCATTTCTAACTTTATCTATATAGCTTTTAGCTTTTGATAATGAAAATTTTTCATTTAAATTTGGATTGCTAAAAGATTTTTCAGAGATATAAGCATGAATGTCGCTTGTTTCTAAAATTGTTAGTTTCATATCTATTTCCTATATACCGTAGGCAAGTTTTTTACGGATTCTAGTTGATAATAGTTCTACTACTAAAACTAATATCATAAGAGAAAGTAGGATAACTCCAACTTCATTCCACCTATAAGCATTGATTGCAAAGATAAGTGGAGCACCGATACCACCAGCTCCTACTAATCCTAAAGTGGTAGCATCACGAATATTCATATCAAATCTATAGATAATAGTTGATAGAAAACTTGCAAATAATTGTGGAAGTATTCCAAATCTTATCTTACCCCAAGTATTTATTCCAAGAGATTCAAAGGCTTCTAGGATATTTGTATCAATATTTGCTATAGTTTCTTGAAATAATTTTGTGAGCATACCTATAGATGTAAAGGTCATAGTCATTACCCCTGCAAAAGGTCCAGGACCAGTTACCCTTATAAACATAAGACCATATACAATAGCAGGAATTGTTCTTATTAGTAAAATAAGAAGTTTAAATATTTCTGCCACTATTCTTGGTACAATATTTGCAGATGATAGAAATGCTAGAGGTAGCGAAATTAATGCACCGATTAGTGTTCCAACAAATGCAATACAAATAGTTTCAAAAATTAAATACCATAGGCTGTCTTTTGAAAAATCTGTTAGAAGAGTCATATCTGGATGGATAATTCCTCCTAAAATTGATTTTACAATACCAGTACCTTGAGAATTTACTTTTGAAAAATCCATGACCCCTGATGACCAAAAGAGGATGGCTATGGTTATAATTGTCAAAATAGTACGAATTAATCTATAATTTGGTTCATTATTTAAAACTTTTTCTATTTTTTGATCCATAATTTCCTCCTATGATAGTTTCTTTCTTATCGTCCTAGAAATAAGTTCGATTATAAAAACTGTAATTACTAGGGCAAATAATATTGTCCCAACTCTATGGTAGTCACGCCAACCTATATTTTCATTTATTAATAAACCTAGCCCACCAGCACCTACATAACCTAAGATTGAAGCATAACGAACATTTCCTTCAAAGTTAAAAAGAGCTGTTGATAAATATGTGGGCATAATTGATGGAATGATTCCTTTAAAAAATGCCATTGGTTTGGTATAGCCTAGTGAAATCATAGCTTCATAAGCGCCTAGGTTTTGAGTTTCTATTTCTTCATACATTAGCTTTCCTACATAAGCAAAAGAAAATACAAAGATTGCAAAGGTACCAGCCAAAGTTCCTAGGCCAAAAACGTAAGTTGCAATTAAAGCTATTACTAGAGTTGGAAGTGTTCTTAGTATAGTAAATAATAGTTTAAATATCCAATTTATTATCTTATTATTTACCATATTTGATGCAGCTAAAAAAGCAGCTGGTAAAGATAAAAGAGCACCTAAAAATGATCCAAATAAGGACATTTTTATAGTATCTATGGTAGGGCCTATAACTTTTGGTAGATATTCCCAATCAGGAGAAAATAAATCCTTTAAGATAACTGTTAAATTGCGGCCATTCCTTGCAAGTATTTTGGAGTCATAACCTGTCACCCTGAGTGCAACAATTAGAAAAGCTAGGAGTAAGATTGAAATCAAAAGAGCATTTGATTTCTTTTCTTCAACTACTTTTCCGTTAGAAAGGGTTATGGTTTTTGCTTTAAAAATATTATCCATATTCTACTCCACCACAATATCTTTTGGATCTTGGCCGTAGATATTTCTAATAACATCTTGGTTTACTTCAGTTGGTTTGCCATCAAAGGCTAGCTCACCTTTTTTGATACCTAAAATTCTATCAGAATATTCTAGGGCTGTTTCTACATCGTGGATATTTATTATTACAGTGATGCCATATTCTTTATTTAACATTTTAAAATAATTCATTACTTGGCGGCTAGAAACAGGGTCTAGACTTGCAATTGGTTCATCAGCTAAGATTATTTTTGGATTTTGAACAATAGTACGTGCTAAAGCTACTCTTTGTTTTTGTCCACCAGATAGGGCGTCAGTTCTAGAATAAGCTTTATCAAGGATATCTACACTATCTAAAGCTTCTAGTGACTTTCTTTTCATATCTTTAGTATAAACTCCAAATAGTTTTTGAAAAAAGTTTAGATCTGGTACAAAAGTTGATAGCACATTTTTTTGAGCTGTAGTTCTTTCTACAAGGTTAAATCCTTGAAAAACCATACCAATTGTACGGCGGTAGTCTCTAAGGTTTTGTCCTTTTAGTTTTGATACATCTTTACCATCTACTATTAGTTCTCCGCTAGATATATCATGCATTTTGTTTATAGTACGAATAAGGGTTGATTTACCAGCACCAGATGATCCGATTATAGATACAAACTCTCCATCAGGAATGGTAAGATTTATATCTTTCAATGCTAGAAAACCACCATCATAAGTTTTTGAAACATTTTTAAATTCAATCATTATTATTCCTTTATTTTCTAAAAAATAGGACCTAAAGCCCCTTAGGCATAGGTCCTTATTTTCTTTTATTTTAGATAATTATTAGTTAGCGTCTCTTGCTAGTTTTTGAGCTTCACGTTCAGCATCGTAGGCTGCTGGATCTGCTTTTTCATATCCTTTGTGAGTATAAATAGCAATTACTTCTTTACCTTCATCAGTTTTACCAATGTTGATAAATGCATTTTGTAAAGCTTCAATAAATTCTGGTGTCATTTTTTCGCTAGTTTTTGAAACAGAAATAGTATCATTCATGATTTTATCTGTTACACCGATTACTTGGACATCATCGAAAATATCATTTGCTCCACCAAATTCACCTTGCCATTGTTCAGCATAGTCCATTCTAGCATCCGCATATGTTACTAGTGCATCAACTTGACCTGTAGCAAGTCTAGAGAATGAAGAAGCGTATGAGTCTGCTTGAACAGCATTTGATAAATCTGAGATTGTGTGATCAAATTTATCTTTCATCCAAAGTGATGGGTAAAGGTATCCTGCAGATGATGTTGGTCCCATAACAGCCCAGTTTAACTCGTTAAGATCTTCCCAAGATAATTCTTCGCCATTATTTACTTTTTCTGCTAGGGCTTTTCCTTTTTCAGAAGGACCAGCTAGTACTAAAGCTCTATAAAATGTTACTTGATCATCTATATTTTTAATTGGCGCATTATCATTCCATTCTTTTGGATCATCTGAGTCTACAGAAAGTCCATCACGTGTTGCAGTTAAGATTACATCAACGCCATCATCATAAGTTACATAAGTTCCGCCTGGAATAAATCCTACATCAACAGTACCAGCACTCATAGCTTCACCTGTTGCTTCATAAGAAGTACCTACAGAGATATCTACATCTTCTACATCATAACCTTCTTTAGCAAGTTCATCTTTTAACATGTCTTTTAAAGGTTCTGTTGCTGTGATTATTTCGTCTGGTTCACGAGATGGTACAAATTGAACAGTTAGTTTATCTAATGAAGTGTTCCCATCAGTGGTTTCTGTACTTGCAGTTTCATTTTTAGTTTCTGCATCATTGTTTGCATCATTATTCCCGCATGCTGTAAATGCTAGGGCAGTTGCTAGTGTCATTCCTAGTGAAAAAACTTTGTTTAATTTCATAATTCCTCCTAAAAGTTTCTTTCCAAAAATAATTATACATTAATTGCATTAAAAATTGAATACCGTAAATAAATAGGATAACATAAAGATAGTAATTTTAATATTAATAAGGGATTGCCATGAATATAGATTGTAAGAAAAACAGAAAATTTTATAATAGCTATACTGATTTATGTGATTGTGATATGTGTAAATTCTATTATAAAAATATAAAAAAGTATTATCCGAATTTGGCTAAGTATTTGTATGAAAGAAATATAGACATAAAAAAACCTTTAGAAATAGGATATCCTTATTTAGATGATAAGGGCAATCTTGATTATCCTTTAGTTCAATATATAGTTATAGGTGATTGCAAAAATAACTTTTTATTAAGTTTTGATGATATATTGGTTAGTAAAGGTAAACTATATCCAGAAGTAGATATAGATGAATCATATTTTATAATGGATATTTTTAATGTGACATTTGATAAAAATATTATAAATAAAGAGATTATTAAAAAATTATAAACCAAGGGTATAAGCTCAAGTAAGTGTAGATTACAAGGTAGACTTATCATTAACTTATGATAAAATATAGAGTATTAAAAGTTCCTAAAAGGGGGAAATATGACAGATTACATATTAAGCTGTGAATCAACTATTGATTTATCAGTTGATTACGTAAATAAACTAGATGTAAGCGTAATAAATGCAAATTATGAATTAGATGGTAAAAATTATTTAGATGACTTTGGACAATCACTAAATATGAAAACTTTCTATGACAATATGAGACAGGGTGCTTCTCCTTCTACTTCTAGAATAAATACTGGTGAGTATGTAGAATACCTAAAATCATTATTAGAAAAAGGTCAAGATGTAGTTCATATTTGCTTATCAACTGGTATGTCAAGTCAATATGAATCACTACTTGAAGCTATAAATATATTAAAAGAAGACTTTCCTGAAAGAAAAATTTACCCAATAGACTCAAAAATGGCCTCTGCGGGGGTTGGATTGCTCGTTTCTAAACTATCAAAATTGAAAAAAGAGGGAATGAATGCTGAACAGTTATATAATTGGGCGCAAGAAAATAAACTTCATGTGATAAACTACACTAGCAACGAAAATTTAGAATATGTAGCACGTGGTGGTAGAATATCAAAAACTGCTGCTAGTATAGGAGGAGTTCTTCATATTTGTCCTTTAATAGAAGTAGATGATCAAGGACATATGATAGTTACATCAAAAATAAGAACTCGTAAAAAGTTATTAAAAACTTTACTTCAAAAAATGCAAGACAATGCCATTGGCGGTCAAGATTACAATGATCAAGTATTTATTTCAACAGCTGATAATATAGAATTATCAAACGAAGTAAAAGAAATGATAGAAGAAGCATTTCCTCATATAGATGGTGGAGTAAAAATATTTAATATAGGACCAACCGTTGGTAGCCATATAGGACCAGGAACTATTGCTATATTTTATTGGGGAAAAGAGAGAATGGCTGGTAACAAAAAATAAGTCTTTAATAGGCTTATTTTTTTTAAAATTTTTACTTAGTACAAACAATTAAGCAATCTCTATTTATAAAGGCTATATTAACGAATGTTAAAAAATCTTAGATTATTAAATAAAGATATTTTAGAATAAATTATAGGTAAAATTCGTAACTTTCTAATATAAAGTTAAAAGAAATCTTAATAACTTTTTTCTTTAATTTATAAGGTAGACTATGATATAATTAATATAATATAGTAAAATCCTTGGGTATAAAATTTTCTAAAAATAAGGATGTGCTTAGAGATAAAGTTTAAGGGCAATTCCTATATAAGCTCTCTAATTTTTTAAGCAACTATATAAAGGATAGGATATAAAGTATTTTTTATATTTAGGAGTATTAAAATTGTTAGGTAAATAAAATCGTTGTCTATAAAAATTATATTTTTATCGAAAAAAACTGTATGACTTTATTTAGCTAATTTAATATAAAAAATGCCTATTCATATAAAACATTTAAGAAAGGAAGTTGATAGTTTATTCGTGTATTAGAGGGTATACAAATTAATATATATTAGATACTGTTTCATATAAAGTAATTAAGAAAGGAATATAATTAATGAAAAAGAAAATAATTACTGGAATGCTTTTGGCGATTTCCTTATTTATAACAGCTTGCTCATCAAATGAAAATAGTGAAGCTGAAGAAAAAATCTTAAAAGTTGCAGTTTCAGAAGATACAACAACCCTTGAAACTGATACGGTTATGATGACTATGCTGAAAATATCTTACTCCAAGTTTATGATACTTTAGTAAAAAGAAATGCAGAGGGAGAAATTGAAAACTCACTTGCAGAATCTATTGAAAATCCAGATCCACAAACCTTTAAAATAAAGTTAAGAGAAGGTGTTAAGTTCTCTAATGGAGACCCTTTAACAGTGGATGATGTTATATTTACTCTAAAAAGAGCTGCAGAATCTGAAAAATTCGAACCATTTTACGGAAAAATTGACAAGGACTCTTACGAAAAAGAAGATGACTTGACTTTCTCCTTTAAACTAACTGAACCAGATGCTGCATTCTTAAACTCACTTTCCCACCCAGCTGTTTCCATTCTTTCAAAAAAATATGTCGAAAATGGAGCAGACCTTGCTAATGAGCCTATGGGAACAGGACCTTTTGTTTTAGATGAATGGGTGCAAAATGATCATGCAAATTTTTCAGTAAATGAAAATTACTGGGGTGATAAACCACAAATTGCTGGTATAGAAATGAAAGTTATACCAGAAGCATCTCAAAGAATTATTGAACTTGAAAGTGGTGGAGTTGATTTAGCTTACAAAGTTGATCCAAATGAAATTTCTAACATAGAAGACAATCCTGACCTAAATTTATTTAGAAAACTTGATAACTCAGTTCACTTTATCGGATTTAACATGGAAAAGGCACCTTTTGATAAAAAAGAAGCCAGAGAAGCTATGGTTAATGCTATTGATATGAATTCGATTTTTGAAACTGTTTATATGAATAGTGGAAAACTTGCAACAAGCCCTATCAACCCTAACTTCAAATATTCTATTGCAGATGATTTACCAGAAAATAAAGTAGATAAGGAAAAGGCAAAAGAACTTTTTGCAAAAGCAGGAGTAGGAGAGGGAGATAATCTTTCAATCTACACTTCTGATAATACTCAAAGAGTGAATGTTGCAACAATGATGCAAGCTCAATTAAAAGAATACGGAATTGGCCTAGATGTACAAAGACTTGAATGGGGAGCATTTGTTGACGCACTTAAAAGACAAGAGCATAATATGTTTATTATGAGTTGGAACCCATCTATTGTAGATGCTCACTATGAGTTATTCCAACCATTCCATTCATCAAACAAGGGTCATGGACCAAATTACATGTACTTTGGAAATGAAGAACTTGATAACCTAATGAAGGAAGGTCTTGCAACAGTTGATGAAACTAAAAGAGCAGAAGTCTACAAAAGAGCTCAAGAACTTATAAATGAAGAGTATCCATGGTTATATATATGCTATGGTGAAACACTTGTGGCAGCAAACAGTAAGGTAGAAGGGCTTAAGCTACTTCCAAAATATCCGCAAGAACTTAAAGATGTAACATTATTAGAAAATTAATTTTTAAAAATTCACCAAGTTCTTATTTGGTGAATTTTCTCTTTCTAGCAAAGAAAGGATTATATATGGCAAAATATATATTAAAAAGACTCTTGATACTAATACCTACTCTGTTAGGAATAAGTTTTATAGTATTCTCTCTGCTTTATCTATCTCCAGGAGATGCTGCTCTAGCTGCAGCAGGTCCCAATGCGACAAAGGAAACAGTTGAAGCAATCAGAGAAAGTTTGGGGTTAAATGATCCCTTTATAGTTCAATATGGAAATTATTTGAAAAATTTAGTTTTTCATTTTGATTTAGGTAAAAGTTACCAGTCAGGTATGTCAGTTACCGAGACTCTTTTAAGAGTTTTTCCAACAACAATTAAGCTTGCCAGTGGAGCCCTTATTATCTCTATAATTATGGGAATATCTTTTGGAGTTTTGGCAGCTATAAAGAAAAATACTGCTATAGATTCTATAATTACAGCCCTTGGAATGGTAGGTCTTGCTATGCCAATATTTTGGTCAGGACTTTTACTTATAATAATATTTTCAACTAAATTAAAAGTACTTCCAGCATCAGGATTTTCATCTTTCAAACAGATGATTTTACCTTGGTTTGCTCTAGGTTTTCAATCTTCTGCAGTTATTATGAGGATGACAAGATCAGCCATGTTAGATGTTTTAGATAAGGACTACATTAGGACAGCCTTATCTAAAGGGCTTTTAAAAAGAAAAATTATATTAGTCCATGCCCTAAAAAATGCTATGATTCCTGTTATAACAACAATTGGACTTCAAGCTGGTGGGCTTCTGGGTGGAAGTATATTGACAGAGACAATTTTTTCAATTCCTGGCATTGGTAGATTGATGGTAGATTCTATAAAAACTCGTGATTACCCAATTATTCTTGGAGCAATTTTACTTATTGCCATAGTTTATTTACTAATTTCGATAATTGTAGATATTCTTTATGGTTTTATAAATCCTAGAATAAAAGCAGAGTATAAGTAGGTGCAGTATGCGAGATAGATTTAAAACATTTTTTAAATATTATAAGAGAAATAAACTCGCAGTCGTTGCCCTTGTAATTTTGATTTTAATCATTCTTGCAGCAATTTTTGCGGACTTTCTTACTCCTTATGACTATACTGAGCAAATCCCTCAAGAAAACTTTTTAAAACCAAGTGCAGAGCATATCATGGGTACTGACAATTTCGGTCGTGATATTTTCTCTAGAGTTTTAAAGGGTGCTCAAATTTCTCTAAAGATTGGTTTTACTTCAGTAGTTATTTCTACAGTTATAGGAGTTATAATTGGTGCCTTTGCCGGTTACTATGAAGGAGTCTTTGATGCAATTATAATGAGAATTATGGATACAATATTATCTATCCCACAGCTTGTTCTTGCTATTGCTTTAGCAGCAGCCCTTGGTGGAGGTATGAAAAATCTAATTTTGGCCGTATCCCTATCTTCTATTCCTTCTTATGCGAAGATTGTAAGAAGTCAGGTCATGGCTGTCAAAAACTTAGAGTATGTGGAAGCAGCAAAACTTGCTGGTGTCAATAACTTAAAATTGATTTTTACTGAAATTCTTCCCAACTGTTTTGCACCAATAATTGTTCAAGCAACAATTGGAGTAGGAACAGCAATATTATCGGCAGCCTCTCTTTCATTTATTGGAATGGGAATTATGCCACCAGAGGCAGAATGGGGACAAATGCTTTCGGAGGGCAGGGCTTATATAAGAAACTACCCTCATATTACACTTTTTCCTGGTATGGCTATTGCCCTAACTATTTTAGTTTTAAATATAGTTGGTGATGCCCTAAGAGATGCCTTTGATCCGAAATTTAGGAGGTAGTATGTTATTAGAAATAAAAGACCTTGAAGTTTTTTTCAAAAGTTCTCAAGGTATTGTAAAAGCAGTAAATAAAGCCAATATAAATACTCGTTACGGAAAAACAACGGCTATTGTAGGAGAGAGTGGTTCTGGTAAATCTGTTACAAGTCTTGCTATAATGGGTCTTTTAGATGATTCTTCCATTGAAAAAATATCTGGAGAAATTATTTTTGATGGTAGAAATCTCTTAGATTTATCCGCTGAAGAGCTTAGAAAAATAAGGGGCAATGAAATCTCCATGATTTTTCAAGAGCCAATGACATCACTAAATCCAGCCTTAAAGATTGGCTATCAAATTTCAGAAGTTTTTAGGACCCATCTAAAAATGGATAAAAAAACTGCTAAAGAAAAATCTTTGGAAATGATAAAAAAAGTCGAAATTGATAGGGCAGAAGATGTTTATAACTCCTATCCTCATGAACTTTCTGGAGGAATGAGACAGAGAATTATGATTGCAATGGCTCTTTCTTCTTCTCCAAAGCTGCTCATTGCAGATGAGCCAACGACAGCCTTAGATGTAACTATCCAAAAAGAAGTTTTGGAACTTATGAAAAAGTTAAAAGAAGATATGAACACTGCTATAATTTTTATAAGTCACGATTTGGCAGTTGTATCTGACATAGCAGATTATGTAAATGTAATGTATGCTGGAAGAGTTGTAGAAAGGGGCAGGGCAGAAGATATTTTCAAAAATCCTCTCCACCCTTACACCAAAGGTCTTATAAAATCAATTCCAAGTGCACACATGAAAAAAGAAGAACTTTATACAATTAAAGGTTCGGTTCCAAACCCTATAGGACTTGCTGAGCGTTGTAATTTTTGTGATAGGTGTGAGTATAAGATGGATATTTGTGAGAAGAAAGTTCCTCCTGAAATTGATATTGATGGCCATAAGGTAAGTTGCTTCTTGTATAGGTGATAATATGGAAGAAAAAACAATATTACAAGTTAAAAACTTAGAAAAAGAATTTAAATTAAAAAAGGGAAATAATCTAATAGCCGTTGATAATATTTCTTTTGATCTTAAAACTTCCCATACGCTTGGAGTTGTTGGAGAAAGTGGGTCAGGAAAGTCAACACTTGCAAGAATCATCATGGGCTTATACCCAGATGCTAAGGGTGAAGTTATCTATAATGGTAAAGATATTTTATCTGCAAATAAAAAAGAACTTAAAGATTATAGAACAGATGTTCAAATGATTTTCCAAGATCCGTATTCTTCCCTAAATCCTAGAAAAAAATGTAAAGATATTATTGCATCGGGAATTAGAAATCTACTTGGAGAAAAAGATAATAAAAAAATATATCAAAAAGTTCTAGAAACCATGGAAATTTGTGGACTCTCTGAATATCATATGGATAGGTATCCTCACGAATTTTCAGGAGGACAAAGACAAAGAATATCCATAGCAAGAGCCCTTGCTGTAGATCCTAAAATAATTATTGCAGATGAGCCAACCTCTGCTCTTGATGTTTCCATACAAGCTCAAATAATAAATCTTCTGGAGAATTTACAAAAAGAGTTGGGACTTAGTATGATTTTCATCTCTCATGATTTATCTGTAGTAAGACATGTGGCTGAAGAAGTTCTTGTCATGTACCATGGGAAATGCGTAGAATATGGTGAATCAGAAGAAATTTTTGAAAATCCTAGAAAAGATTATACTAAAAAACTATTATCTTCAGTTCCAGGCAAAAGATTAGCAGCGATAGAACAGATATGAATTTGACAATAGGATAATTAATAGAGTTTGAACTTAAGTTATAAACATAGAATTATATTTTTAAATTAATTTTAAAAGTAACTAATAATTTAATCGGTATGAGATACTAATCTTGTGCCGATTTTTAAATTCCAAATTTTTTATGACTATCCAATAAAATCAAAGATTCTTTATTTATTTTTTTATGGAATTTATTTGTTATTATAACCTTATATAAAATCAATATAGTTTTTTAAACGTTGTCAAGGCTGTATTTGTAGTTTATAATTAAAGTCAAAAGAGGTTTGTAAAATTTATTAGAGGAGGAGAGTTTATGACTGATATTAAAGCTATAGAAAAACGTTATCAAGCATACCAAATTATCGACAGGGCAGAATATGGTCTTATATCTATGGCTAGTAATAACGAAGCTTACGGAGTACCAATGTCTATAATTAGATTAGGTGATAGTTTATATTTTCATACAGGCCAAAAGGGTAAAAATATAGATTTTTTAAAAGAAAATCCTAGGGTTAGCATAAGCTTTATTGGAGAAGTAGAAGTACCAGATTTATATGATAAAAATCAAATAGAAGAAATGGTAACAGATCCAAGTAAGCATGGTAAGTTTGTAAATACAGTTTTTACAACTAACTTTGAGTCTGTAATTGTAAATGGAGATGCAGAGTTACTCTTAGAAGATAAAGAGAAAATAGAAGTTATGCGTGCTATTTGTCAAAAATATACACCGAATATGATTGATTATTTTGATATACCTATAACTAGGAGTTTAAATATCACAAATGTATACAAAGTAAGCATAGAAAATTTTAAAGTTAGAAGTAAAAAAGTGAAAGTTTAAAAATGAAAAAAATAAGTAAGATTAAGTATAAAGATTTTTATATTCTTAGTTTACTACTAATTATTTTTGGTTTAAGCCTAGACTCAGTTTCAAATATCCAAAAAGGTATATTAGAAATAATTAGTGCTCCTAGTATTTTAGTATCAGATTATATGGAAATTGGTGGTCTAGGGGCAAGTTTTGTAAATGCAGGCTTCATGCTTTTTATCTCCCTCATACTTGCAGAAAGAAGTGGAGCTACTATAACAGGTGCCCTAGTTGCAGGTCTATTTACCCTAACAGGTTTTAGTTTTTTTGGTAAGAATATTATTAACTCCCTACCTTTAATGATTGGAGTATATTTATATTCTAAATTTAAAAAAATCCCTATATCTAGTCTCATGCAAGTCATGTGTTTTGTAACTGGTATTAGTCCTCTTATTAGTTTGCTAATATTTGGATTAGATTTTTCTTTACCAGTGGGCCTATTACTAGGATTTTTAGCAGGTATAATAATAGGGTTAATTATAGTTCCGATTTCTGCATCTTTTGTAAAATTCCATGATGGTTACTCTTTATATAACGTAGGATTTACCTTAGGAATTTTGGGAATAATTTTTGCAGGGATACTTAGAATGTTTGATAAAGAAATGCCAATTATTAGTGAAACTTATTCTGGTAATGACAATCATGCATTTTATTTTATTTTAATATTTTGCTTGTTCCTAGCATTCTACGGAATTATTAAAAATAAAGGCTTTAATGGCTATAAGAAAAATATCCTAGATTTAAGTGGTAAGCTTATTACCGATTATACTATTGAAGCAAATAAATATTTGGTAATGATAAATATGGGCCTAAATGGTTTGATTGCTATTTTATTTGTAAAAATGAGTGCGGGTATCTTTAATGGTCCTATCCTTGGAGGTATTTTCACTGTAATGGGTTTTGCAGCTTTTGGTAAACACCCTAGAAATATTATCCCTATAATGCTAGGAGTATATCTTACAAGTTTAATTAATAAATATGATCCTTCCAGTACAACATCAATACTTACTGCTTTATTTTCAACAACTCTTGCACCAATTGCAGGTGAATTTGGATTTCTTGCAGGTATATTTGCAGGATTTATTCATAAGGCTGTCGCAACTAATACAGGACTTATCCATGGAGGAATCAATTTATATAATAATGGTCTAGCTGGAGGTATAGTAGCTGCAGTTTTAGTACCTTTATATAAAAATTTTATAGAAAGGCGTAAACGTGATTAGAGAAAGAGATAAGGCTAGAAAAATTTTAAATGTAATAGTGGAGTATTTTGTTACTCACGATTTTAAAAATATAAGTGCAAATGTTAGCTTAGAGGAGACTTATACAAATATAAATATTAAGGGAGTGGTTAATCCCATATTTATAGATATAGATAAGCTTAAAAAAATTCTAAATCATCCTAGGGTACTAGCTTATGATAATTATTATGACGAATTGCTAGATTCTGATAATCAAGAAGAAATAAAAATAATAGGTTACCTAATAGATGAGGCAGAAGTAAATTTAAATAATAATTTACTAACTATAAATTTAATAAGAAAATATATTTAATAATAATTTAAATATGAAAGAACTTATATAAATATTTTTCTATATAATTATTATACTAATAAAAGAATATAAATGATTAGTAATTAGTTTAGGGGGTAATATAAAAATATAAGATATTTTAACTGATATTATATACCAGCTAAAAAATTTGTCTTATCATAAAGGAGAGTAATTATGAATAAAAAAAGTTATGATGATAGAGTTCACTTTGTAAATGGTAACTACCATTCTCTTGTCAAAGCTAGAAAACCTAAAGATATAGACGATAAAAAAGCATATATAATAGGAACAGGTCTTGCTGCCTTATCTGCTGGTGGATTTCTAGTAAAAGATGCACATATGAATCCAGAAAATATTACATTTTTAGAACAACTAGAAATGCCAGGTGGTAGTTTAGATGGTGATTATAAAGATGAGTACCATGGCTATGTAGCACGTGGTGGT
Organism: Anaerococcus cruorum; assembly: GCF_046365495.1. NCBI lineage: Bacteria > Bacillati > Bacillota > Tissierellia > Tissierellales > Peptoniphilaceae > Anaerococcus > Anaerococcus cruorum. The sequence goes on along the minus strand of NZ_JBGMEH010000003.1, from coordinate 99,293 downwards.
AGAGAAATGGGTCACCATTTTGAGATTCTTTGGGACTTATATAGTGCAGTTCCATCAGCTGAAGACCCTGATCAATCAATCCTAGACCATTTCTTTTATACAAACTTAGATGACCCTAACTACAGTAAATGTCGTATCATCCATAAAAATGGACAAAGATATGATAACGGAAAATTTAACCTAAGCGATAAAGCTTTAAAGGAAATAATAGATTTAACTATTACAGCAGATGATCAATTGGTAAATAAACAAATTGATGAAGTATTTAGTGAAGAAACTTTAGAAAGTGACTTCTGGACCTTATGGAGGTCTATGTTTGCCTTCCAAAACTGGAACTCTGCTTTAGAAATGAAATTATATCTAAACAGATTTATTCACCACGTTGGAGGATTACCAGACTTATCTGCACTTCAATTTACAGAATATGACCAATACGAATCAATTGTAAAACCTATTGTAAAATGGTTAAAAGATCAAGGTGCAAAATTCCAATATGGTGTAACTGTAAAAGATGTTGATTTTGATATAACTGATGAGAAAAAAGTTGCTACTAAATTAGTTATCGAAAATAGTAAGGGAGAAGATAAATCCATAGACTTATCAGAAAATGATTTAGTATTTATTACTAATGGATCTATGACAGAATCAACAAGCTATGGAGATGATGATACTCCAGCAACTCTAACTGCTGATCTTGGTGGTAGTTGGGAATTATGGAGAAATATAGCCTTAAAATCTGACGAATTTGGTCATCCAGATAAATTCTGTTCAGATGTAGAAAGAACAAATTGGGAATCATGTACAGTCACAGTACATGGTGGAGAAGTAATTGATTATATAGAAAAAATTACCCAAAGGAGTCCATATACAGGTAAGACTGTGACAGGTGGTATAGTTACTGTCCATGACTCAAATTGGTTAATGAGCTGGACAATAAATAGACAACCTCAATACGTTGGTCAGCCAAAAGATGATGTATGTGTTTGGGTATATGGACTATTCTCAGATAAAAAAGGTAACTATATAGATAAGCCAATGAGAGATTGTACTGGTAAAGAAATTACCAAAGAATGGTTATATCATATAGGAGTTCCTACATCAGAAATTGACAGATTAGCTAAAGATTGCTCTGCAATTCCAGTAATGATGCCATATATCACAAGCCATTTTGAACCACGTGAGTTTGGCGATAGGCCATACGTAGTTCCAAAAGGAGCAGTTAACTTTGCTTTCTTGGGACAATTTGCAGAAACATTAGATAAACCAGGTAGAGATACAGTATTTACAACAGAATACTCTGGTAGAACTGCTATGGAAGCTGTCTATGCTCTATGCGGAGTTGAAAAAGGAATTCCAGAAGTATACGCTTCAAGATACGATATAAGATACCTAATGAATGCAGTAAGTGCATTAAATGATTATGAAAAACCAAATCTACCAGTTCCAAAACTAGTAGCTAAAGGAATAAAAGATAGAGCAAAAGGAACAGATATAGAAATCTGGTTAAAAGAAAATAATTTGATTTAACCTTACTTAATCCCCAAAGTTTAAGCTTTGGGGATTTTTATTATTAAAATATAGCCGATATTATATTTGTTGTTTGAAATAAAACATTATAATAATTTACTTTAATACAAAATGTGATTTATTTGACAATCTTTATCTTATGTTTTATTATATTAGTATATTTTAGGGAGGTTATATGGATAAAAGTATAAAACCTAAAAACTTCTTGATGAATGTGCTAAATGGAACAGCTCAGGCTATAGTAATAGCTCTTATACCAAATGCGGTATTAGCTGTTATCTTAAAACTATTTCCTGATTCTACATTCGCAAGTGAGTTTTTAAGAATTGTTCAAGTATTTCAATTTTTTACTCCACTTATGACTGGATTTTTAGTTGCAAATAATTTTGGTTTAACTGCCATGCAGCAAGCAGCTGTAGGTGGAGCATCTATGATAGGCTCAGGAGCCTGGAAATATGTAGAAGCTACCATAAATGGAAGTACGGCTCCTATTTTTCAGCTGGCAGGTATTGGTGATTTAATCAATACTATGATAACTGCTGCCTTAGCTGTTTATTTAGTGCTTTTGATAGGTGATAAGTTTGGATCTTTAAATATTATTCTCTTACCGATAGTAATAGGGGCTGGAGCTGGATATTTAGGATTTAAATTACTTCCTTATGTTTCGAAAATAACGTTTTTTATTGGACAAGGTATAAACTCTTTTACTAATTTACAACCATTTTTAATGAGTTTATTAATTTGTATTGCATTTTCTATAATAATAATTAGTCCAATATCAACAGTAGCTATTACTTTAGCAATAGGACTTGATGGTATGGCAGCTGCAGCAGCTGGAATGGGTGTAGCAACTTGTGCATATTTTTTAACAATAGCAACAGCAAAAAATAAAAATAATGGTAAAGGTGTTCCGATTGCAATATTTCTTGGTGCGATGAAAATGATGATGCCAAACTTTTTTGCAAATCCAATTATGGCTTTACCTATAGCGATATCTGCTGCAATCACTTCTATACCAGTATCAATTTTTGGTATTGTTAATACACCTGAGACTGGTGGCTTTGGGCAAGTAGGATTTGTAAGTCCCATAGCATCTTTAGAAGGACCTGGGATGAATGTTGTTTTAATGTTAATTTGTTGGTTTGTGATACCTATATTAGTGACATTTGTAGTTCATTATATCTTTGAACGTTTTGTAAAAATTTATGATGAGTCTATTTTTGAATTTAAAAATTAGGAGGAGTATATATGTTAGTTTATATTGCAGGTAGTGGTGCAATGGGATGTACTGTTGGATACCATATTCAAAAAAATACTGATAGTGAAGTAATATTATTAGACTACTGGCAAGAACATATTGATAATATAAATAAAAATGGTTTAGAAGTGACTGGCAAAGTAGAAGATAAAATTGAAATTGTGGCCTTAAAACCAACTCAAGCTAGTAGAAAAGCTGACTTAATAGTTGTAATGACAAAATCTATGAAACTTGATAGTATGATGCAAGATGTATCTCACCTTATAGATGAAAATACGCAAGTACTGTGCCTATTAAATGGTATGGGGCATGAAAGAATTTTAAAAGAGCATGTAAACCTTGATCAAATTAATATGGGTGTTACAGTATGGGCAGCTGGTATCAATGGTCCAGGCTCTATAAATATTTCAGGAATTGGTTCTATAGATGTTCAAAACATTGGTGGTAATGAAGAAGAAGGTAAAAAGGTTGCTGATTTATTAGAGCAAGCAAATTTACATACTAAATATGATAGTAATGTTATGCATGCTATTTGGAGAAAAGTAATGGTAAATGGAACTATGAACTCAACATCAGCACTTTTAAAATGTAAGATAGGAGAATTTTTCTCAACTAATGCCCATAAGAAAATAGTTGATGATCTTGTAAATGAATTTGTTGAGGTAGGAAATGCTGATGGTATAAAACTAGATAAAAAAGAAATGTTAGACTATATCTATCAAACATCTGAATCGGCAAAAGATCACTATCCATCTATGTACCAAGATTTAGTAAAAAACAATAAAAAAACAGAAATTGATTTTATAAATGGGGCAGTAGTTGAAAAAGGCAAGAAGCATAATATTGAAACCCCTTACAATGATTTAATAACTCAGTTAGTGCACGCTAAAGAAGAACTACAGAAGGCAGAGTAAATATTAAATAGATAAGACCTGGCATATACCAGGTCTTTTATTATTTACTTAATTTTCTTTTTTCTCAATAGCAGCTTGGGCAGCAGCTAGTTTTGCAATTGGTACTCTAAATGGTGAGCAGGATGCGTAGTCTAGTCCAACATTATATAAATATTTTACAGTTGATGGTTCACCGCCGTGTTCTCCACAAATTCCTAAATGTAAATCTTTATTAGTAGCTCTACCTTTTTCTACAGCTGTTTCTACTAGGAAACCAACACCTTTTTGGTCTAGTACTTGGAATGGATCTTTGGCAAATAAATCTTTTTCTAGATATAGTGGTAAGAATTTACCAGCATCATCTCTTGATAAACCAAAGGTCATTTGTGTAAGGTCGTTGGTACCAAAGCTAAAGAAGTCTGTGATTTCTGCAATCTCATCTGCAGTTATTGCAGCTCTTGGTATTTCTATCATAGTACCTACTAGGTATTTTATTTCTTTTCCTTTTTCTTCAAATACTTGTTTGATTTCATCATTTACTTCATCAATTACATATTTTAATTCTTTTACATCACTTGATAGAGGAATCATTATTTCTGGAATGACTTCATTGCCTTCTTCATGGCAGTGAATGGCAGCTTGAATGATGGCTCTAGCTTGCATACGAGAAATTTCTGGATATCTTACTCCAAGTCTAAGTCCTCTAAAACCTAACATTGGGTTTACTTCTTCTAATTCTGTGATTCTTTCTTTAACTCTTGCTGGTTCTATACCAAGTTCTACTGCTAAATCTTTTATTTCTGCTTCACCCCTTGGTAAAAATTCGTGAAGTGGTGGATCTAGAAGTCTAACAGTTACTGGTCTATCACCCATAAGTGTATATATTTGATAGAAGTCATCTTCTTGCATTGGCAATATTTTATCTAAGGCAGATTTTCTTGTTTCAAGGTCATTTGCTAAAATCATCTTACGTACTTGGAAAATCCTATCTTCTTTAAAGAACATATGTTCTGTACGGCAAAGCCCGATTCCTTCTGCGCCAAATTCTAGGGCTTGCTCTACATCTCTTGGAGTATCTGCATTTGTTCTAATTTTCATATCTCTAAATTCTTCAACCCATCCCATGAATGTACCGAAATTTCCTTCTAGTTGTGGTGATTGAGTTTCAAGAGATCCTATGAATATTTCACCTGTAGATCCATTTAGAGAAATAGTATCATCTTTAGTATAAACTTCATCTCCAATTCTCATAGTTCCTTCATCTTCATTTACATGGATATCGCTGGCACCGGATACACAGCATTTACCCATACCACGAGCCACTACTGCAGCATGGCTTGTCATACCACCGCGTGCAGTTAAAATTCCGTTTGCTTTTACCATTCCTTCCAAATCTTCTGGAGAAGTTTCTTCACGAACTAAGATTACATCTTCACCATCTGTTGCTCTTAATGCTGCATCTTTTGCGGTGAAAGCAATTTTTCCAACTGCAGCTCCTGGAGAAGCTGCTAGGCCTTTTGCAACAGCTTTATTTTTTTTCGTTGCTTCGTTTGTAAAGGTAGGGTGAAGCAATCCGTCTAAGTCTTTTGGATTTACTCTAAGAACTGCTTGTTTTTTATCAATTAATCCTTCTTCGACCATATCTACTGCAGCTTTTACGGCAGCATGGGCAGTTCTTTTACCATTTCTTGTTTGAAGGAGGAATAATTTTCCTTCTTGGATGGTAAATTCCATATCTTGCATATCTTTATAATGCTCTTCAAGTTTTTTAGCAGTACTTGCAAATTCTTCATAAACTTCTGGCATAGCTTCTTTTAAGGTAGCTATTTCTTGTGGAGTTCTTACACCTGCTACAACATCTTCACCTTGAGCATTAATTAAATATTCACCAAATAATTTATTTTCACCAGTTGCTGGGTTTCTTGAAAATGCTACACCTGTACCAGAATTATCTCCCATATTTCCAAAAACCATGGACTGAACATTTACTGCTGTTCCCATAGCATCATCAATATCATTTAGTCTTCTATAAAGGATAGCGCGTTCATTACCCCAAGATTTAAACACTGCAGAAATAGCAAGGTCAAGTTGCTCACGAGGATCTTGTGGGAAATCTTCTCCCTTTAATTCATTATATTTTTCCTTATATTCATCTACTAATTCTTTTAAGTCTTCTGCGCTAAGCTCAGTATCAAGGTCTACGCCTCTATCATTTTTCTTAGCGGTTAATAATTTTTCAAAATTATTTTTATCAAGACCCATAGCCACATCTGCAAACATTTGAATAAATCTTCTGTAAGAGTCGTAGGCAAATCTTTCATTTTCGGTTTTTTTAGCTAAACCTATAACTGCATCATCATTTAATCCTAGGTTTAAAATAGTATCCATCATACCTGGCATAGAGATAGGTGCACCTGATCTAACTGAAACTAAAAGTGGATCATCAGTTGAACCAAAGGTTTTCCCATTGGCTTCTTCAAGGCCTTTTATATGTTCAGAAACTTCTTTATTTAAATCATCCCATAACTTTTGTTCTTCTTTATAAAATCTTGTACATGCCTCAGTGGTTACAGTAAAACCATAAGGAACTGAAATTCCCATAGTTGTCATCTCTGCAAGGTTTGCACCTTTACCACCTAAAAGAGCTCTCATTTCTTTGTTGCCTTCATTAAAACCATAAACATATTTTTCGCTCATGTTTTTCCCCTTTCTAATTTACATTTTCGATACTACTTATTATGTATTCTGAGATTTCCTCAATAGACTTATATGTAACATCAATAATATGACAATCTAAGTCTTCCATTAGTTCATTTGCATAGGCAAATTCTTTTTCTATACGGTCTAAATCAGAATAATTAGAATGTGATGGTAAGTTTATAGACTTAAGTCGTTCTTGTCTAATTTTTTGCAGCCTATCTTTATCTAGGATAAGGCCAAATATTTTTTTAGAATCAATTTCAAAAAGCTCACGAGGTAATCTAGAGTCTAATATTATTGGAACATTTATTACTTTATATCCGATACTTGCAAGGTACACAGAAAGAGGAGTTTTGGAAGATCTTGAAACTCCTATAATGCAAATGTCACAATATTTTAACCCCTTAAAATCTCTACCATCATCGTACTTTATAGCAAAATCCAAAGCATCCAGACGTTTATAATGGTGAACTATTTTATAATCATCATCTGTTAATCCATCAATAGGGCTTATCCCTAAAAATTTGCTAATTTTATTTAGGGAATAGCTTGTGTAATCGATAGTTAAGATATCTTCGATTTTACTAAATTCGCTAATAGTTTTATTATGGTCCGGGTCATTTAAAGAATTGAAAATTATTTTTGAACCTATATCTTTTCTTATTTCAACAAATATCTCAGATAGAGCATCAGTAGATTTTATGTTAGCAAATGTTTTCTCTTCATATTTAACTTCAAATTTTTCCATAGTACTTTGAGCTAACCTTAACATACCAATTCCATCTGTATCAGATATAATATATACAAATAAATCCATATAATTTCCTCCTCCAACCCTAAAAATATTATAACACTAAAACATAAATATGAAAATATTTTCACATAAAATTTTAAGGGCTTTTTTAGCTTATTATTTACCTAATTAGAGTAAAAGTATGTTTTTGACAAAAATATTTCTCGTAATATAATAATAAAAGAATTAAATATGAAATAGTAAAAGAGGAGTAGACTGCAAGTACTTTCAGAGAGAAGATGGTTGGTGCAAATCTTTAGTTACAAGCTTTTGAAGGTTGCTTTTATATATATTTCAGTGTGGTACGCATAAGTACAATAAGAGTCTTTTAATAATAAAAGGAATTTAGGTGGTAACGCGATAACTCGTCCTAGAGCTATGGCTTTACCACCTTTTTTAATGAAATTTAAAGGAGAAACAATGGAAACAAAATATAATCCGAGTGGATTTGAAAAAGAAATCTATAAAAAATGGGAAGATGGTGGATATTTTAAAGCTGATGTAAATAAAGATAAAAAACCATTTACGATAGTAATGCCACCACCAAATGTAACTGGACAACTACACTTAGGACACGCTTTAAATAATACGATTCAAGATATAATCATTCGTTATAAAAGAATGGCAGGTTTTGAAGCCCTTTGGATACCAGGCACAGATCACGCATCTATATCTACAGAAGCAAAAGTAGTTGGAAAAATCCGCAGCGAAGGTCATACAAAAAAAGAACTTGGCCGTGAGAAATTTTTAGAAGAAGCTTGGGATTGGACCCACGAATACGGTGGTACAATAAAAAGACAATTAAGAACTATCGGGGTTTCTTGTGATTGGGACTATGATAGCTTTACTATGGATGAAAACCTAACTCGTGCTGTAAAAAGAGTTTTCAAAAAAATGTATGATGATGGTTTAATTTACCAAGGAAATAGAATTGTAAACTGGGACCCAGAAGCAGAAACCGCTATATCAGATGCAGAAGTTTACCACGTAGAAAAAGAAGGCAATCTTTGGTATATCAAATACTTTTTTGAAGATAGTGACGAATATATTACAATAGCAACAACCCGTCCAGAAACTATGTTTGGTGACCTTGCAGTTGCAGTAAATCCAGAAGATCCTAGATTTAAAGATAAAATTGGAAAAAATTTAATATTACCAATAGTAGGTAGAAAGATTCCACTAATTGAAGATAGCTATGTAGATATGGAATATGGTACAGGTTGTGTAAAAATAACACCAAGCCATGACCCTAATGACTTTGAAGTTGGAGAACGCCACAATCTTGGTCAATGTATTGTAATTGATACAAAAGGACATATTACAGATGATTATGGAAAATATTCTGGCCTTGATAGATACGAAGCTCGTAAACTTTTAGTTAAACAATTAGAAGATGAAGGTTACCTAGTAAAAACTGAAACTTTAACTCACGCTGTAGGTTACAGTGAAAGAACAAAAGTTGTTATAGAGCCACTTGTTTCTAAGCAATGGTTTGTAAAAATGGATGAGCTTGCAAAAATGGCTGCTGAAGTTTATGAAAATGGAGAATTAAAATTAATTCCAGATTCTCTAGGTAAAACTTACATGAACTGGCTAAATAATATTAGAGACTGGACTATTTCTCGTCAACTTTGGTGGGGACACAGACTACCAGTTTTCTATACAGATGATGGAGAAATAATAGTTTCAGAAGAAGATCCAGATGAAGAAGGCAAGCTAAATGGAGTTCATGTTACTCAAGAAGAAGATACTCTAGATACATGGTTCTCATCAGCACTTTGGCCATTTGCAACCCTAGGTTGGCCAGTAGAAAATGATAGACTAGATTATTTCTTCCCAACAGATATTTTAGTAACAGGATATGACATTATATTCTTCTGGGTTATTAGAATGGTATTTGCTTCTTTATATACAACAGGGGAAGTTCCATTTGATCACGTATTATTTACAGGACTTATTCGTGACCCACAAGGTAGAAAAATGAGTAAATCTCTAGGTAATGGTGTAGACCCAATCGATGTTGTAAATGAATACGGGGCAGATGCGCTAAGATTTACTTTAATTACTGGAAATAGTCCAGGAAATGACATGCGCTATGATGAAAAAAGAATCATAGCTAGCCGTAACTTTGCCAATAAATTATGGAATGCAACTCGTTTTGTTCTAATGAATATAGAAGAAGGCGATGACCTAGACTTTTCAACCGTAGAAAATCTCGCCCTAGAAGATAAATGGATTTTAAAACGTCTAAATAATGTTATAGAAGAAGTTACAAAAAATCTTGAGAAGTATGAAATCGGTCTTGCAGCAAGCAGGATAGAAGACTTCATTTGGGAAGAATACTGTGACTGGTACATCGAATTTGCCAAACTACGATTAAATGGAGATGATGAAGCAGCAAAATCAGATGTCAAAAAAGTATTACTATATGTATTAAACAAAATGATAGCCCTACTTCATCCATTTATGCCATTTATCACAGAAGAAATCTACTCAGCACTTCCAAACAAAGATGACATGCTTATAGTAGAAAACTGGCCAACATTTAATGAAGACTTTGAATTTACTAGTGAAGAAGCAACAGTAAACTCAGCAATAGAGGCAATCACAGCTATTAGAAACCAAAGAGCAACCCTAAATGTAGGGGCAAAAACTAAACAAGATTTAATAATCCTTGCAGAAAATGAAGAATATAAAGATTTACTAGCAAATCTAAAAGGACAATTTAAAAATCTTGCAAATTCAAACGAAGTAGATATCTATCTAAAAGAAGAATTTGATGGAGATAAAGAAAACTTAGTAAACTTAGTATTTAACGAATTTTCAGTCCTAATGAGCCTAGATGATTTAATGGACTATGAAAAAGAACGTGCTCGTTTAAAAGATGAGATAAAAAGACTAGAAGGCGAAATTAAAAGAGCAAGTGGTAAGTTAAATAACGAAAACTTCGTAAGCAAGGCTCCAGAAGCAGTTGTAAATGAAGAACGTGAAAAACTTGCTAACTATGAAGATTTACTAGCAAAAACTAGATTATCACTTGAAGAAATAAAAAATAAATAAATTTAATTAGAATGTCAATTATTTTGTAAAAATAAATTGATATATATTTGACTAAATCCTCCTTGTAATATATTATTAAATTATAAATATTATAAGGAGGATGTTTTTATGAAAAAATATTTATTAGCCTTATTAGCTAGCTTTATGCTGATTTTTACAGCATGTTCAAGTAATTCTAATACTGAAACAAAAACTGATGAGCCAGCTAAGGTGGAAGAAGACACTGCTGAAGAAACAGCATCTACTGATGGTGAAGTATTTAAAATAGGTGCTATTCCTGACTTTGATCAAGCAGAGATGGAAGAAGCCTTTAATGATTTTGCTGAGTATTTATCAAAAGAAATTGGTAAACCAGTAGAATTTGTTCCTACAGTAGACTATGCATCATTAGTTACTGCATTTGACAGGGGAGAAATCGACCTTGCTTGGTTTGGTGGACTAACTGTAACTCAAGCTTTAAATAAAGTTCCAGAAGCAGAAGCCTTCGCTCAAAGACCATCTGACCAAGAATTTAAATCAGTATTTATTGAGCAAAAAGGATTAGGTTTAAAAGGTCTTGAAGATTTAAAAGGTAAAACATTTACTTTTGGATCAGAAAGCTCAACATCTGGCCACTTAATGCCAAGATATTTCTTAACAGAAGCTGGAATTAATCCAGATGAAGATTTTGATGGTGCTGCTAACTACTCAGGATCACATGATAAAACTTATAAACTTGTAGAATCAGGTGCTTTCCAAACTGGAGCAGTAAATGTTCAATATTGGGAAAAAGCTTTAGATGAAGGTTTAGTAGATGAAACAAAAGTAGAAGAGTTTTACAGAACTCCTGATTTCTATGACTACAACTGGACTTTAAATAAAGATATTGACCAAAAATTTGGTGAAGGAACAGCACAAAAAGTAAAAGATACTATCTTAAATATGAAAAAAGAAGATAGCAAAATCATGGACTTACTTTCAACAGAAGAATTTATCGAAACTAAAAATGAAAACTACGACTTAATCAAAGAAGTTGCAGAACAATTAGGAATGTTAAATTAATCAATGGAAAACTCAATTCTTACTATAAAAAATTTGAATAAAAGTTTTGATGACCAAGTCATTCTTAACGATATAAATTTAAATATAAATCAAAATGAAATAGTAGCACTTATTGGCCCTTCTGGGGCTGGTAAGTCTACTATTTTAAATTTAATTACTAATGTCTTAAGCCCAGATAGTGGGGAAATAATAGTTGACAACTCAAATATCAATGAAATAAAAAATAATAAGCTAAGGGCAAAAAAGGTTGGTATTATCCGCCAAAGTTTTGACCTAGTTGATTCTTTATCAGTAATAAACAATGTTTTGATAGGTAGGTTTAACGAATGGGGATTTGGTAAATCTTTTGCAAATCTACTTCATACTAAAGAAAAAGATCTTGCTTTAGAGATATTAAATAAAGTTGGTTTAGAGGATAAAGCATATCAAAAAGTAAGTTTGCTATCAGGTGGAGAAAAGCAAAGGGTAGCCATAGCAAGACTTATGGTACAAAATCCTAAACTAATTTTAGCAGATGAGCCCGTTTCATCCCTTGATCCAGCTCGTAGTAAGGAAATATTAAAACTACTAACAAATCTTGCTAAAGATCAAAATAAGTCCTTACTTGCTAGTGTCCATTCAGTAGAGCTTGTAAAAGATTATTTTGACAGAGCTATTGCCTTAAGAGATGGGCAAATAGTTTTTCATAAAAGAGTAAGTAATATCACAGAAGAAGACTACAAAAATCTATATAATATTAAAAAGGATATAGTATGAGAAGTAAATCTACTAATAGACCCTTTAAATTATTGTTTTTATTTTTAATTGTTTTTATATTTTCCTTAACTTACATAGATTGGTCAGCAGGGATTATCCATGCAGGTGGAATACCTATTTTAAAATCTATGCTCGCATCTATGATACATCCAGATATTTCAGGTCCAATTTTATTAAAAGCTTTAGATGCCACTTGGCTAACCCTATCTTATGCACTAATTTCAATTTCTCTTGCGATTATTCTTGGACTTATCCTAGGCATACTAGCTGCTGGTATTATTTTTAAAAATAAAGTAGTAATGAAAATTGCCAGAGGAATTTTAGGCTTTTTAAGAGCCGTTCACGAATTGGTTTGGGCTTGGATTTTTGTGGCGGCAATTGGACTAAATCCTCTTGGTGCAGTAATTGCCTTAGCTATTCCTTATGCAGGTGCTCTTGGCAAAGTTTATGCAGATTTACTAATGGAAGTAGATTTAAAACCAGTAGAGGCTGCTAAACTTAGTGGTGCAAGCAATATGCAGGCGCTTTTTTATGTTTATTTTCCCTTGGCTTTCAAAGAAATGCTAAGCTACACTCTCTATAGACTAGAATGTGCTGTAAGAAGCTCATCTGTCTTAAGTTTTGTTGGTCTTGGTGGTTTAGGTTTTCAAATCCAATTAGCCCTGCAGGATATGAATTTTACTAGGGTTTGGATATATATTTACTTTTTAGTAGCATTGGTTTTGGTAATAAGTACTTGGAATAATAGCTTGAGAAAAACTTCTTCTGATAAAAATAGAGTGAAAATTACTGCCGTTGTCCTTTTAGTTTTAATTATCTTATCCTATGTAAGTTTATTTAGAAATAATAATACAAATCTGAACGAACTTTTTAGTGACAAAAACAAAGAATATTTTACAAACTTTATGAATGGTTTACTAGGAAAAGGGGAGGATCTACCAGCCTTTAGAGATCCTGCTAAGTGGCAAAACGGTTTAAAATTAAGCTTTGACACACTAATTTTAAGTATAATTGCTATGGGTGTTGCTAGTATTCTAATGTTTATTTTTGTAGTCTTCTCTGCTAGAAATGTAAGAAATGAAAGTCTAATATCGAATAATATTTTTGGAAAAATTATGTTTTATATTGCAAGATTTTTATTTTTAGTAACAAGAGCGATTCCTGAGCTAATGTGGGCTATGATTTTAGTTTTTATATTTAAACCAGGCCTACCAGCAGGAGCCTTGGCACTGGGTTTGCATAACTTTGGAGTTTTAGCAAAACTTTGTTCAGAGGTTATAGAAGAAATGGACCCAAGACCTATAAGAAATTTAAGTTTAAATGGAGCTAGCACCTCCCAAGCCTTGCTTTATGGAATATTTCCAGAAACTAGCATTAAATTTATAAATTATATCTTATATAGGTGGGAAGTTACTATTAGAACGACAATAGTTGTTGGTTTTGTAGGTGCAGGTGGACTAGGTATGGCCTTTAAGCTAGCTATGAGCTTCTTTAGGTATTCAGAAATTACTTTATATATGATATGCTATTTAATATTAGTTTATCTTGCAGATTTTATATCTAAAATATGCAAAGACTATATTAGAGGTAAGGAGTAATATAGAATGTACGAAGATTTTTCTTATATTTATGATAAATTAAGTTTTGATTTAGACTACAAAGGATATGCAAATAATATCTTAGAGCTTGTAGAAAATTATAATATTAAAAAAGAAAATATGCTAGAACTTGCTGCAGGATCAGGTATGCTTACTAATTATTTTTTCGATGAATTTAAAAACATAGATGCCTTGGATATTTCACCTGATATGCTCAATGTTTTTGCAAAGAAATATGACAATGATAATATAAATCTTATATATTATGACATGGTTGAGTTTGAAAATCCTGGTAAATATGATTTGATAGTTATCTTGCTTGATTCTATTAACTATGTTACAGACCCAAAAGAACTTAAAAAACTTTTTGCTAATTGCTATAAAAATTTAAAAGAAGACGGTCTTTTAGTTTTTGATATCAATTCCGAGTATAAAATGACAGAGATTTTTGGCTCAAACTGCTATGTTTATGAATACGAAGATATATTCTATACCTGGGATAATTTTTATGAAGATGATTTGGTTGATATGCACCTTAATTTTTTTGTGGAAAATGAAGATGGCTCTTATAAAAGAATTTACGAATATCAACAAGAGCGTGTTTATAAAACTTCTGAAGTAAAAAATATGGTAGAGCAAGCTGGGTTTAAAGATATAAAAACTTATGACGAAGATGATTTTGATGATGTAAGAGATGACAGTCAGAGAATATTATTTAGTGCAGTAAAGGGAAAATAATGACAATAGGTATAGTTAAATTTTTTGATAATAAAAAAGGATATGGGTTTATAAATGCAGGTGAAACAGATTATTTTGTACACTTTTCAAGCATAATCTCAGATGATGAATACAAAAAATTATCTGAAGGAGAAGAGGTTTCATTTGAAGCAATAGATCAACCACGTGGTCCTTCTGCTATAAATGTAAAAAAATTGGAGGATTAGTTATGAATTTATGGTTACTCCCTTTAATAATTATTATTTTAATCTTGCCTCAAATTCACTATCTTAAAAAAACTAGTGATTACAAAAAAATGAGAGTTGGCAAAAAATGGTTTGTTAGACAAAAACAAATTTTTGATGAGCATACAGAAATGTATATTACCAATACCGATGGCCACGATATTTTTGTAAGACTATATGAAAATGAAAACCCAAAAGGCATAGTGCAGCTTGTCCATGGTATGGCTGAGCATTCTTACAACTATTTGGATTTTATTAATTATTTAGTCGATGATGGTTACATAGTAATTGCTCACGACCATAGAGGCCATGGCAAAAGTATTTCAGAAAAATATCCTAATGGATTTATGAGATTATCAGAAGAACTTATTGATGATACCTATGTAGTAAATTCTTATATACACGATAAATATCCTGATTTGCCAATATATATGATAGGCCACTCTATGGGCTCTATGATAGCTCGTATGTATTTACAAAACTATGATGATACTATAGAAAAATTAGTTTTAATTGGAACAGTTGAACATAGTAAGATTGCTCCCTTTGGTGTGTTTTTAGGAAATATAATTACTTTTTATTTTGGAGAATACCAACCAGCAGTCCTTACTCCGCTTTTACCAGGCGATGGGGATGATACCTGGATATCCTATAATATGGATAATGTCATAGAAAAAAGAAATGATAGTTTTAGAGTCTTCCAATTTTTAGAAAGAGCAGTTGTAGTAATTATTGATCTGAATAATAAAATGAATAAGGTCTCTAACTATCAATTTAAAAATCCAAAGCTAAAAATCCACTCAGCAACTGGTGCAGATGATATAGTAACTGGCGCTACAAGAGGTATTGATAATTCCCTTAATTGTTTAAAAAAAGTTGGATATGAAAATATCAGCTATAAAGAATACGACCATATGGAACATGAAATCTTAAATGAAAAAGATAATAAGTTAGCTTACTATGATATTTTAGAATTTTTAAACAAATAAATAAAACTCCTAGCTTAGACTAGGATTTTTATTTTGTCATTTTATAATCATATAGTCTTACGCCAGGGGCAATTGTTATATTGTCAAAGCCAGCATAGGTTAAAATATCAGCTGAATATTCGCTTCTTTTAGTAGAGCCGCAATATACGGCAAGGGGTTTATCAGTTTTTATTTTATCAATATGCTCTAAAACTTCTTCGTGAGGTACGTTTATAGATCCTGGAACATGCCCTGCAGCGTATTCTTCTTTGGTTCTAACATCAATTATAAAATATTTATCTAAATTATCTTCCAAATCTTTTCCGCTAATTAATTTATACTCCATAGTAAACTCCTTTTATATAAAATATACCTTTTTTGAATTATTGCTATAAAGGCAGCAATTTAATATAATATAGGAGTAAATAAAATTAAGGAGAAAGTAAATGAACTACTTAAAACTAAATGAACAAGCCCACAGTGAAGTAAAAGATTTAATAGAAAAGGTTAAATCTTCAGATGGAAAAACCAAAGAAAATGCTTTTTATAAAGTTTATGCAAAACTTGCTGGCCACCATGAAGCAGAAGAAAAAATAGTATTTCCAAAAGCTTTAGAAAAATGTGAGAGCATCGATGACAAAGATACTATTTTAGAAATGCCAGAAGAGCACTCTGTAATCATGTTTCAACTAGGAGTTTTAAATAATACACCTTTGGATAATGAAACTTGGGATGCAAAGTTTAGCGTTTTTGAAGAAATTGGCACTCATCATATGGATGAAGAAGAAGACGAGTTTGCAAAAGTAGCTAAAAAATTATTCTCAGATGATGAGCTAGAAGATATAGGTGCAAAAGTAGAAGAAGAAATGAATGCAATTCAAAAAGAATGGCTTGATAAACTTAAAAAATAAAGAAAGGCTAGAAATAGCCTTTTTATTTGTTATTTTATAGGCGATTTCTTTCAATAATACTTATTGACTTTCTCTTCATATTAATTTACGATTAGAAAAATATTCAAAGGAGGATTTATATGGAATATTTAAAACTTATAGGTATTCTGATAATAGTTTTAGGATTTATTTTTAAATTAAACATTGTATTTACAGTTATATTATCAGGATTCGTAACAGCTATGGTTGCTGGAATTTCTATCCCAGAATTTCTAACCATCCTTGGCGAAAACTTTGTAAACCAAAGAATAGTAACCCTATTTATCATAACCTTACCAGTTATAGGTTTATCTGAACAATATGGGTTAAAACAATCAGCAGAAAAACTTGTTAAAAAACGTGAAAACTTATCACCAGGAGCATTATTTAATGTTTACCTGTTATTTAGAGAATTAGCTGGTTTCTTATCAATGAGAATTTACGGTCTGGTTCAATTTGTAAGACCAATTATTTTCCCAATGTCAGAGGCGGCAGTCGAAAAACAATATGGAAAAATTACTCCAGAACAAAGTGAGAAATTAAAAGCTCGTGCAACAGCTATGGAAAACTTTGGTAACTTCTTTGCTCAAAATACCTTTATTGGAGCAGGTGGAGTACTTTTAATTGCAGGGCAAATGGAATCTTTAGGATATCCTGTAACAAATGCTGATATAGCAGCAAAATCTCTACCTATCGCTTTAATTTGTTTAGCACTCGGAGTTATTAAAAATATAATTGATGATAGAAAATTAAGGGAGGCTAAATAATGCAAACAATATTTGGTATGCCAACAGCAGATTTTTTCCCAAAATTCTTAGAATTTATCTTTGTATTAATTGGTCTACAATTTTTCTACACTGCATATAGGGTAGCAAGGTCAGAAGATAATGAAAAGAAATTTACAACCGTAGTATTTTGGCTTATTTTAGGTACTCTTTTTGCCTTTGGTAAATTAATACCATCTATGATTTCAGGAATACTTGTAGTAATCATTGGAATTATCTCATTAATTAATGGAATCATGGTTAAAGGTGCTATCATAAATGATGAAAGAGTAGAAGTAGAAGGATCTAATAGACTTGGAAATAAAATATTTATTCCAGTAATAGTAATGGCAGTTTTAGCTATTATTATTGCAAAACTTATCCCAGATTCTTCTTCATCTGTACTAGGATTTACAGCAATTATTGCAATAATTGTAGCAATGATTATGACAAAATCAGGCTTTGGATCTATGATGAAACAATCTGATAGAATGGTTCAACAAGTAGGTTCAGTAGCAATTTTACCACAACTTTTAGCAGCTTTAGGTGCAATTTTTGCAGCAGCAGGGGTTGGTGATGTTATCGCATCAATTATTGGTAATATGATTCCAACAGTTAATCCATGGACAGGGTCTATTGCTTACGTTCTAGGAATGGTAGTATTTACTGCAATTATGGGTAATGCTTTTGCAGCCTTTACTGTAATCACAGCAGGAATTGGAGTTCCATTTGTAATTGCCCAAGGAGCAGATCCTGCAATAGCAGCTGCATTAGCGATGACAGCAGGTTACTGTGGTACACTAATGACACCTATGGCTGGTAACTTTAACGTACTTCCAGTAGGATTATTAGATATGAAAGATAGAAATGGGGTAATAAAAGAACAAGCCCCATTATCAATATTAATGATTATTGCCCATATACTATTAATGAGATTTTGGGCGTTTTAGGAGGAATAAATGAAAATTTTAGTAACAGGATTTGATCCATTTGGTGGAGAACCAACAAACCCAGCTATCGAATCTGTAAAAAGAATAGATGACAATATCGAAGGAGCAGAAATAATCAAACTTGAAATACCAACAGTATTTCACAAAGCAGCGGATGTGGTTGAAGCAAAAATCAAAGAAGTAAATCCAGATGTAGTTTTATCAATCGGACAAGCAGGTGGTAGATATGGTATCACTGTAGAAAGAGTTGCAATTAACGAAGATGATGCTCGTATCGAAGATAACGAAGGAAATCAACCAATTGATGTAGTTATCAGAGAAGATGGAGCACCAGCATATTTTTCAACACTTCCAATCAAAGCAATGGTAGAAGAAATCAAAAAAGAAAATCTACCAGCAAGCGTATCAAACACAGCAGGTACCTTTGTATGTAACCACATCATGTACCAAGACTTATACTTAGCTGAAAAATATGGAAACATCAAAGCAGGATTTATCCACGTACCATTTTTAACAGAACAAGTAGTAGATAAAAAAGATACAGCTTCAATGAGCCTTGAAGATATCGTAAAAGGACTAAATGCAGCAATTAGAGCAATAGTAAAATACGATAATAAAGAAGACCTAAGCGTAACAGGTGGAGCAACTCACTAAAATAAAGACCCTAAGGGGTCTTTTAAATTGCAAAAAAATGGGTATATTCTACTAAAGAACTAAAGGAGAATTAAAATGGAAAATAATAAAGATAAACAAGTATTTGAAGCCGATGATTTAGAACTAGAAGATAGAGAAAATTACAAAAAAACAAACGAAGAAATAGAAAAAATTAAAGAATATCAAGAATCAATCGTAGAAGACGTTCCAATGAGCAACGGCGAGCACTGCGGTATCGTTGAGTTTGAAGGCCAACGAATCAACACTTGTAAAGGCGAAAAAATAGTTAAAAAAGGATACGAAAATCCTGATAATAAATAAAATAACTATTTTCGAGAATAGATTAGAGATTGGCAGATTAAAAGACAAGTCGATTTGCTGGTGATCTCCAATACCGAGTTGCAATTAAGTAAGGATTAATATTATAAAGAAAGACGGCGTTGCAATACATAGAATTTTGGAAACTTACAGCGCTAATATATCAGATAAAAATCTATAAAGCAAAATTGGGCAATTCGTATACTTTTAGATAATTACAAATCTAATCTAGTAAAAGTCTTGAAAACTAGAACTGAAGTTCTAGTTTTTTATTGCTTATAATTAAGCTTGAGTAAACTTAGATCTCATATAAAATATAATAATAGCAAATAATAATTATATGGAGTAATAATGAATCAACAAGTGATTAATAAATTAAAAGATTATGAGAATAATCTAATAGAAACAGATAGAAGAAATAATTTAATAAATTTAAAGGAAAATTTGCAATCTTTTAAAGTTATATATCCGACAATTGATACAATATATAATCAATTAGTTGATAACGAAACGGCTGCAATTATATCTATTGAAGATGTAATCAGAAAATATGATGAGTATTTTAGCAAAAATAATGAAATTGTGGAAGATGATCATCTGAGTCCAAATGATTTAAAAAATAAAATTGAAGATGATGGTTTTATAAGTAATAGTACTTACACAAAATTTAATTTATCAAAAATAATAAATAAGAAAGAAATTGTACTGTACTCTAGTAAAAATAAAAGTATTGATTTAGAAAAAGATACAACATTAAAAAAACTCGAAGAACTTATTAAAAAATCTGAAACATATAAAAAAGAAAGAGGGATACATGTTCTACATATTGCACTAGGATTTGTAAAATGGAATGAGTCACCTACTTCTATTACTTATAATATCTCTCCGCTTTCATTAATGGAAATTAGCATAAATCAAAAAAGTAAAGGTTCTCCTTTTACGGTAAGCTCGAACAATAGCTCTATTATATTAAACCCGATCCTTAGATATAAATTTTATCAAGATTTTGGTATTGAATTATCAGAATATTCTAATGAATCCATAGATGATTATTTAAGTATTTTAGATAATGAAATGTCCAGATTAAAAGATTCTTATAATATCAATTATGAAGTAAAAAAAGATACTTACATTAGTAATTTCAGAACTGATAAAATCAGTATGTACTTAGACATTAAAAATAACCACGAATTAATTTTAAATAATCAAAATATTTTAAAAATATTAGGAGAAAGAGATGATGGAGACTATAGCTCTATTGAAGAGGAGAATTATTCAGAAGAATTCTATCCGTTGTTAGATTTACATAATGTAGTGAATGCTGACTCCAGCCAAATAGAAGCCATTCTATCAGCTAAGAGGAATGAAAGTTTTGTCCTTCAAGGTCCCCCAGGAACTGGAAAAAGTCAAACTATCACGAATATTATAGCAGAAAGTTTATTCGATGGGAAAAAAGTATTATTTGTATCCCAAAAACAAGCCGCATTAGAAGTTGTAAAAAATAATTTAAATAAAGTTGGTCTTTCAGACTTTTATCTTGATTTGTTTGATAACGTGTCCAATAAAGATGTATTGTCAGATATAAATAATTTATTAAATAGAAGACATAATAAGTCTTATATAGTAAATGATGATAATATACGAGAAAAAAATCTAATTAAAGACCTAAATGAATACAATAACCTTATACATTCTTTAGATGAAGATACAGGAAAAAGTTTATATGATTATTATGGAGAGTATTATAAACTTAATAAGTATCCAGATGTTGATTATATATTGTCAATTCCTATTAACGAAAAAAAAGAATACCTACATAATGTGATAGATTATTTAAACTCTTATAAAGCATATGCTAAAGATTTAGGGTATGATTACCGCAAAAATCCATGGTATGGTTATAAACTACAAGATAATTCTTTGTTTACCAAACATGAAGTTTATGAAAATATAAATATATCAATTAATGCTTTTAAGGATTTAATTAATCACAGTGAGTATTTAAGTAATAGAATGAATGTAAGAATTAATAACTACAACGATTTATTAATTGTTAATAAGTTGATAGACTATTTGCTAAACAACAACATAATTCTAGATTTAGATGTAGAAAAATTTGATGAAACGAATGTGGATAAAATTAACAAATTAAAAGATTTAGCTATACGTATTAAATCTTTATCAAGCGAAATAGAAAATCTTTATAAAGCAGAAATCTATCTTGTGGACTATAAAGATTTACACTATAAATTAACTCAAATATTTGATTCTAAACTTAAAAGAATTACTTCTAGAAAAGAATATAAGAAAACTATTTATGAGATTAGTAAGAATAGAAAAAGTTCCGAAATTGACTACGACGATGCTTTAAAAATAATCAACACTTTAATAGATTATAATGATAT
Organism: Anaerococcus cruorum; assembly: GCF_046365495.1. NCBI lineage: Bacteria > Bacillati > Bacillota > Tissierellia > Tissierellales > Peptoniphilaceae > Anaerococcus > Anaerococcus cruorum. The sequence goes on along the minus strand of NZ_JBGMEH010000003.1, from coordinate 77,717 downwards.
GCTTGCAGAATATAAAAGTTTAGAAGAAGATATCGTAAGCTTGTTAGGGCCAGATTATAATGGAATAAATAGCGATTGGGGCCAAGTAGAATTTTGCTTAGATTTATATGAATATTTAAATAATCCTAATATAAGTAATATTTTATTGGATACATCTGTAAATAACTTATTAAGTATCGTTAGGTTAGATAAAGAGCTAGTAAATATCTCTAAAAGAATTAATAGTTATGATGAAGATTTGGAATTAATTCAAAATTATTTTAATAATGACATTTTTGATATAAAAAATACAAAACTGAGAGAATCTCTATTTAAGTTAGAATTAATAATTACTGAGTTTGATAATCTTGATAATTGGATAAATTTTAAAAAATTAATTGATAGTTTAGATAGATATAAAATTTTAGGATTTGTTAATAAAGTTAATGAAAAAAATATACCTTTAGAAAATATAGATAAATTATTTCTAAAAAGATTTTATATGCAAGTTATAGAGTCTAAAATCACTCAATCTAACATTTTAAATAGCTTTAATAAGAATATTTGGGATAAGCATGTAGAGGACTTCAGAGAATTGGATAAAAAAAGTTTCAATAATAACCAAGAAACTATAAAGCATAGATTATATCAAAAAATACCAAACAATACTAAAATTAAGGCCAATAGCAAATATACTTTTTTAAGAAAAGAGAATCAAAAGAAGAGAAAAGTTAAATCAATCAGAGAAATACTAACAGAGGCTGGAAATGAAATTTTAAACATAAAACCATGTTTTTTAGTATCACCATTAAATGTAAGTAGTTATCTTGATCCACAAGTATTCAAATTTGATTTAGTAATATTTGATGAAGCTAGCCAAATATTTCCTTGGGAAGCTATAGGATCCATATATAGAGCAAAACAATCAATTATTGTAGGGGATACCATGCAAATGCCCCCATCAGATTATTTTAGAAGTTCAGTTGATTCTGATTTTGAAGAAAATTTAAGTGAGGTTAATGATTACGAATCAATTTTGGATATATGTACTGGATATTTTAACCAAATAAGATTAAATTGGCACTATAGAAGTAAATATGAAGAACTAATTGCTTTTTCCAATAAAAAATTTTATGATGGTAATTTGTTAACTTTTCCGTCCTCAAACCCTGTTGGTAAGGATGAAGGAATGGAGTTTGAGTTTGTAAACTCGAAATTAGATTCTGTTACTAATCAAAATATAAAAGAAGCAGAACAAGTAGTAAATTTAATATATGAACATTTTAAAAATTTTCCCAATAGATCATTAGGTGTAATATCATTAAATTCAAAACATGCAGAGTTAATCGAAAATATCTTAGATAATCGAAGAATAAAAGAACCTAGCTTTGAGGAATTCTTTAGTGATGAAAAAAATGAACCATTCTTTTTAAAAAATCTTGAAACAGTGCAGGGGGATGAACGAGATACAATCATTTTTAGTATTGGATATGCGTTAAATGAAAACGGAATCTTAAAAAGGAACTTTGGTCCATTAAGTAGAGAAGGTGGAGAAAGAAGACTTAATGTTGCTGCTTCTCGCGCTAAAATAAATATGAAAGTAGTTTCATCTATTCATGATTATGACTTGAAAGTAGAAGATTTAAAATACGATGGAGCTAGATATTTAAGAGACTATTTAGATTATGCAGAAAATGGTACCAGGGCTTTAGATAGAAGTATAAATATTGAAAACTATGATCACTTTGATTCTCCATTCGAACAAGAGGTATGCTATTTTTTAAGAGAAAATGGTTTTACTGTTGATACCCAGATAGGAGTTTCAGGTTATAAAATTGATATGGGATTAAGAATTGAAGGAACAACCAAGTATCTATTAGCTATAGAGTGTGATGGGAGAACATATCATTCTTCTAAAAACGCAAGAGATAGGGATGTATTAAGGCAAGAAATATTAGAAAATTTGGGATGGTCTTTTTATAGAATATGGTCAACTGATTGGTATAAAAATAACAATAGAGCGAAAGAAGATTTACTAATTGTGTGCCAACAAGTGGTTAATAGATTTAATTCATTTGCTGAAAGTACTTTAAATATGGAAGAAGTAAATACTGAGGAATTAAACATAATAGATGATACTTCTAATGGTAAATATGATTTTTTCTTTGATAAGTATAATATTATTAATATTAAAGATAGAAATATAGTCAGTAGAGTTGATTTTTCAGATGAAAATGATAGAAACGAACTTATAGATTCAATACTATATAGTAATTCACCAATAACTAAGTCTGAATTGTTTAAAAAAATAAATGAGCTACTAAATGCTGATATTAGCTCGTATAGCTTAGAATATATTTTAATCAAGTACCTTGATGAGAGAAAATCGGATGTTTATTTAGATAAAAATGAAATATTTATATCAGAGAGGGTAGATTAAATTTACATTAGTAAGTCGATATAAAAAGCTAAATTTTATAAATGGTCAATAAAAATGGATGAGCGTACTCATCCATTTTAACTTTATTAGTTGTTTGTTTTTTCTGTAGTAGTTTCTTCTTCTACTTCTTTAGCTGCATCATCAGCTGCGTCTTTAGCTGCTTCATCAGCAGCGTCTTCTACTTTTTCTTCAGCGTCTGTAGCTGCTTTATCAGCTGCTTCGTCTGCTTTTTCTTCTACTTCTGTTGTAGTTTCTTCTTCTACTGCTGGTTCTTCAACTGTTGTTTCTGTTGTGTCAGCTTTTTCTGTGTTTTCAGCATTGTTTCCACATCCTGCAAATGCGAATGTTCCTGCTAATGCTAGTGCTAATAATTTTTTGTTCATAATACTCTCCTTTTTGTTAATTCGATTAACAGCGTTATTATAGTCGCATATCAGTACTTTGTCAAATATAGCTATAATTTATATGTATTACTCGTTTTTTAGCTATATTTAAATGATTTGTAAACAAAAAAACTCCTACTTTTTAGTAGGAGTTAATATTTTTACCTAAGCAGCTTTATTAGTATCTACTTGCGCACTAATAGGGCTTAGGCGGTTATCATTTTCTGGAGCTATTGTGCCACCTTCTTTTATTGCATTTTCAAATATTTCTGATATTAGTTCGTATTCAGCTAGTTTAGTTTGACCTTTAAACATTTCATATCCATCTCCACCAATAGCCATAAAGTCATTAGTTACTAGGGTATAAGTTTTTTCTGGATCATATGCTTCGCCTTTAATAGTAATTTCTGTAACTCTTTGGCCAGCTGGTTTTGTTTCATCATATCTTACAACCATGCCACCAATTTGTGGGAATTTTCCTGCTGAGTTTGGAGCTTCTGAAAGTCCGTGTTCTAAAGCTTCCTTAATCACTGATCCCTTAACTTCAAGAGTTACTGCAAAATTTGTAAATGGGAATACTGTAAGAACATCTCCTTTGGTAATGCTACCAGCTGCAATTGATTCTCTAATACCACCACCATTAGTGATTGCTACGTCTGCACCAGTTGCATTTATCATAGCATCTGCTACAAAATCACCTAAGTTTGTTTCGCGAGTTCTAACCATATCACGAACACCAACTAAATCTACACTAGTTTCTCCTACTTGTTGATCAAGAACTTTTTTATTCTCATTTGTAACTGATTCAATTTGCGCTAGTGTATCGTTGTTTGCATTTAGGTATTTCATTCTGTTATATGGTTTTAAGCTAGCATTTTTACTTACAATTTTATTATCTTTATCTAATAAGAGTGTAACATCACCAATGAAATATCCGTGTGCTTTTGTTTGAGCAATCAATGTATTACCAACGTATCTTCCATTTTGTAATTCTGTGTGAGAGTGTCCATCTACTATAAGGTCAATTCCTTCTACATTTTCTGCAATTAATGTAGATGTTTCTTTACTTTCTTTATCTTCTCCTAGGTGAGATAGGCAAATAATTACATCAGCACCTTGATTTTTAAGGTTTGTTACTTCATTTTGTGCAGTTTCAACTGAATTTACAAATGTAAGACCTTCTGTATTTGCTGGAGATGATTTTGTTTTTGTTTCTTCTGTAGCTAGACCAAATATACCTACTTTAACTCCATTTATATCAACTATTTTATCTGAGTCAAGCACGTTATCGCCATTTTCATTTACTACATTTGCTCCAAATATTGGGAAGTTTGCTTTGCTTTTTAATTCTACTAATCTTTGATAACCATAGTTAAAGTCGTGGTTACCAGCGGTCATAGCATCAAATCCCATTTGATTCATGACATTTATTACGCTATCACCTTTAGAAATAGTAGCAAATGTTGTACCGTGGATTACATCTCCTGCATTTAATAGGAGGGCGTTGTCTGCTACATTTTTATTATCGTAATAAGTTTTAAGTTTTGCAAAACCTAGTTCACCATTTTTTTCATTTTCTTCCACTCTTCCGTGAGTATCATTTACATGAACTACAGAGATTGTTTTATATCCACGAAGTTTATTTAGGGTATATTCTGATTTTGCCTGAACTTTCATTGAATCATTAACAATTTTTACAAATTTATCTTTCTTAGCTTCGACTTTTTTAGGAGTTAGTTCAAATAAAAGAAATACTGATTCTTGCTTTACCTTGTTATCAAAAGTAGAAGCATCAAGTTTTTTAATTTGTTCACTTTCGTTTGCACGTTCTGGGTGTAGACTATCTACAACTGGCTTTGATTTTTTAATTGCAGCATCAGATTTATTTATTAAATCTTTTAGCTGAGATTCAGAGCCATTTGATAGACCTGGATATTCTTCTAAAAGCATTTTACTAGCTTTATTTGAAACATTGTTAGAAAAATATGATGTTTCAAGTTGAGATTTTTGGCTATCATTTAAATTTGCAGCGTACGCTTCATTTCCTGTTGTAAAAACACCTGATGTTAGAAGAGCAAGGCTTAGTACACCAGAAAAGATTGGCTTTACTTTTTTGTTGGTAAACATAATTCCCCCTTAGTATTATTTTATATAATTATATCATATAATAATTTACAAAAGTCTTTTGTAAAATTTATTTTATATTTCATTGCGTTTGTAAAGCATAAGTAAGGGTAAAAGTAGCTTATAAGAGGTGATTACTATGGAAAAAATTATTAAAAAATTACCAATAGATGTAACAGATGTTAGGGCAGCACGCGGGGGAGATGTAAATGATGCTTATAAGATTTACTCCCATGATGATATCTATTATTTGCTAGTCCAAGAAAATACTGATGATAGTTTTTATGATGGAGAAATATCTGGTTTAAAACTTTTCGAAAAAATTGGCATAACAGGGCCTAGTGTAATTGATCATGGGTTTGTTGATAATGATGCATATTTACTTTTATCGTTTTTAGATGAAGGTAGCCGTGGATCACAAAGTGAACTTGCTAAAACTGTTGCAAAACTTCACCAATACAAAAATCCCGATGGTAAATTTGGTTTTGATTTTGCGCATAGGGGTTCACAAACTACTTTTTCAAATGACTGGAGTGATACGTGGTCAGAAGTTTTTCTTGACCAAAGAATGGCAGTCCTTGCTAAGCAACTTGTGGATATGGATTTGTGGACTAGTTATGATTATGAAAAATATCAAAAAGTGCATGCCATAATGAAAGAAGAATTAGATAAACATATATCACAACCATCCTTACTACATGGAGATTTGTGGGGAGGAAATTATATGTTTTTAAAAGATGGCACTCCAGCTTTATTCGACCCAAGTCCATTTTATGGAGATAGGGAGTTTGATATTGGTATTACAACAGTATTTGGTGGATTTACGGATGAGTTTTATGAAAAATATAATGAAATATACCCACTAGATAGCAACTACAGATTGCGCTTAGAATTTTACAGACTCTACCTATATATGGTACATTTGGTAAAATTTGGCAATATGTATGAGTCATCTGTAAATATGACCATGGAAAATATATTAGGATATTGAGGTAAATTATGACATTAATAGAAAATAGCAAAGAAAAAGTTTTGGAATTTGTTCAGAGTGAATACGACGGCTATACTGATATTAACTATATAGGCGAGTGGGAAAGCTATGATTGCTATGAAATAAATACTGATGAAGATACAGATGGTGTAGGAGCCTTTGCTCTAGTAAATGAAGATGGTGTACGACTATCTGATAGTGATGAAGATTACGAAATAGTACATTTTTTTAGTATAGATTAGGAGAAATATGGAAAATAAATATTATGATGAGGCCTTAGAGTTTGCTATAAAGGAATTTGAAGAAGATAGTGAAATATCTTACTTAGGCGACTATGAGGGCTATGAAGTATATAGAATAAAAGATAATGACGATGAAAGCAATTTTTTAGTAGATGAATATATCTTGGCCAATGAAGATGGGGTAGCAAAATCCTACTACCATGAATCGGTAGCCATTGCTAGAAAATTTGGTTTATAAATGAGGAGCGCTAGGAAACTAGCGTTTTTTTGAGCAAAAAAATCCTTGACAAGGTATAATGATTGGAAGATTAATTAAGGGGGCTTATATGAAATATGAAGATATAAAGAAGTTGATAGATAATATAGCAGCTGATATTTCTAAGCTCCAAAAAGGCGAAAAACAGACCTTTAAAAGAAAAATTGAGGTAGGAGATATAAGTGGGGTTATAGATATAAGCCATGAAAAGGAAGAAAAAATTCCACCAAAGATAAAAAATGATAAGCCAATAGTAAAAGACTATAGGTATTGGATACTAAAACTTGATCGTCATTATAAGTCTAAGGCTATGAGAGTAAACCAAGTTAATGTGGCCGCCTTAAAAATGTATGCAAGACTTTGTGAGACCCTAGAACTTTATTTAAACGAAAAGGGTACAACTGTTGCAAGACATGTCTCAAAGTTAAGACGTGAAACAGTAAATTTTGACCTATACTACACTATATATCTCATAGCAGAAACACAAGTTTTAAACTTTTATAATCCCCTTTCAAGAAAAACAGCAGAAAAGTCTTATAAGATAATTGAAGATTATGTAGGGTCTGATGCTAGAAAATTACTGGAAGATAGGGCAGATGAATTAAAGTATGAATTAAAACCTGCAGATAAGGAAACCAAAGAATATTTTAAACTCACAGACAATAATAAAATTTCCTTATGGTGGGATCCTGACGGATCTGCTAGAGAAAAATATAATTTTACTAAAGAAGAGCAGTTAGCAATTAATCAAATTTCCAAGCGCTCTAATGTCTTATGGAAAAACAAAAAAGTTTACAAGCTACTGATGGACTTATACTTATCCACCTTAAGGGCCTTGTTTGATGCAAAAGATATAGAAACTAAAAGACTTACTAGAGTAATAAAACCCTACCAGCAATCAAAAGATATTTTAGATGCTATCTTAGTCATAAGTGAGAAAAATATTAGGGAAATATTTAGTTTTTATGGCTGGATATCGACAGAAAAGGCTAGTGACTTATTAAAAGAAGAAGCTAATATTGATATTTATAATTTTGTAAGTGACTATCAAAAAGACTATCTAAATAATCTTGACTTTAAATTGTTAGATGAAATTTACCGAGACTACTTTGTTAAAAATCCTAAAAAAACTCAGGACTTTATAAATTATCTAATATACCTTGACATAGAAGAAGAAATAAAACTTGTAAAAGATTATGAAGACCATGAAAACTTTGAAAAAATATTAAAAGAACTGGTTAAGTCATGGTATGAGGATGAGAAAATAATCGCTTTGTATTACTTATACAAAAAAGATTTAAACAAAAAAAGCCATGTCAAATATTTATTTGAAATTATTAATAAAGCAAATTTTGACGAATTTTTAAAACTTATAAAAGAAAACGAACTAAGCTTAAGTTTAATTGAAGAAATCAGCAAGCTTAAAAATATTGCCCCTAAAAAAATTAAAGTAGATAGCAAAAAAATTGATATTTCTAGGAGAAACTTGGATAAAACAGTAAGTCTAGTAAATGAATTTTTCGATGAAGAAGAAAGCCTTGAACCGATAGATGAGACTAAAGAAGATGTAGCAAATGAAGATGACAATTCCTATACTGATGTATTGGCTAGAATTTTGGACCAAGGATTTATTTCTGTTGATGAAGTCCAAGCTTTGGCAAAAAAAGATGGTCTTACCCTAAATACCTTTATAGGAAATATAAATGAAAGCTTATTTGATTATATAGGTGACCAGACTCTAGTAGTAGAAGACAAAAAAGTAATTATAGATGAATTTTATGTAGATATGATAAAGGAGTATGTAGATGGCAGCAAGAATTAACCCCAAAGAAGCATCAGTTATCATAAAATCCCTAGAAGGTGGAGTGGTGCCAAATATGGGTGTCCAACATCTTTTAGTTGGTAGAAATAGAGAAGTAGAAGAAGTTATAAAAATTTTAGATAGTGTAGCTGATGGAGGAAGTGACATCCGTTTTTGGGTAGGGGACTTTGGATCTGGGAAAAGTTTTATGCTTGCAACAATAGAACAGCTTGCCTTACAAAAAAACTTTGTAGTTTCTACCCTAGACCTCAATCCATCTAGGAGATTTTATGCGACAGATAGAAAAGCTGTAGCTCTTTATACTGAAATAATTGATAATATAAAAACTAAGACGCTAAAAAATGGTAATGTCCTAAGCTCAATTATTGAAGAATGGTTAAATCAAATTTTTTCTAAGGTTGCTGATAACTTAAGTATAGAAGTCTCTGAAATTTTAGAAGGTGCCTACCAAAAAGAAGTAACCAATGAGATTTTAAATATCATTGGAAATTTTTCAGCAGTAGGTTTATCCTTTGAATTTGGAGAGGCCTTAGTTAAATTTTATGAAGGATTTATAAACGATAATAGGCTGATAAAGACAAATGCTATTAGGTGGCTAAGGGGAGATATCACTACCAAGACTGAGGCCAAAAAAGTTGTAGGTATTAACCAAATAATAAATGATGATAACTGGTTTGACGCTCTTAAAAATATGAGTGAGCTATTTTTAGGTATTGGTTATAGTGGCTTTGTAGTTAATTTTGACGAGGCAGTAAATTTATATAAGATACCTCACTCAGTAACTCGTGAGAGAAACTATGAACGCATTTTAAATATATATAACGAGGCGAAGTCAAATATAGCTAAGGGTTTATTTATAAATTTTGGTGCCACTCGAAAAACCATTTTTGATGAAAACCGCGGTTTATCTTCCTACGGGGCACTAAAAGGGAGACTAGGTAGCGAAGATAGTATGGATAATAAATTAGTAAATACAAATCGAACTGTCCTAGGGCTAAAACCACTTTCTAATGAAGAAATCTACACGCTTTTAGAAAATTTAGTAAATGTTTATAATGTTCATTACAGAGAATCTATTGAAATAGCTGAGTCAGAAATAATTACCTACATGGAGGGGCAATTAAATAGGCCAGGAGCAAATGAATTCTTAACTCCACGTGCGGTTATAAAAGATTTTATAGAAATCCTAGATTTAAAAAGACAAAATCCAAATGAAGAGATAATTGACATTATAAGTGAACGATTTAAGGATGTCCTTACTATAAGCAAAGATCCTGATGATATGGATGATGAGATAGAAATAATATGACAACTTCCTTTGATTTATTAAATAGAGAACTTAGATTTTATATTCATGAGAAGGGCTGGCCTGCCCTAACAAAAATTCAAAATGCATCTATAAAAGCATTTTTTTCTACAGAAAATAATTTGATTTTATCAGCAGCTACAGCATCTGGAAAAACTGAAGCTGCTTTTTTGCCTGCCATTAGCAAGGTTAAAAATTGGGACAAGGGTGTGAAAATTTTATATATTTCGCCCCTTATTGCCCTTATCAATGACCAATTTAAACGCATAAATGATATGTGTTTTGATATGAACATTCCAATTACCTCATGGCATGGAGAAGCTAGCAAGGCAAAAAAAGATAATCTTATAGATAGCCCAAGGGGAATTTTGTTAATCACTCCGGAATCTATCGAGGCCTTGCTATCTGGTAAGCCAGAAGTGGCGAAAATATTATTTGAAGATTTAGAATACATAGTAGTTGATGAAATCCATAGCTTTTTATCAGGAAATCGTGGTTTGCAATTAAAATCTTTACTAAATCGTATGCTTAGATTTACTTACGAACCACCGCGTATGATAGGTTTATCTGCGACAATTGGTGATAAAAATTATGACCTTGCAAAAAGATTTTTTAACAATGGCCGTGATACAAATATATTAGTAGATAAAAGTCAAAATGACTTTGCATACACCTTTGATATGCCAGAACCTATTGAAATGTCAGATGATTATGTAAATTTCATGTACTATTACTCCCTAGAGGGGCCTATGCTTATTTTTCCAAATTCTAGGGAAAAGGTTGAGCTAATTGCAGTGAAGCTTTCCAATTTATATAAGGAAAAGAATGAAGATATAAAAATATTTGCCCACCACTCTTCAGTCAGTAAATTGCTCAGAAAAGAAATTGAAGAATTTGCCAAGGAAGCAAATAATGAAAATTATGTAATTGTTGCAACATCTACTCTAGAATTAGGAATTGATATAGGATCTGTGCACTCAGTTGTTCAGTTTACAGCTCCTCACACAGTTCTATCCCTAGCCCAAAGGCTGGGAAGAAGTGGAAGAAAAACTCACAAGTCAATTCTTCATCAAATAAATATTGGAGTTTATGATGCCCTCCAATCTATGGCAGCTATTTCTTTATTTGAAGAGGGTGTTTTAGATAAAATTGAAGAAACAACTAAGGCCTACGATGTTTTTGCCCACCAAGTTTTATCAACTCTTCTAGAAAATTATGGACTGCCTATTGATGAATACTTATTTTTAAATAAAACATTATCTACATTTGCTGATATAACTGATGACGAATTTGAAGAAATAACTGAGTATATGGCTAATGAAGGATATATAGAAATATTAGAAAATGAAGTAATTACAGGATTAAACCTGGATAAGCTCATGTTTATGGGGAGATTTTATAATCAATTTATAACAGCCCAAGCCTTTACAGTTTATAATGAGGCGGGAAAAATAGGAAAGATAGAAATCCGTCCAGAAGTCCAAGAAGAAGCAAATATATTTTTGGCTGGTCAAGTATGGAAAATTGATAAGATCTACAGAGATAGCAAAAAAATAAGAGTTTCTGCTGCAAATGAAGGTGCTCCTCCAAAATTTTTATCAGCTGGAGATGTGGATATAAGTCCGATAATAAGAGAGCGTATGAGATATATAATAGATTATCCAGATGATTTTAGTTTTGATGAAGAATCTGCAAGATATATATACGAACTTCATGACGCTTTAAAACCATATGAATATCCTTTTTCAGTAGAAGATGACTATATAGGATTAATGACCTTTCAGGGAACAAAAATAAATAGGACGCTCGCTATAATGTTTAATGTAATTAGTAAATCAACTTCATATTTTATTTCAGAAGCGGATAGTATAGTGTGCGGTCCTGAAACTCCTGAAATTTTTGAAGAACTTAGGATAAATCCAGTAAAAAGAAATCAAATATTTAAGTTTTTGCTAAAAGAAAAGACTCTTCTAGATGCCTACCTTACGCCAAATAAATATATGATTTTAGTTCCTGAAAATCTTAGAGCAGATTATGTTATTAATAATTATTTAGATATAGCAGGTGCCTATGAATACTTAAAAATTCATACAAATGAAAAAGAGATAAATTTATAAGGTTTTCCTTTTATGTTAAAATAAAGATATCAATAAAGAAAAGGATATTTGATGAAAAAACTTATTTATATACTTACTTTACTGTTACTTACTTCTTGTGGTAGCAGGGGTAAGGAGGGTGGTGTCCCGCCCATTACTAATACAAAAAAAGAAGATGTGGTTGATGAGAGTAATATTTCTCTTGAAAAAATTAAACCCAAAAGCCCCGTTCTAAAACAACCAACTTTTGAGCCAATTTCCCTGGACTATGAAATAGTAAAACCAGGATTTTTAGTAAAAGATAGATTTGAGGATTTAGAAACCCAGGATAAATATGGGGTGCGTATGATGGAGTTTTATGATGAGAAAAATCAAATATTCTATGTTAGTCGCATCATAAAAGAAGCCCTCCAAGATCCTAAAGTAAAACTAACAAACGACTTTGATGATAAGATGGATTTTGTAAGCACCTTATTTTTATTAAGTCCTTACTACTCCCAAGCAAAGACAGAGCCTTACATATATGCAAATTATTGGTTTGATGAGGACACTTTTAAAATTGTTCCTAGATATCAAATAGAAGAAAATACCAAAACATATATGACAGATGAAGAGGCAGCTCAAGTGGAAAATCAATTAAAGGTTTTAGTAGACTATGCTAATGAAAATTATGAATCCGATTATGATAAGGCCTATTACTTTGCTCAGTGGCTAGCAGAAAATAATGAATACCAGTTTGATTCAAGCCCAGAAAATTTAATAGAAAATAATATGTATGGGGCTTTAGTAAAAGGGTTGTCCCAATGTTCAGGTTTTGCTCAAAGTTTTGCTATTCTTTGCCAAAGGGTGGGTATACCTTCTTATTCAATAACAGGAAATACCAAAGAAAAGATCAGACCTCAAGACTATTCTGGGGAGCATCAATGGAATGTTGTAAAACTTAATGATAATTGGTCTTATGTTGATGTTACTGGCATGGTTGCCAATGGTAGACCTTATTATTTTTATTATTTTGATAGATCAAAAAAAGAATTTACAGACTACTATGTGAGTGAATTTTTTAATGATATTGAGGAGTATATAAGATGATTGTAAATCCATATAGTGAAGTATTGTCTTTGCATGATATGAATATTATTGATTTTACTGTAGAAAACGGCAAGGTCTTAATTAAGCTTAGCCAGGCAGTTTTAATATCCACAGAGGATGATTATATCCTAGATAATCCTATCATTATAGTAAATGATTTAATTGATATAAAAACAAATGAGGATTACCCAATAAGGATAAAATTGATATCGGATGATAGTGTTAAGAGTATAACTTATGCAGACTTAAACAAATATAATTTTACAATTCTTGAGGAAGCCTATGGTTTTGGTCTAGTTCATTTTTATGGAATAGCAACAAAAGGTGATAAGGCTTTTGATTGTTTTATAGATATCCATTATTGTGGAGACCTAGAAATAAAGTGGGATAACAAAATTTTGGTGGAGTCCTAAAATGAGCTTTGAAATTATCAATAAAGATATAACAAAACTAGATGTAGATGCTATAGTAAATGCTGCAAATACTTCTCTACAAAGGGGTGGAGGAGTGTGTGGGGCTATCTTTAAAGCAGCAGGGGCAGAAAAATTAGAAAAAGTGTGTAATAAACTTGCTCCAATCTCAACAGGAGATGCTGTCATAACTGATGGCTTTGACCTAAAAGCAAGATACATCATCCACACAGCCGGCCCTGTTTATAATACAATAAATCCAAAAAAATCGGAAGAATTATTAGCAAAGTCTTATAAGAATTCATTAAAGCTAGCTAAGGAAAATGAACTACAATCCATAGCCTTTCCGCTTATATCAGCTGGTATATATGGTTATCCAAAAAAAGAGGCCCTAGCTATTGCACAAAATACCATAGATGATTTTTTAAGTAAAAATGAAATGGATATTTACCTAACTATTATTGATAAGGACTTATTAGCAGAGATTAAATAAGGTTTAACCATGCAATTAACTGATAAATTTACCTACGATACGTGCAAAAATAAAACAAAATATAAAATAAGACACCAGAACATTCCCATTAACCTTAGTAAGGAGCTAAGGGAGGCAATTTATTATTTACTCTGGTATGTACCAAATATAAAATCTGAGCAATCAGAAAAAAATGAACTTTTGCTAAATCCCCAGTACGACGATTTTATATTTATAGAGATAATGAAGGCTATGGGCTTAAAAGATGAAGATGTTTTATTTACTGAAACTATAGACCAAGAAGTTATAAAACCATTCCTAAACGAAATTTGTACCCATTGCCCAAAAATAATTATGACTCTAGCTACAGATGAAACAAAGACTATGGCCCTTTTAAGGCATATTAGAAATGCCATAGCCCATGGCAATTTTAATGTGATCGATGATGTGGTGGTTGGATTTGATATTCAAAGATATGGAAATGAAATTGAGTATAGGGGATTTTTTAAACTAAATCCAAATAAACTCTTAGATGCCTTAAGGAAAATCCAGTTTGACTACAATTCTCAGCAATTAATCACTCAGGCTTTTAAAAATACAGGATATTTTATAGAACCCTACCAAGAAAAATACCAAAGAAGCCATGATTTTGAACTTTTTGCAAGAAAAGCTGATAAAAAATACGCTATTGATATAAAAAATTATGAGTATGAGAAAAAAGTTGATAGACATTTTATCAAAAAACTTATAGGTATGTACGAAAATTTAATAGAAGGAATAGTACCTGTCTTGGTTATAAATACTTCATTTTTAGATGACTCTAGTAAAAAAGAATTGCTAAACCATGATGTAATAATTTTAGATGTAAAAAATATTCAGAAAATGCTGGCAGGTAGGGATATGGTAGCAGAGATAGAAAGAGCCCAGATTTATAAAACAGAGAAATTATAAGTATATTATTTAAATTATTAAAAAATATAATCAATTTATGAAATGTACAATTAATTATTTATTAAAAGTTTAAATTTGTAAAAAATAGGGTAATATAATGAAGTAACAGAACACTGTTTTATTTGTTATTATATTTTAAAAAGGAGGAATTATGACAGATAGAAAAAACAATGATCCAAAAGTTGATGCTTTTGAAACAGAATCAACTGTTGAAAGATCAAATAATCGTCAAGCTGGCAGAGCACCACGCAGAGGCGAAAGAGTAGAAAGACGTAGAGAAGGAGTACCAGTTTACGAACAAGCAACTAGCGTACTACCAGCAGGTAATAACCTATCTTGGGGTTCAATCATCGCAGGTGCGGTAACAGCAGCAGCATGTTTTGCAACACTAAGCTTAATTACAGCAGCTTTAGGATTTGGTTTATTTTCACCAACTAACGCTCATCCACTAGACGGTGTTGGAGTAGGAACAGGTATTTGGACAGCAATTACACTTATCCTTTCATTCCTAGCAGGTGGTTACATTGCAGGTTATTCAGCAAGAAAATCTGGTCTATTACACGGAGCAATCACATGGGCTCTATCAATTCTATTATTACTAACATTAGTATTAAATACTATTTCTTCAGTACTAGGTACAGCAGCAAACGTAGCTGGTAATGTAGCAGGTGGAGTTGGTAACGTAGCAGGTTCTGCAATTAGCGCAACAAATGATGCTATTAGTTCAGGATTTGAATCAGCAGGAAATGCTATTAGTGATGTAAACTTTGATAATGAAGAAGTACAAGCAGATATTGAAAAATATCTATCAGATACAGATATTCCAGAACTACAACCAGATTACCTAAATAATCAATTAGAAGAATCTAAAGATGAAATTGCACAAGCAGTTAAAAATGTTGCTTTAAATCCAGATTCAGCACAATCTGAAATAGATAGAGTTTCTAAAGACTTAGCTGATAGAGCTCAAACTATAGCTGACTCTGCAGATAGAGATGCAATTGCAAATGCTGTTGAAGCTAACTCTGATTTAACTCAAGAAGAAGCTGAACAAGTAACAGATAATATCTACAATGGTTTACAAGAAGCTAATAAACAAGCACAAGAAACTCTTGATGATGCATCAGTAAAAGTACAACAACTTTCTAACCAAGCACAAAGAACAGTTGATGAAACTGTTGCAGGTGCAAGAAAAGGTGCAGAAGATGCTTCAAACAAACTTTCAGCAGGTTCTGTAATCACATTCCTAGGTTTATTAGCAGCTCTAGCACTTTCAGCTTGGGGTGGTAAACTAGGTGAAGAAAAATCTAAAGATCTTGTAAGAAAAGATACAATTAGATAATAATTTTTAAGCCAGTAAGACTTTTCTAGTCTTGCTGGTTTTTCTATACAAAAAAATAACTAGCGTCTGCTAGTTATTTTAATTAATCATATCTAAAATAGACATTATAGGATTATTTGAATTTATTTTCTCATCATATGTTAATGATAAATTTTCTTCGTTTTTGCTATAGGCTCCATTTAAACTTAAAACTAAACCAGAATGCTCTAAAACATATAAATTTGATTTAAAATTATAGATTATATCTTTAGAGGTAGGGGAGCTTTCAAAACCATTTTTTATTATATAAGCTCCATTTTTTTGTAAGATATCTGCTAATTTAATTGCTTCATTAGCTGTATTTTCATTTGTTAGAACATAAATATTTCTATTTGAAAAATCAGGATTTTTTGTAATATTTAAACTAACTTCGTCATAATACATATAATCCTCTAAGTCTATTTTTTGAAGCTCTTGGTTGTATTTACCCGCTAAATTTTTTACATAAGCAGTTTTATAATAATTATCAGAATTTTTCTTTAAAGCTTCCAGACTTTTTGCTTCTATATTGCCTCTATAAAATATTAGATTATTCTCTTCATAATTATTATTAAGAAGAACTTCTAATAGTTTATTTTTATAAATATCATCTATAGAATTATTATTTGATAAGTCTAAAATAATAGAAGTAATAGGTGGATTTTCTAAAAATATATCTACTATAGTTTCTAAATCTTTTTCAAATTCGTTTGGTTTAAAATCTTCTAGGCTAATTTTTAATACACCTTCACGCTCTATTGTAGCAGTCATGGATGGTTTTAAGGTAGTACTCGATGTTACAAGCCTTTTATACCTATCTACAGCTTGTGGATTTTCAAGAACTGATTTTCTATCGCTATCATTTGATTTCCTATGATATTCAAATAAGCTATCATAGGTTTCTTTATCTAAGATAAATGTTCTATTATCATTTAATACATCTAAATATTCGTTAATGAGTTTAAAATATTCTTGATCAGTTTTTGAAGTGTACACTTTTTTTCGATAGTCTTCATATTTGCTAATAAATTCTTTGAAATCATCTATATTTAAACTATCTACTGCGTAATTTCTTTGTATAACTTTATAAAGTTCATCAAAATCTGTTACTTTTTCTGCACTTGATAGGCTCCTGCCTTCAGATGATGCAACAAATACATTTTCACCTATATCTTCTAAAACTTCTTCACGAAATGAAGGATAGCCCATGATTTTATATCTATTGAATCCATTTACTACAATATTTATCAGGAATGCCAAAAGAAGAAAGGCTACAATAGCAAGCCCTATGCGCCTTCTCCTATATTTTTTTTGCATTCTAATTCTTTTTTGATAGGCTCTTTTTCTACTCGATGAATTAGAATTTATTTTTGCATTTCTAGAAGTATTTCTAGATCTGTTGGATTTTCTAGAATTACTGTAATTTCTTTTTGCCATAATTACAACCTTATCTAATAAATGTAAGCATAAATGTACTTCCTACATTTATCTTAGAATCTACGCTTATTTTTCCGCCAAGAGCATCAACAAAGTTTTTTGTTATAGAAAGACCTAAACCATGTCCATTTTCTTTGGTGTTTCTCGCATCTTCAATCCTATAAAATCTATCAAATATACGATCGATTTTATCTTCAGCAATACCTACTCCATTATCTCTGACACTTAATTTTATTTCTTCGTTATCTGCCGTTAGATATACATCTATCTCACCATTTTTTCCGATAGCTTTTATCGCATTTGAAATAAGATTTTGTAGGATTTGGCTATATTTATCATAGTCAGAATAAAAAATAATATCTTCTTGGATATAGGTACTTATATTTATATTATTATATTCTGCATTGGCTTTAAAGCTTTGGACTATATTTTCTGTAAGATCTGATACATTAAAGTCTTCTTTATTAAGTTCTAAGTATTCTACATTTTCATCAAAGGTCTTTTTTAACCCTTCGATAAGTCCTTCTAGCCTATTTACATCTTCTAATAAAATAGCCATTGTGTTTTCCTCAGGTTCTATAACTCCATCTTTTATAGCTTCTATATATAATTGCAAATTAGTTAGGGGAGTGCGCAACTCATGAGAAATGTCTTGGGCATATTGTTTTCGAATTTCTTCTTGTTTTTTTAAGTTATTAGATAGATAATTAATATTTGTTTGCAGTGTTTCTATTTCTTTTATATCAGTTATCCTATCATCTACTTTATAATTACCATCTTTTAAATTTATAGTTTCATCACTGATTATCATAATAGGCTCTGATATATTTTCTGAAAGTATTAAGGATATGATAATGCCTATTAATAATGATATACTTAGAGAGTAGATGATTGCTTTCGAAAAATCTCTTTGTAATTTTTTAACCGGTTCTGCATCAGCGTTATAAACTACATGCAAGGTACCAGATTTTCTTTTTCTATTAATATTATAGACAGAAAATTCCTGCTCATTTTTTTGTAACGGAGAATTTTTGTTCCTACCATAGGCAGGGTATGAAATAGTTCCATTTATGTTTTCAAAATATATATCTACATCTAAGTTTTTTGCAAGATTATCTAGACCATCCTGCATATCTTTTTTTGTAAAGGCTGGATCATTATTAAATTTTTTAAACCAAGTAGCAACCTGGTGGGGACGAGAATCAGGACTATCTTTTATTAGCTCTGTATAGCTAGAAGTGACAAGTAAGGTAACTAAAATTGAAAAAACTAAAACGCAGGATAGGATACCTGCGGTAAAGTTTCTGATTATTTTACTCTTTAATGTAATCATCTATCCCGCCTGATTTGTAACCCATACCGTATATAGTTTTAATATATAAAGGTTTTTTCGGATTATCCTCAATTTTTGAACGGATATTTTTGATATGAGTATCTATAGCCCTATCATAGGCATCATAGTCATAGCCAAAAGTTTGTTCTATAATCTCATCTCTAGAGTATATTTTATTTGGATTTGTAAAAAGGGTTTTAAGAATTTGAAATTCATTTTTGGTTAGTAAAATTTCATTGTTATCCTTAAAGATCCTGTTATATTCTAAATCCATTTCAAGTCTACCATCGCTGGTTTTTATAATATCTGCACGTGGAATATTATATTTTTCTATACGTCTTAAGATAGCTTTTACACGTTCTACTAATTCTTTTGGGGAGAATGGCTTAGTTACATAATCATCTGCACCTAGCCTTAGTCCATCGACTCTATTATCTTCTTCGACTTTTGCTGATACCATTATAACTGGTAACTCAGATTTATTTCTGATTTCTTTAATAACTTCCTCGCCAGATATTTTTGGAAGCATTAAATCAAGAATAATTAAGTCTATATTTTCGCTGTTAAAAACTCTAAGCCCTTCTTCTCCATCAAAGGCCTGAAAAACTTTATAGCCTTCTTTTTCAAAGTAGGATTTCATTATTGTTGAAATTTTGTTTTCATCTTCTATTATTAAAATTGTAATATCATTCATGACATTCACCTCACAAATATTATACCATAAGAGCAAAGTATTAGGGGGTTGAGATATTATTTGTTTAAAATTATAAAAAGTGGGCATATATATACTGTAATAACTTATATTTTATTACGGATTTATTTTAAAACATGAGAGGAGAAAATATGTTTTCAACACAAGGATTTATAATGACACTTATCCTAGGTGCTCTTGCTGGATGGATTGCAAGTATGTTCATGGGCAAAGATGCACAAATGGGATCTATTGCTAATATTATTGTAGGTATTATTGGTTCATTTATTGGAGGATGGATTTACAATGCATTTTTCTTAAATGGAGCAGCTCCTAATACATTTGTTCAAATTATTTGGGCTGTAATTGGTGCTTGTCTACTATTATGGATTATTGGTCTTATTACAAAAAATACTAATAAACCTAATCACACAAATAGACCAAGAAGATAATAAATAAAAAATATAAATTAGGGCTTAGGCCCTAATTTTTTTGTAAAAATTTATAAGTAAAAAAATTCAAGCTGACTTATGAATCAGCTTGAACTTTTTTTATCTATTATTATTGTTAGGACCAGTATTGTCATATTGAATTACCGGCTCATCTGAAGTGCCTTGCCTGGTTTTATTCTGGTTATTTCGGCTAGAAGATTGGCCTGGGTTAGGATTTTCATCTGTAGCTTCGTTTTCGGTATTTTCGTTATCTGTCTTTTCATCTTCCTTATCTTTATCCTCATCATCAATATTAGAATTATAGTCTGGTAAAGGAGCAACATAGATGAGGTCTGAATATTGAGTAGGCGCTCTATATTGCCAGTCTCTTGGATATATATCATTAAATTCTTTTGGATCATAGTTGCTTTTTGGTTTTAAATATGAAACCTGAGCCATCGCCCACCTTGGAGTAACATCTGAGGCCAATAGATTATTTCTAGTATCTATGGAAACTAGGGTATGGATATCATCATCTTTATTTGGTTTATTTTCTGGACCAAAAATTTCTGTAGTTACTGTACCGCGTGGATCCATATATGATAGTTCTGTTGGTAGCTTACCACTCATAGTATCTACTTCCATTTCTACAATTGAATCTGGTCTTTCAAAAGTTCTTGGTTCATAACCATCTAGAATTTGATTATTTATTGTATTCCACATTAAAGCTGCTCTTTGTATAGAAGTACCGTTCATTCTGATACTTTGATCATCAGCACCCATCCAAACACCAACTGTATAGTATGGGGTATATCCCACACACCAGAAGTCTACATAATCATCGGTAGTACCAGTTTTGGTTGCAAAATCATTACCGTTTACATAAATATTTCCATAACTTTGGCCTGTAGATTGAAGAGCGGATGTTATTTGATATGCGGTTTCTTCGCTAGTAACTTTGTGTTTAACGACATTTTCACTATCAAATAAAACTTTACCTGTAGAATCTTCTATTTTAGAAAATGTTAGAGGTTCGTTATATTCACCTTTATTCGCAAGAGCTGCATAGGCTGCGGTCATTTCTAAGTTAGTTAAACCATGAGTCATAGCACCAACACCTAAGGCAGCTAAATTTTCATCGTTTGTTTTGCTATTTTCAGCTTCAGTTACAAAGTTATCATTACCATCTTCTTTAATTATTCCAAAGTTTTTTAGATAATCTATACTTGTTGGTATCCCAACTTCATTTAATGTACGAACAGCAATTGTATTTATTGATCTTTCAATTGCCTTTCTAATAGGGACTAATCCCTCGTAATAATCATATACGTTTTTTGGCCAAGGCTCGTCATCTTCGTTCATTAATAATGGTACATCATCAACTCCAGTTGCAAGGTTAAATCCATTATCTAAAGCTGGGGTATAGGTTGCAATTGGTTTTATTGATGAACCTGGTTGACGAGGAATAGCAGATGCTCTATCTAAAACCCTTACACCAGATTGATCACGGCCACCCATAATTGCTTTTATGTGTCCATTCTCTTGATCCATTACTACTGTTGATGCTTGAGGTTGGATAACTCCATTAAGGTCAATATCATAAAAATCTTTATTTATTGAAAATGTTTCATCGTCATAGTAAGTAAATAACTTTGGATTATTTTCTAAATATTTTTTAGAAATAACGATATTTTTATCATCATTTAGTCTTATATCATCATTTGTCTTAAATGCAATAGACCCAATCTTATGTGTTCTAAGATTTTTATTTGTATCATCTAGTGAATAATAATCTCTAAATACAAGATTAGTTTGGTCAAGATAGGCCTTATTAGTTGATAAAACAATATTACCATCTTCATCAAACCATGCTTCATCATTTCTAAGTCTTATATCATTATTTTCATTTAAAATATTAGACTTACTATAATAAAGTAAATTGCCATCGCTATTTACAATATTTCCATAATCATCATATTTTAAATCAAGAAGAGGAGCACTCGACCAGCCAGATGTATCACCCATTAGATATGAAGAAAAATCTGAGTATATGCTTTCAAGTTGTTTTTGCATATCAGCATCTACGGTTGTAGTTATTCTAAGACCACCATAATAAAGTCTATCCCAAGCTTGATTTTCACTCATATTATAAATTTCCATAAGTTTGCTTACAACTTGTTTTTCAAGTAGGGAATTAAAATAACTAGCAATTTCTGTATTAGTTCTTTCAGCAGGGACTATAGATGAAGCTACATCAAAGTTTTTTGCCTCTTCATATTCTTCTTTAGAAATGTAACCATGCTCTAACATCTTATCTAGAACATACATTTCTCTTTCAAAAGGAGCTGGATTATATACGGCTGCGTATTTTTCTCCTTCTATAGTAAATTCACCTAAGACTTTTTGATCAGTAACTTCACTAATTTTTATAGCCTTGTATAAAGAATTCTCAGATGGGGATTGAACAATACCGGCTAGAGCTGCGCATTGAGCTAAATTTAATTCTGATACATCCTTATCAAAATAAGTTCTAGCCGCAGCTTGGACACCGTATGAGTTTTGTCCCATGAATACACGGTTTAAATAAGCTCCAAGTATTTCGTCTTTACTTAAATTTTCTTCTATCTCTAAAGCTAGATATATCTCTCTAATTTTTCTTTCATAAGTTTGATCGTTATTAAGATAAGTATTACGAGCTAATTGTTGTGTTATTGTGGAACCACCACGTACAATGCCACCAGCCCTAAAGTTTTCTATTGCAGAACCTATAATTGATTGGGGATCAAGACCAGGATGTTTGTAAAATCTCTCATCTTCAACAGCAACAAAGGCTTGTTTTAAATAATCAGGTATCTTATCGTAATCAACTATCTCTCTATATTCTTTAGTAGCAATGGAATCTACTTCATTTCCGTCTTCATCAACTATAGTAGAATTTTGACTCATCTCATACTTTACAATATCTGCATCAATTTCTGGTGCTGTTTTCATAACTTCTAGTATTGCACCACCACTAAGGCCTGCAAAAACTACACCAACTGATACCAATATTAAAAAAACTATTAAAATAAGTTTTAATACTACAGAGGTGATTTTTTTAACCATTATTCCTCCTAAAATTTTAAAATTTAAATTTAGACATTTTATTAATACATTTTATCATTCTTTTGTCATTTTATCCATATTGATTATTCTTTATAAATTTTAACTTAATCGTATAATTAACAAAAGAAAGGGAGTTTATGCAAGAAGTTATACAAGTAAATGTCTTAAAAAGAGACGATGATGAAGAAAATAAAGTTTATGAACTTGAATCACTTATAAATACAGCAGGTGGTACAACTGCTGCCTATGTTAGCCAAGTAGTAGATAAGATAAATCCAAGATACTATATCGGAAAAGGAAAAGTAGCTGAGATAAAAGATTTGGCAGAAAAGTTAGAAGTTAAAACAGTTATCCTAGATGTAGAGCTATCAGCTAGCCAGCTTTACAATTTAGAAGAAGAATTAAAACTACATGTGGTAGATTGGACAACTTTAATACTAGATATCTTTGCCCAAAGAGCAAATACCAAAGAAAGTAGACTAAAAATTAAACTTGCTCAACTAAAATACCAGCTACCAAGACTTAATAAGTGGTTTTCATATTTATCTCGTCAGGCAGGGGGAATAGGAACCAGAGGACCTGGGGAAACCATGCTTGAAACAGATAGACGTGCTGTAGTACGTGATATCAAATCACTAGAAAGACAGTTAAAAGATATAGAAAAAACAAAAAGAATAAATAGACAGGCTCGTAAAAATATAACAAATATTTCTCTTTTAGGTTATACCAATGCAGGAAAATCAACAATTTTAAATGGCATGATGCAATTATATGGAAAAGATAAGCTTGTTTATTCAGATGACCTACTGTTTGCAACCCTAGATACATCAACTAGAAGACTAGATTTTGCAAATACAAAAGTTACCTTAACTGACACAGTAGGTTTTATTGATAATTTATCAGATGAATTAAATGATTCTTTTTTAACAACGCTAGATGAAATAAAGTTTGCTGATATGCTTTTGATAGTAATTGATGCAAGCCACAATATTGAACATCAAATTCACGCTATAGAGACAGCTATAACGGATATTGATATGGATAGAAAAGATATACTTTATGTATTTAACAAAATGGATAAGGTAGAAAATGACTTTGCAGTAAAACTTTTTAAAAGAGATCAAGAAAGAATTTATATTTCTGCAAGAGATGAGGATGATTTAGAAAGATTAAAAGAAAAAATAGTAAGTATAATAAAAGCTAACTACCAGCTAGTAAAGATGCACATACCATTTGCAAATGGAGATATCCTTGATTATATGATGACAAATTATGATATCATAGCAACTGAGTATGATGAAGATGGTACTAATATTGAGTTTGAAATTTCAAAAGAGGATATGGAAAAATATGGAAAATATATCCAAGGCTTATAAGACAATTAAAGGGCAAATACAATCAGAATTTGAAGAAGAAAAATCCAGGTTTATTACAACAATGGCCCATGTAGAAAGTGAACAAGAGGCCAATAAATTTATTGTTGAAATTTCTGAAAAATATAAGGATGCTACACATAATTGCACAGTCTTTATCATAAATGAAACTCCAGTTATAAAAAGATATAATGATAACGGTGAGCCCCAAGGATCGGCAGGCCTGCCAATGCTTTCAGTTTTAGAAAAAGAAGAAGTAACTAATGTTGCTGCAGTAGTAACTAGATATTTTGGTGGTAAACTTTTAGGCAAGGGTGGCTTAGTTCGAGCTTATGGTAGGGGAGTAAGTGAGACATTAGAAAATAATGTAATTTACAAAAGACCATTTTTTGTAGTAGAATTAATTCATTCTTATGGCTTGCTTGGGATAATTGAAAATTATATAAATGAGCATAAATTTAAAGTGATAGACAAAAGTTACACCGATGAAGTAAAAATTAGCTTATATATAAGAGAAGAAGACTTTGATAAGGTAAAGTCTGATTTAATTAACCTAACAAGCGATAATATAAAAATAATAAATAAAGAAGCAGTTATGCTTTTTAGTAAATAGGAGGATATATGTCAGGACACAATAAGTGGAGCAAGATTAAAAATAAAAAAGGCAATGAAGATGCTAAAAGAGGTAAAATTTTTACAAAACATGCTAGAAATATAACAGTAGCAGCTAGACAAGGAGGAGATAATCCAGATTATAACCCAGCCTTAAAACAAGCTATTGATAAAGCAAAAGCTGATAATATGCCAAATGATAATATTGATAGAGCTATAAAAAAAGCTAGTGGAGAAGGGGCTGGAGATAACTATTCTAGAATAATTTATGAAGGTTATGGTCCAGGTGGAGTTGCAGTAATAGTTGATTGCTTAACAGATAATGTTCAAAGAACAGCTCCAGATGTACGTCATGCTTTTGATAAAAATGGAGGAAACCTTGGAACAGATGGTTCAGTAATGTTTATGTTTGACCACAAGGGTGAGATTTTAGTAAATAATACTGACAAAGATTTTGATCAATTTATGATGGATGCCCTTGAAGCTGGAGCAGATGATGTAATAGAAGAAGACGAATATTTTGAAGCTATTACAAGTATCGAGACCTTTAATGATGCAGTAGAAAATCTAAAAAATGCTGGATATAAGGTAGAGCGTTCTGAAATATCTTATATAGCTCAAAACGAAATAGAAGTAGCCAGTGAACATCACCAAAAACTAGAAAAATTAATTGATACCCTAGAAGATAACGATGATGTTCAAGAGGTATATACCAACTGGGATGCACCTAGGGAGGAAGAATAATGGAATTTAATTTTGATCCAGTGGCTTTTTCTATTTTTGGTATAGAAATTCGCTGGTATGCCCTTATTATAATTGCAGGTATGTTGCTAGGTTCATACTTTGCAAAAAAGGAAGCCATGAGGCGTGGTTTTGATGAAGACTTTATCTACGATGCTTTATTTGTAATAATCCCTATAGGTATACTAGGAGCAAGATTTTGGTATGTTTTATTTGAATGGGATTATTATTCACAAAATCCAGGTCAAATTCTAAACATCCGTGGAGGAGGGCTTGCTATCCATGGTGGAATAATATTTGGCGCCCTAGCCTTATATTTCTATTGTAAAAAGCATCTAGTACCATTTTTAGATATGACAGATATTCTTACGCCATCGCTTGCCCTAGGCCAAGGAATTGGTCGTTGGGGAAATTTTATGAATCAAGAAGCCCACGGTGGTCCAACAGACCTACCTTGGGGAATAATTATTGATGGGCAAAAAGTACATCCTACATTTTTATATGAGTCAATAGGAGATGTAATAATTTTTTTAATCTTGATTAATGCTATCAAAAAGAACCCAGATAAGGGTAAGGTTACAGCGTCTTATCTTATAGGCTATGGTATACTAAGATACTTTGTAGAAGGACTTCGAACAGATTCCCTATACTGGGGACAATTTAGAACAGCCCAACTCATATCCTTATTATTTGTAATAGGTGGAGTTTTGTTATTTATATATGCAAATAAAAAAAATCTCCCACCATACTTTAAGCCAAAAAATAAAGTCAAAGAAAAAGAACCAAATATTATTAGATTTCAGTAATTACCTAATATTTTATTAATAAACTAAAAAAATAAGCCGGCTTTGTAGCCGGCTTTTTTGTTTGATTTTTTATCTCTTATAGGATAAAATAATTATAAAGTGGAATAAAGTGGTTTAAGGTGGTAAAAAGTTGTTTTTAGGGGAATTTACTCATAAATTAGATTCTAAAAATAGAATAATAATGCCAAGTGAGTTCCGTGATGACCTAAGCGATGAGTTTTTTATCACAAAAGGACCTGAAAATTCTTTAGTTATTTATACTACAGAAGAATTTCAAAGGCAGAGTAAAAGACTTGATGAACTTATAAATGAAAATAAGAAAAATAGGGCAATCAAGAGATTATTTTTCTCATCCACTGTAAAAACCAGTCTTGATAAACAAGGCAGACTTTTATTAAATAAAAATTTAAGAGACTATGCCCACATAGAAGGTGAAGCTATGATTATTGGCAATAACCTTACTATTGAAGTCTGGGATGTAAATGAATGGAATGATTACATAAATGAAGTTGAGGTGAACTTATCCGATATAATGGATGATTAATATGGAATTTAAACACATATCAGTTTTAGCTGATGAAGTAATAGAAAATTTAAATATTAAATCTGATGGAATTTATGTAGATCTTACTTTAGGCAAGGGCGGTCATAGTAAAAGAATTTTAGAAAATTTATCTGAAAATGGTAGGTTAATAGCCCTAGACCAGGACCAAGATGCTCTAAATGCAGCTAAAAAAAATTTATCTGAATTTTCAAATGTGACTTTTGTAAAAAGTAATTTTGAAAATTTAGATAAGGTATTAGATGAGTTAGGCATTGATAAGATTGATGGTGCTTTGATGGATATAGGTGTCAGCTCATATCAAATAGATAATGCAGATCGTGGATTTTCTTATATGCACGATGGACCTTTAGATATGAGAATGGATACTAACAATGAGTTAACAGCAGAAAAAATCGTAAATGAATACTCTTTGGATGAGCTTCAAGAAATATTTTCTAAATATGGAGAAGAAAGATTTTCAAAAACCATAGCTAGAAATATTGTAGAAACTAGAGATGAACAGCGAATAGATACTACTTTTAAACTAAGAGATTTGATAAATAAATCTGTTAGATCAAAAGAAGCCCATCCGGAAAAAAGAGTGTTTCAAGCACTAAGAATTGAAGTAAATAGAGAGCTTGAGGTCTTAGAAAATACTTTAGAAAAAGTAATAGATTATCTGAATAAAGATGGTAGACTGTGCGTTATAACCTTCCATTCTTTAGAAGATCGTATTGTAAAAAATACTTTTAAAGAATTAGAAAAAGATTGCATATGCCCACCTGGACTACCATTATGTGCTTGCAATCATAAAGCTAAGGTTAAAATAATAACAAAAAAACCTATTATAGCAAGTAAAAAAGAACTAAAAGAAAACTCTAGGGCAAAGAGCGCCAAACTTAGAGTGTGTCAGAGGATTTAATATGGCGGAAAGAATACAAAAAGCAACACAAACAAGAAATACAAACCAAGATAGAAAAAGATTAAAGGCAAAAGATAGTCCAAAGTCCAGTAGGAAAAAAAATATAAAAATTCAGCAAAAAAAGGACAGAAAGACTAAACTTACAATATCTATTCTAACTCTAGCTCTAGTTTTGACACTTGGATATTTTACTCTAAATACAAGAAATCAATTGTTGGCAAAAAGAGCAGAATATAGAAAATTAGCTAGTGAAACTATTTCACAAGAATTAAAAAGAGATAGACTAGAAGCAAAACTTGAGAATACAGTAGATATAAATCGTATACAAAGGTATGCTTTAGAAGAATTAGGAATGGTGTACGAGAAAACTGGAGCAGAAAGAATAGATAATTAATATGAATGAAATATTTAAAATAACGTTGATAACTATTATTACAACTATAGTATTAGGTTATGTAATATTGCCTATATTAAAAAATATGAAAGTTGGCCAAAATATTAGAAAAGAAGGTCCAAAAAGTCATTACCAGAAGGCAGGAACACCTACTATGGGTGGAATTATATTTTTAATAGCAGCCTTTTTGATGACACTTATATTTGTTCCCTTCAACTTGAGTACAGCTATTATTTTAATTTCATTTATAGGTTATGGAGCTATAGGCTTTATAGATGATTTTAGAAAATTAGTTTTAAAGCAATCTGAAGGACTAAAACCAAATGAAAAAATCATTCTTCAGTTTGGTTTGGCTATTTTATTAGTAATCCTAGCTTATGTAAATGATAAGGAAAGTGTTACATATCTAACTATTCCATTTTCAAACTATCCTTTACATGTAAGCTTTTTAGGGTTTCCAATTTTGGTATTTATAATAGTAGGTACAACAAATGCAGTAAACCTAACTGATGGTTTAGATGGACTCGCAACAAGTGTTACACTACCTGTTGCTCTTTGCTTATTTTTATTAGCAACATCAGATAGTACTAGAATATTTTCTATAATCTTATTTGGTTCCTTATTAGGATTTTTATATTTTAATACAAATCCAGCTTCGGTTTTTATGGGAGATACAGGATCAATGGCCATTGGTGGTGCGATTGTTGCTTTAGCTATTATAGAAAAAATTCCAATTTATTTGGTTATTTTTGGTGGAGTATATGTTATGGAAACTTTATCAGTTATTATTCAAGTCTTATCCTACAGATATCGTAACAAAAAAAGAGTATTTTTAATGACTCCTATCCATCACCATTTTGAATTAAAAGGATACAAAGAACCTAAAATTGTTTCAGCATTTAGCATAGTATCTGTTATTTTATGCTTAATTACTTTGGTGGCTATATTATGAAAAAAGTTTTAATTTATGGACTAGGTGTAAGCGGCATATCTACAGCAAAAACTTTATCTAAGATGGGATATGATGTTTATACTTTTGACAAAAATAAAGAAGAAATTGATGAATTAAAGGGCTATGATTATAGCCCTATTTCTGTTTTAAATTTGACAGAATATGATTATGAATTTGTAGTAAAATCTCCAGGTATAAAACCAAGTGATGATATAGTAAAAAAACTAAGTAAAAAGTATGAGATTATTAGTGATATAGAACTATCATATAGGTTATTTCCTGAGAAAAAAATATTAGCTATTACTGGCACAAACGGAAAAACATCTACTACCTCAATGATAACTCATATACTAAATGAGTCGGGAGTAAAGGCAGTATCAGTTGGTAATATTGGTGAGGGTATTTTATGGCAGATGTATAATAAAGATGTCGTTTTTGTAGACGAGTTATCCTCATTTCAATTAAAAAATACTTATAAATTCCACCCTCATATTGCAAGTATTTTAAATATTACACCAGATCACATAGACTGGCATGGGGATTTGAATGATTATATATCATCTAAATTAAATATAACTGCTAAGCAAACAGAAGATGATTATTTAATATTGAATAAAAATGATGAGATACTACAAAAAAGCAAAAATAGTTTTAGGGCAAATATTTATGAGTTTTCATCTACCAATCCAGTAGAAAAAGGCTTATATTTAGATGAAAATATAATTTATTATAAAGATGAGCAACAAAAGATAGAAGTCTTAAATACCGATGAATTAAAAATAATTGGCAACCACAATTACGAAAATTTAATGGCCGCTATGTTAGAGTGTTATTTATTTGGTCTAGACTTTGTTTCTATTGCTAAGGCTGCTAAAACATTTGTATCTATAGAACATCGTTTAGAGTTGGTAGATGAAATAAAGGGAGTGAAAGTTTATAACGACTCCAAAGCTACAAATGTGGATAGTGCAGTAAAGGCCATTAATTCCTTTACAAATCCTATAATAATTATAGCTGGTGGCTATGATAAAAAAATAGATTATAGTGAATATGTAAAAGCTTTTAAAGAAAATGGTAAACTTATGGTCATTATGGGAGAAACCAAAGACCAACTTAAAAAACTTTGTGAAGAAGAAGGTATAAACTATATCTTAGCAGAAGATATGGAACAATCCGTAAAAATTGCATTAGAAAATGCAAGCAAAAATAATGTAATACTCTTATCCCCAGCTAGCGCAAGCTGGGATATGTATAAGTCCTATGAAATAAGAGGCAGAGATTTTAAAGAAAAAATAGAAAAATATAAAGGAATGATAAAATGAATGTAATTATTTCTGGGGGAGGCACCGGTGGACATATTTATCCTGCCATAGCCATAGCCCAAAAAATCCAAGAAAATATTGAAGATGTAAATATTTTATATGTAGGAATTAAGGGCGGACCTGAAGAAACAATTGCAAAAAAATATGGCTATAACTTTGAACCTATAGAAGGAATGGGGATGCCAAGAAAAATAAACAAAAAATTTTTCAAATCCCTATCAACAAATATGAAGGGTTTTAAATCAGCTAGAAGAATCATAAATGAATTTAAACCTGATATAGCTATAGGTACAGGTGGATATGTATGTGGACCTATTATATATCAAGCTGCAAAACTAAAAGTCCCAACAATTATCCATGAGTCAAACTCTTATCCAGGTATCACATCAAAATATTTATCAAAAAAAGTAGACTATGTATGTATTTCCTATGCAGAAGCTATTAAACACTTTAAACACAAAGAAAAAATAGTAGTTACTGGAAACCCAGTTAGAAATAACTTTAATGATACTTATACTGATTATGATTTGGAAAAATTAGGGATAGGCAAAGATATACCAGTAGTATTTTCCTTTGGCGGATCAAATGGTTCCTATGCTATGAATAAGGCAGTAAAAGAACTAGTAGCAAATCTTAAGGGTGATTTTTACTTGCTTCATCAAACAGGTAAGAGAAACTTTGATGATTTTATAAAAGATTTACCAGAAAATAAGTACCTAAAAGTATTCCCTTATATAGATAACATAGACCTTTTTTATGCAGTAAGTGATTTAATAATCGCATCAAGTGGGGCTATGAGTCTGGCTGAAATATCAAGTGTAAAAAAACCATCGATACTTATACCAAAAGGCTACACAACAGAAAACCATCAGCAATATAATGCTGAAACCTATGTAAAAAATGGCGCCTCTCTTATGATATTAGAAAAAGAACTTGATGGAAAAATCTTATATAACAATATTATGAGTGTGATAAATGATAAAGAGAAACTAGAAGAAATGGGAAAAAATAGTGCCAAACTTGCTCAAGATGGTGCAAGCGATGCTATTTTAAAGCTAGTTTTAGAGTTAATCGAGAATTAATATGCAAAATTCCAATGAAGATAGATACTTAAAAAAAGATGGTAAGACAGTAAATAAAAAATATGTGGCTAAGAAGCACAGTAAAGAAAAGAATGTAAAACTTTTTAGCAAAGGCTTTACAATATTTCTGATTTTTCTAGCCCTAGCATCTATACTATATAGTATATATTTGAATAATTATATGAAAATATCAAATATCTATATAACAGGCAATAAAGCAACATCTGATGGAGAAATTATAGCTGAAATAGGTAATCCTATTGGAGAAAATATTATCTTGTATAAGCCAGAGAAAAATGAAGCGAATATAAAAAAGCTGCCTTATATAGAAAATGCAAGCATAAAAAAAGTTTTTCCAAATCTTTTAAATATAAATGTAGAAGAAAATTATCCTTTATTTTTTCAAAATAGTGATGGGAAAGACTATTATATTTCAAATACTGGTTCCTTACTTGGAGAAGATATAGGAGAGTTTGATAAGAGCTTATTAAAAGAAATAAAGGGTGCAAAACTTAGAAGTGAAATAGGAGAAAACTTCACAGGATCAGAAGCAAGTATAAATTTTTTAAAGGCAATTCAAGGATTTTCATATTTTAATGAGGTAAATCAATTAAATTTGGAAAACAAAGCTCAAATTGGTATAATGTTAAATGATATAGATGTGAAATTCGGAGATTTGAACGACATAGACTATAAACTTAAAATTTTAGATAATATCCTAAATGATGCAAGGGAAAAATCTATTGAAATTACAGCAATAGACTTAGATAATGGAAAAAATCCTATAGTAAAAGTAAGCCCAGACTCATATAGCGATAATCTAAATTATTAAACAAAAATGAAACTAGAACACGGGGGAAAATATGGCAAACATAAACATGGAAATGGATGATAACTCTTTAGCTAAAATTAAAGTTATCGGAGTTGGTGGTGGTGGAAATAACGCTATCAGCCGCATGAGAGACAATGGACTATCAGGAGTAGAATTTGTAGCAGTAAATACTGATTTACAAACTCTACAAGAATCAAATGCTGACTTAAGATTACAAATTGGTGAAAAACTTACTAGAGGTCTTGGTGCAGGTGCAAATCCATCTGTTGGTGAAAAAGCTGCAGAAGAATCTAAAAATGATATAACAGAAGCTCTAAAAGGAGCTGATATGGTATTTATCACTGCTGGAATGGGTGGTGGTACTGGTACAGGTGCTGCTCCAGTTGTTGCAGGTGTTGCAAAGGATATGGACATCCTAACAGTAGGTGTAGTTACAAAACCATTTACATTTGAAGGTAGAAAAAGACAATCACAAGCAGAAGCTGGTATTGAAAGACTAAAAGAAAATGTAGATACCCTTATTACTATTCCAAATGATAGATTGCTACAAATAGTTGAAAAAAGAACATCTATGGTGGATGCCTTTAAGCTAGCTGATAATGTATTAATGGATGCAGTAAGTGGTATTTCAGAATTAATCGCTATACCAAACGTAATCAACCTTGACTTTGCAGACGTTGAATCAATTATGTCTGATCAAGGTATTGCACACATGGGTATAGGACGTGCTGCAGGTGAAAATAGAGCTGTAGATGCTGCTAAAGCTGCAGTTAACTCACCACTTCTTGAAACATCAATTGAAGGAGCTAAAGCAGTTCTTCTTAATGTTACAGCTGCAGAAGTTGGACTTATGGAAGCAAATGAGGCAGCTGAACTTATCCGTGATAATATCGACTCTGATGCAAATATTATCTTCGGTGTTGGTTCTGATGAATCTATGGGAGATGAAATCAAAATTACTGTTATCGCAACAGGTTTTGATAACCAAGGTAGACCTACTTCTTCTAGAGGAGCTGAGATGAATGCTCCAACTAGAAACTCTAGATCAGAATATGAATCACAAGCAAGAACATCTCGTCCAGTAGAGGAAAAAAGAAAAAGCTCAAACCCATTTGATGATATAGATCTACCAGATTTCTTAAAATAATATGAAATGCCCGTATTGTCATTCAAATAACACAAAGGTACTGGACTCAAGGACCACTGAAGATGATACAGCTATAAGACGTAGGAGACTTTGCGAAGATTGTCAAAAAAGATTTTCAACTTATGAACGCTATGAGGATATTACCCTTATGGTTATAAAAAAGGATGAAACTCGTGAGGCCTATGACCGATCCAAACTTATAAATGGTATTGTAAAAAGCTGTCAAAAAAGACCCGTGTCTCTGGATCAAATTGAGCAAGTAGCTAAAAATGTGGAAATTAAAATAAACCATACAGGCAAAAAAGAAGTTACATCGACCTATATCGGAGAGCTTGTCATGGATGAGCTAAAAGATTTAGATCCTGTGGCATATGTTAGATTTGCTTCAGTTTATAGAGAATTTAAAGATGTCGATTCATTTTATAATGAAATTGTTAATTTAAGAGATAAAAAAGATGCCAGTAAAGATTAATGATGCAGAATCCGCTGCATCTTTTTTTGTACTAGAAAGGCAAATATGGATTTATTTGAGCTAAATAGACAAAGAGAATTAGAAAAATCAGCACCTCTTGCTGATAGACTAAGGCCAAAGACTTTAGAGACCTACATTGGTCAAAAACATCTAGTAGGCGATGGAAAAATAATTAGTCGTATGATAAAGGCTGATAGAATTTATTCAATGATTTTTTATGGGCCACCAGGGGTTGGTAAGACTACCCTAGCAAAAATTATTTCAGAAACAACTCACATGGCTTATGAAGAGTTATCTGCAGTTACTAGTGGGATAGCAGATGTAAAAAAGAAAATTGAGATAGCAAAAGATAATCTTAAATATGAAAATAAAAAAACTATCCTATTTATAGATGAGATTCATAGGTTCAATAAATCTCAGCAAGACTATTTACTTCCTTTTGTAGAAGATTCTACAATTATTTTGATAGGAGCAACTACAGAAAATCCCTATTTTGAAGTGAATAAAGCCCTGATTTCTCGAATGTATGTTTTTGAGTTACAATCCCTATCTGATGATGAGCTTAATGATTTGATCAATTTGGCTCTTAGCAAGGATACTATTTTACAAAGCAAAAATGTATCTATAGATGATGAAGCTAGAAATACATTAATAAAATATTCAAATGGGGATAGCAGGGCTCTTTTAAATGCCTTAGAAATTGCTATATTTTCAGAAAATGAGAAAGATGGTAAAATAAATATAGGCAAGGATACAATCGAAAATTCTATTCAAAAAAAGATTGCTATCTGTGACAAAAAGGGTGACAGGCACTATGATACTATCTCAGCTTTTATAAAGTCTATGAGAGGGTCAGATCCAGATGCCGCCCTATATTATTTGGCAAAAATGCTAGAATCTGGGGAAGATATAAAATTCATTGCTCGTCGTATGATTATTTTTGCAGCAGAAGATATTTCAAATGCAGACCCACAGGCTTTAATTCTTGCAACAAATACTTTTGATGCAGTAAATACAGTAGGTATGCCAGAAGCACGCATTATTTTAGCTCAAACTGTAACTTACTTGGCTCTAGCAGACAAAAGTAATTCAACTTATCTTGCTATAGATAAGGCTTTAAAATTTGTTAGAGAAAATAGGGATAAAGAAGTGCCAAATAAATTAAAAGATGCCCATTATCAAGGAAGTAAAAATTTAATCCATGAAGAGTATTTATACCCTCATTCTTATGGTGGATATGTAGAGCAAACTTACCTACCAGATGATTTTGTAAAAGAGAAATTTTACCAGGCCCTTGAGATAGGCTATGAAAAAGAACTAAATGAAAAACTTAAAAAAAGGAAGGATGGAACTAATGAAGATTAGAGAAATTTTAAAAGATGTTGATTCGTATGTGGACCAAGAAGTGGTTGTAAGCGGCTGGATAAGAAATTCTAGATTTGGTAAAAATGTAGGATTTATTGAGCTAAATGATGGTAGTACCTTTAAAAACCTCCAAGTTGTGGTTGGATCTGACTACCCAGCTTATGATGAGCTTTCTCACCAATTTTTATCAGCTAGTTTAGAAGTAAAAGGTAAATTAGTTGCAACTGGTAATAACAAAACTCCATACGAAATTCAAGCAGAAGAAATAAAAGTTTTAGGTGAATCTTCAGATAAGTTTCCTATCCAAAAACAAAGACAAACTTTAGAATTTATGAGAACAATTCCTCACCTTCGCCCAAGAACAAATACTTATAGAGCAGTATTTAAAGTAAGAAGTTCACTAGCATTTGCTCTTCACAAATTTTTCCAAGAACGTGGATTTTTATATGTAAACCCACCAATAGTTACAGGATCAGATGCAGAGGGTGCTGGAGAGATGTTTAATATAACAACAATTGACCCAAGCGATGCTCCAATTACAGAAGATGGAAGTGTAGATTACAACAAAGATTTCTTTGGTAAAAAATCTTACTTAACTGTTTCTGGACAATTAGAAGCAGAAGACTATGCACTAGCTTTTGGTGATGTATATACATTTGGACCTACATTTAGAGCAGAATTATCAAACACACCAAGACATGCCGCAGAGTTTTGGATGCTAGAACCAGAAATGGCCTTTGCAGATTATAATCAAGCCATGGATGTTGCAGAAGATATGATCAAATATGTAATTGATTACCTACTAGAAAATAACCCAGATGAAATGGAATTTTTTAATAGATTTATAGATGAAGGATTATTTGATCGACTTGAACAAGTTAGAAGCAAAGAGTTTGCCAGAGTAACTTATACAGAAGCAATAGAAAAGCTTAAAGCAAGCGGTCAAGATTTCGAATTCCCAGTAGAATGGGGCATGGACTTACAAACAGAACATGAGAGATACCTTTCAGAAGTAATAGTAAATGGTCCAGTATTTGTAACTGACTATCCAAAAGATATAAAAGCCTTCTATATGAAAAGAAATACTGATGGTAAGACAGTTGCAGCTTTCGATATGCTAGTGCCAGGAGTAGGTGAGCTAATCGGTGGATCTCAAAGGGAAGAAAACATCGATGAACTTCTAAAATCTTTTGAAGAAAATGGACTTAAAGAAGAAGATTATCAAAACTACTTAGACTTAAGAAGATTTGGTACAGTAGTACACTCAGGATTTGGACTAGGTTTTGAAAGAGCTGTTATGTATGTTACAGGAATGAAAAATATCCGCGATGTTGTATCTTATCCAAGATATGTAAACGCACTTTCAAGCCAAAATTAGGAGAGAATATGACAGAAAATTATTCAAATATACCAGAATATAATCCCAATGCTATCGAAAAAAAATGGCAAAAAATCTGGGATGAAGATAAAACCTTTCATAGCGAAATAGACCATAATAAAGAAAAATTTTATGGTCTTGTAGAGTTTCCTTATCCATCAGGACAAGGGCTTCACGTTGGTCACCCAAGACCATATACTGCCTTAGATGTAGTTTCTAGAAAAAGAAGACTAGAAGGATATAATGTTCTTTTTCCAATGGGATGGGATGCTTTTGGTCTTCCAACAGAAAACTACGCTATAAAAAATAAAATCCACCCAGCAAAAGTAACTGAAGATAATATTGCAAACTTTAAAGCACAATTAAAATCAATTGGATTTTCTTTTGACTGGGATAGGGAAGTAAATACAACTGATCCGGACTATTACAAGTGGAGCCAATGGATTTTTATCCAACTATACAAGCATGGATTAGCTTATAAAAATGAAATGAGCGTAAACTGGTGCCCATCTTGTCAAGTAGGTCTTGCTAATGAAGAAGTTGTAGATGGTAAATGTGAAAGATGTGGTACAGAAGTAGTCCACAAAATGAAAAATCAATGGATGCTTAAAATCACAGAATACGCTGATAGACTAATCGATGATTTAGATGATGTTGATTATGAAGATAGAATAAAAGCTCAACAAATAAACTGGATTGGTAGATCAAAGGGAGCAAATGTTGACTTTAAAGTAAAAGATTCTGATTATAAATTAACAGTTTATACAACAAGACCAGATACAATTTTTGGTGTATCCTATATGGTAATTTCACCAGAACATCCATTGCTTAATGAATTTAAAGAAAATATTAATAATTTTGATGAAGTTATATCTTATCAAGATGAAGCCCGCAAAAAATCTGACTTTGAAAGAGCTGAATTAAATAAAGATAAAACTGGTGTTATGCTTGATGGCATTAGCGCAATTAATCCATTATCTGGTAAGGAAATTCCTATCTGGGTTTCAGATTATGTTTTAATGACCTATGGTACTGGAGCTATAATGGCAGTACCAGCTCATGATAGCCGTGACTATGAATTTGCTAAAAAATTTGATATGCCGATTATTCCTGTTTACGAAACAGAAAGCGATGCTGAACTTCCTTTAACAGATATTAATAAGGGTACAGCAATTAATTCTGAGTTCTTAAATGGTCTTGATGTAGCAGATGCTAAGAAAAAAGCTATAGAGTATATAGAAGAAAATAAACTAGGTGAAGCTACAGAAAACTTTAAATTACGTGACTGGGTATTCTCACGCCAAAGATATTGGGGAGAACCAATTCCTATTATTTACTGTGAGGAGCACGGTTGGAATCCAGTAGATGAAAGTGAACTACCAATAAAATTGCCAGAAGTAGAAACTTATGAACCAACAGCTACTGGCGAATCACCACTATCAGAAATTGATGAATTTGTTAATACAACTTGTCCAGTTTGTGGTGGACCTGCAAAAAGAGAAACAGATACTATGCCTCAATGGGCAGGAAGCTCTTGGTATTATTTAAGATATATGGATCCAAAAAATCCAGATGCTATTGCCAGCAAAGAAGCTCTAGATTATTATAGTCCAGTTGATTGGTATAATGGGGGAATGGAACATACAACCCTTCACTTACTTTATTCAAGATTTTGGCATAAATTCCTATACGATATAGGAGTAGTACCTACTAAAGAACCATACCAAAAAAGAACTAGCCATGGAATGATTTTAGGAGAAGACCACCAAAAAATGAGTAAATCTCGTGGTAATGTTGTAAATCCAGATGATATTATTCGTGACTATGGTGCAGATACTTTAAGAACTTATGAAATGTTTATAGGTGATTTTGGTTCAACAGCTATTTGGTCAGATGAAGGTGTACGTGGTTGTAGAAAATATCTAGAACGTGTTTATAATATGCTAGAAATGGTAGAAGATGGTGAAGATTACAGCAAAGACCTTGAGGTAGCAATCCACCAAACCATCAAAAAAGTATCAGAAGATTACGAAAATCTTAAATTTAATACTGCAATAGCAAGTTTGATGTCACTTTCAAATGATATGAGATCGCTTGGTAAAATAACTAAAGCTGACTTTAAAACATATATCATCTTGCTTAACCCAGTTGCTCCACACTTAACAGAAGAGCTATGGGAACTAGCTGGCTTTGAAGGTAAATTAAATGAAGTAGCATGGCCAAGCTATGATGAAGATAAATTAGTGCTTGATGAATTTGAAATGCCTGTACAAGTAAATGGTAAGATGCGTGGTAAAGTTCTAATGGCTATGGATGCTAGCGAGGATGATGCAATAGCTGCCGCAAAATCAGATAATAATATCTCAAGCCACTTAGAAGGTAAAGAAATAAGAAAAATAATATATGTTCCAGGAAAAATTTTAAATATAGTAGTGGGATAATAAATTAGTAGGGCTTTTGCCCTACTTTTTTATATAAAATTTATTTTTATAATAATAATAAAATTTTGCTAATATTAAAAATATATGGGTAGATATAAAATACAGCATACAAATTAACGAAGAAAGGATATAGTTATGAGTAAAGTAAAATTAGCTATAGTTTTTTATTCCCAAACAGGAGTTAATTATAAAATGGCATCCATCGCCAAAGAAGAAGCAGAAAAAAATGGAGCAGAAGTTAGATTATTAAAAGTAAAAGAACTTAGAGATACATCAGTAGTTGAGCCTGATTCATTATGGGATAAGACAATCAAAGCAACAGAAGATTTAAAAATTGCAACACCAGAAGATTTAGTATGGGCAGATGCAATAATTTTCTCAACACCAACAAGATTTGGTAATGTGTCTAGCCAAATGAAAGACTTCTTTGATTCCCTTGGAGGAGTATGGAGCGAAGGTAAACTTGTAAACAAATTTGTAACAGCTTTTGCATCATCACAAAATCCAAATGGTGGTCAAGAACATACTATCCGTGCTATTTACACATCTGCTATGCACTGGGGAGCAATAGTTGTTCCAACAGGTTATACAGATGATTCAATCTTTGCCCAAGGTGGAAATCCATATGGTGTTTCTGCAACTCAATCACCTGAAACTTACGAAATAAGTAATGATATAAAACCTGCTATAGAACATCAAACAAGAAGATTAATAGAGATTGCACAAAAATATATAAATGATTAATGATAATAAGCCTAGCATTTATTGCTAGGTTTTTTTTGTGCAATTAAGGTATAATTTTATAGTATAATTAAACATATTTATTTTTAAAGGAGGTTTTATGGATATATTTGACATATTAAATAGCAGATTATTATACATACTTGTAGCTATTGGTTTATTAATAATATTTTTAATCTGCCTAATGTTTTTTATGAGAGCAAAAAAACGTGCTAAAGAATTAGGTATAGAAGATGAAAAGATAAAAGCTACTATAAAAAGTTCATTGATTTTTTCAATAGTGCCATCTATTGCAGTTATTATTGGACTTATAACTCTTACACCACTTTTAGGTATACCTTGGCCATGGTTTAGGTTATCAGTTGTTGGGTCCCTACCTTATGAGCTAACAGCAGCTGATCTGGCTGTAAAGGGATTAGGTTATGCTGACCTTGCTTCATATCAGGGTTCTGCTGATATTTCTGCTATAGGTACCATAATGTTTACTATGACTATTGCTATCCTTGGGGGTATGATTTTTAATATATTTTTCTTAGAAAAATACCACAAAAAAGTTTCTGGTGTAGGAGCAAAACAATCACCATTTAGGGAACTGGCCCTATCAGTACTAACCTTTGGTATGGTTACTGTATTTTTCCCAGTAGAATTTTTAAAATCAAAAACTCATGCTGCTGTAGCTATCACATCAATTCTAGTTACAATTATTTTAGGAAAAATTTCAAAAAAATATGAAGTAAGTTGGTTATCTGATTTTATAATGAGTTTTGCACTTATAATTGGCATGGCTGCAGGTGTATTTTTTGAAGGAGTTTTATAATGAATAAAAATAGTTCATATATGGATAGGACTTATAAACTTGGAAGAATAGCAACTATAATATGTATTTTAATTATGTTTATTATTCCATCCATTATTTGTACAGCTTACAATATTTGGCCAAGTTTTGACTCAGTTATGGGTGCAGCAGGACCACTTTTAGCTATGTATATTCCGGTTGCTCTTGCTGAGCAATTATCAATGATACCTATAACCGGAAACTCAGCATATATAAATTCTATAATGGGAAATGTAACAAATATAAAGTTTCCAGCCTATCTTACAGCCCTTTCATCTATTAACCAAGACCCAGGATCTGAAGAAGCAGATGTAATGGGAATGATTGCAGTTTGTATTTCTGGAATGACAACTATGATTATTATATTAATTGGTCTTATACTTTTAGTGCCATTAAGTCCTATATTAACCTCTCCTGCAGTGAAAACTGCTACAAGTTATATAATGCCAGCCTTATTTGGATCAATGCTTGTAGGAATTCTTACTAATAAATCTGCAGGAAATTATGTAGCAGAAAATAAAGCACTAATAGGAATTATAGACCTGGTAGTAGTATTTTTAATAAATATTTTTATAACCAGTCTTGACGGAAAGCAAGGTTTTGCTATGGTGGGGATAATGCTATTATCAATATTTTTGGCATATATACTTTATAAGAAAGGAATTATAAGTCTTAGATCCAAGGAAAAATGAAATTAAATTTGTAAACTAAAAAATAAGGTGTATTATCTATAATGATACACCTTATTTTTTTAATAAGCTAATGATTAGAAAGTAATTTTTTATTTTACTTTTAATTTAAAATAATAGAAGGATTTATGAAAGAATTTTTAAAAAGAAATATATACAATATAATATCTCTAACGATTTTTATCTTATTTGCAAGTTTAGCTTACCTAGGATATAAGAAAGGTCTTTTTAATTCTATAGATAGTTTTAGAAATTATATTCTATCCTTTGGTAATTTAACTTTTTTAATATTTTTCCTATCCAATATTATTCAAGTAGTAGTACCAGGGGTACCAGGTGGGATAATACTTGCATTTGGTGTTATAACTTTTGGCCCTGTAAAAGGGTTTATCTATAATTATCTTTCTATCTGTGTAGGGTGCATGATAAACTTTTGGATATCTAGGACTTTTGGCCAACAGCTTGTTTTAAAAATATTTGGAGAAAAAACTTTTAATAAATACAAGGATAAAATTAAGGATGATACCTATGAGAAGTTTTTTGCAACAGCAATATTACTACCAGCAGCCCCTGATGATTTTTTATGCTATCTAACAGGCTTAAGTAATATGACTTTCAAAAAATATGTTAAAATAATATTTCTTTGCAAGCCTCCATCTATCTTAGCATATTCCATGGCTTGGTACTATGGTTTTGATTGGTTTATTAAGAAGATAAAGTAAGAAGAATTGACAAGATAAGTAATAGTATGTATTATTGTATTAGACTAGCGATACAGTAAAGAAGGTAATATGAAACAATTTTTAAAAAAGAATTTTTACAATATAATAGCAATAATAGTGCTTTTAATTTTGTCAGTTTTAGGGTATATTGGGTATAAAAGAGGTTTATTTAACTCTATAGATACTTTTAGAGATTTTATTTTATCCTATGGAGCCTTGGCAAATATTATTTTTATGCTAGTACAAATAACTCAAATTGTAGTGCCAATCATACCTGGTGGTCTTACTACGATATTTGGAGTCGTAATATTTGGTCCATTTTGGGGATTTATCTACAATTATATATCCATATGTATTGGATCAATGTTG
Source organism: Anaerococcus cruorum (assembly GCF_046365495.1). NCBI lineage: Bacteria > Bacillati > Bacillota > Tissierellia > Tissierellales > Peptoniphilaceae > Anaerococcus > Anaerococcus cruorum. The sequence goes on along the minus strand of NZ_JBGMEH010000003.1, from coordinate 35,060 downwards.
GTATTTTTCATATCAAGAACCTTTGGAAAATCAATTGTGCTAAATTTTTTCGGTGAAGAAACTTTTGATAAATATAAACATAAAATAAAAGATAAGTCTTATGAGAAATTTTTTGCTTGGGCAATTTTACTTCCAGTAGCACCAGATGACTTCTTATGTTATCTAACTGGACTATCTGATATGAGTTTTAAGAAGTTTGCAACGATAATTCTTCTATGTAAGCCTCCATCCATATTTATTTATTCTATGGGATGGGCTATGGGATTAGAATGGATTGTAAATAAAATATAAAAAGCGATTAGAAAGTAAATCTAGTCGCTTTTTTTGTTGATATGCTTGTTTTTAAGAGATGATATCTCTACCAGCTACAAACTCTATTTCTAAATCATTACCAAAACTTTCACTATTTACAATTTTAAAACCGCGTATTTTAGCAGTATTATTAAAGCAAATCTCATTATTTATTAAGTCTCCTAGTGGAGGAATTGATGTGATGCCTTGATTATTTTCCACTTTTAAAGCTTTTTCTATTATGAAATTGACTTGGTTTTCTATAAGAGTAGTATCAAGACTTTCAAAAAAATCTATAATTTTTATCACTGACCTATCAGCTTCTAAATTTAGTTTTAAATCTGCTACATTATAGAAACTTTCAAAAACTAATTTAAAGATTATAAATGCCGTATTATAGGATAAGTTTTTAATGCGATTCTTACTAGCTAGTTTTAAAGTGACTTCTGATTTATTTGGCTTACCTGAAACTGTATGTATGATGTTATCGCGTTTTTCTTCGATAGATACGATATCTAAATCGTCAATTTTACCACTATCTGATAAAAAGCCATTAGTTTTTGGCATAAAAATTGTACGATCTAAGATAATTTGTGTCTTATCCCCTTGAACACGTCTAGAAACTATATTTGCTTTTATTTCAGAAATTTCTGGATATTTTAAATAAATTTTCTGCATAGCTTGCCTTTCTATTTTAAAAACTATTTGTAAATCATATGATATAATATACCCGAGGTTTACGGCTATGAGAAAGAAAATTTTTATCGCTTTAATAGGGTTATTGGCAGGAATAGGATTATTTATCAGTTTTGAGACTATAAATCCTATATATATTTTATCTATAAGTGCCGTTATGGCATTGATTTTACTATTTATAGATAAAAAACTAATAGTGTTTCCCATAGCCCTTGCTGTTGGTTTTTCTTTAAGTTTTTATGAACTTAATAGCTATAGGTTAATAGATAATTCAGATCAAAAATTAGAAATTACTATTACAGAAAAAAGAAAAGTGGATGATAGTTATAGGTACTTTGTAAAAGTTCGTGGAGCAAATATAAGCGAAAAATCTGTCATTTTTACAGAGGAAGACTTTCCTATTGGGCAAAAGTACTTGATAGATGGAGAGATTACTCTTGCTAATAAAAATACTAATCCAAATTTATTTAACTATAGAAATTATTTGATATCAAAGAGCATAGGATCAAATATTAAGATTAAGAGGATATATAAAGAGGGGCGTAGCTCATCAATTTTGCTCAACTTACGAGATAAATTTTATAATTATATTCATAGTATCTTTGAAAATAACTTGAATAAGAATAGTGCTAATTTTGTGATATCTGTGGTATTAGGAGAGAACCTTATTCAAAATGAAGATATAAAAGATTTAGGTCTTGCTCATATCTTAGCTGTTTCTGGTTTGCATATAGATTTATTGATAGGCTTTATTTTATATGTTTTTAGCAAAATAAATCTTAATTATAGGTATGGTTATATGAGTGCTTTGACACTTGCTTTTTTATATGGGGCTTTGATTGGTTTTCCATACTCTATTATTAGAGTGTTAATTATAAATCTAATAGGGTTTTTGGCGTTTTTATATCAGTATCCTGAAGATAAGATAAAGTCCTTATTAATAGCAGCTCTTGTAATATTAATTTATAATCCCTTTGCAGTTTTAAATGCAGGATTTGTTTTATCTTTTGTAGCAACTAGTGGAGTTTACCTGGTATACCCAAAACTTAGGAAGTATCTTAATAAAGATTTACTAGCAGATAATATTGGATTTACTACTGCTATTCAAGCCACACTTTTACCCTTTACTGCTTATTATTATGGTAAAATAAATTTTATCAGTATACTTGCAAATTTTTTGATTGTTCCAGTTTTCACTTTAGCTATGTATATTATTTTTGCTATAATAATTTTTTATCCTATTTTAAGTTTTATAATGACACCTTTTTTTGTAATTATAAATTATCTACTGGAATCTATGCTAAATTTAACATTAATATTAAATAGCTTTAAATTTTTAAATATAGAATTTATCCACCAGAGCATATTAATTTCAATTTACCTGTACTTTTTAATATTGGTAATTGTCTATATTAAAAAGTCTAATAAGAAACTTATAAAAAATTTTTATATTGTAAATATAGTAGTAATCATGCTAAGCTTAGGCTATGAAAAGCTAAATCCAGAAACCAGTTTTTCTATGATAGATATAGGTCAAGGTGATACATTTTTAATAAATGATAGGGGTGACTATTATTTAATAGATGTAGGCGGTCCTAAATTTGATAATTATGATAGTGGAGAAAAAATTTTAGTCCCATATTTAAAGTCTATTGGAGTAAGAGATATAAAAGCTGTTTTTATTTCTCATGAGGACAGGGATCATAGTGGGAACATGGAGATATTAAATAAGAATTTTAATATTAAAAATGTCATCACAAGCCAAAATAATATAGGAAGCTTGGCAAAGTATCAGCCAAAAATTATCAAAAAAAATGATAAGATTAAACTTAAAAATGGATACATAGCTTGTGTTTTCGATGGAACAAAGGGGGAAGAAAATGCTGAGTCTATGGGTCTTTTAATAAATATAGAAGGAATAAAAATATTAACCTTAGGTGACTTACCAAAAGAATACGAAGATACACTAGATATAAAGGCAGATATATTAAAAGTATCCCACCATGGATCAAAAACTTCTACATCCAAAGATTTTGTAGGAAAAGTAAGGCCAAAAGCTGCTTTAATTTCTGCAGGACGTAATAACCGTTACGGGCATCCTACAAAAGAAGTTCTTGAAAACCTTGATGGGATAAAAATTTATAATACTCAAACGGATGGTATGGTTAAAATATATTTTGATAAAGATGTAAGAATAGAAAAATATTTGAAAGGAGGATTTTTTAGATGAATTTTAAAGAATTTATGAATCTATTAATAGGTGATAAGTTAAAGGGAGTATATTTATTTGACTCCAAGGAAGAGTTCTTAAATGACACAATTATTGAAGAAGTAAAAAATAAAGTAAGTGTCCCAGACTTTAACCTTATTGAAATAAAAGGCAGTAAAGATGTGGAAACTATAAAAAATTCCTATGAAACTTATCCGGTAATGGAAGATAAAAAATATATAATATGGAGAAATATAGATTTATCTAAAAATTCTATAAAAGAATATGAAAGCACTTTAAATGTACTGGCAGAAGATTTTAAAGAGTTCCCAGACTTTGCTACTCTTTTAATTTTCTCAGATAATCCACCCTTTAAGGGCAAATTTTATAAGGCAGTAAATAAAAATGGTACAGTTGTAGAAATAAATAGACTTAACCAAAGAGAGCTAGAATCATTTATTGGCAAAAGATTTGTAAGGAATGGCAAAAAAATTCAAAAATCTCTAGTTACAGAAATTGTAAATAGATTTTCTTATCTAAGTAAAGATAGTGAAATCGACCTTTATGAAGTAGTAAATGTGGTAGATAAGATAATAGCAAGTTCTGATGATAAAATAGTAAAAGCTCAGGATGTCTTTGACCAGTTAGATGAAGTTTTAAATATAAATATATTTAATCTAACAGATGCCATGAGTGCAAAAAATAGTAAGGATACTATCGATATTTATCTAAAAATGGCTAGAGCCAATGAAGATTTATTTATGATTTATCATATGGTTATTAGACAAATAAGAAATTTAATTGGTGTAAAAAGTCTTTATGTAAATGGTTATAATGATACCTTCATGATGAAAAATCTGGGAATAGGATCATATGAATTAAAAAAGGTGAAGGGATTTTCTAGAAATTTTTCACTGACAGAATTATTTGATATCCATAGTAGGATTTTTGACATGGAATATAGGCAAAAGTCAGTTGATTTTGATATGGAAATAGAATTATTACTCTTACTTAGAGAAATTTCTGCAAAATAAAATGAGCAATTATCAGTAGACATATGTGTGGATCCATTACTGATTATTGCTCATTTTTTATTAAGCGTTTTGTGCTTCATTGATTGCTTTTTGTAATCTAGAAGTTGTTTTCGCTACTTTATTTTTGTGGATAATGTTTTTAGCTTCAGCTTTTTTCATTTTTTTGTCAACGTTTTTGAAAATTTCTTGTGCTTGATCAACATTACCAGCTTCGATAGCTTGATCAAATTTTTTGATGTATGTTTTGATTTCTGATTTTTTAGCTTTATTTCTTTCAGTATTTCTTTTTGCTACTTCAATTCTTTTTTGAGCTGATTTAATATTTGCCATTATTTCACCCTCTTTCTTAGTAAGTCTTTTTTTGCTTGACTGATACATTTTACCATAGAAATTACTTTCATACAAGTTTTATTTAAAATTGTAGGTAAAAAATTGGTAGTTTCGTATATTTATATTATAATATAATAATGAATGAGAGGTAATGCAAATGACTAATGAAAATGAAAAAGACAAGATAATAATAGAGCCAGAATCAGATAAGGGACCTACTATTAAAGCTAATCAAAAACCGCCAAAAAAAGATGAAGATGGTGTTCTTGAATGGATAAAATCTATAGTAATTGCCCTAGCTATAGCTGCTGTGATTAAATGGCTATTTCTTGATGCTACAAGAGTTTCAGGAAATTCAATGTTAAATACTCTGCACAATGATGATATGCTTTTTGTAAATAAAATTGGTAAGCATTTCCATGATTATGAAAGGGGAGATATAGTAATATTGAAAGCCCCAGATGCTTATAATAAATTGTATGTAAAGAGAGTAGTTGGAGTTCCTGGCGATACTGTAACTTTAAAAGATGAAAAAGTTTATTTAAATGGCGAAGAGCTTAATGAACCATATACTTCTGTTGATTACACCTTACAAACAAGTGATACTTACGAATGGTATTTATTAGATAATCAATACTTTTTATTAGGTGATAACAGGGCAGAAGGAGCAAGTAACGATTCAAGAAATTATGGTCCAGTTGAAAAAGATGAAATAGTTGGACATGCATTTTTCAGATTTTACCCATTTAGTGATATGGGAAATATAGATAATAATCCATATGGAGAAAGTAATTAGATGACACAAAGAAAAGACAATATAAGAAATTTTTCTATAATTGCCCACATAGACCACGGTAAGAGTACCCTAGCTGATAGGTTAATTGAAAAATCTGAGCACTTATCTAAACGTGAGATGCAAAACCAAATGCTAGATGATATGGAACTAGAGCGTGAACGTGGTATTACCATAAAATTAAAATCAATTAAAATTCATTATAAAGCCAATGATGGTAATATTTATGATTTAAACTTAATTGACACGCCTGGTCACGTTGACTTTAACTATGAAGTATCCAGATCTTTAAAAGCTTGTGAGGGTGCAATACTTGTTGTGGACTCTAGCCAAGGTGTAGAAGCACAAACTTTAGCAAATACATATCTTGCCCTAGACCAAGATTTAGAAATTCTGCCAGTTTTAAATAAAATAGACCTTCCATCAGCTAGAGTTGATGAAGTAAAAAAAGAAATTGAAAATCAAATTGGCCTAGAAACTGAAGACATACCACTAGTTTCGGCCAAAACTGGTTTAAATATAGAAGATGTCTTAGAAGATATAGTAGAAAATATTCCAGCACCAGAAGACCATGATGATAAACCACTAAAAGCACTTATATTTGACTCATATTATGATGCCTACCGTGGAGTAATTTGTTATGTAAGAATTTTTGAAGGTGTGGTAAAACCGGGCGATACTATAAAAATGATGAATACAGGTAAAACTTATGAAGTAAATACCGTAGGTTATACCATGAAAAATCGTATCGAGACAAAAGAATTACGTTCTGGAGATGTAGGTTTTATAGAAGCAAGTATAAAAGAGGTAAAAGATGCAAGGGTTGGGGATACTATTACCAATGCTGAGCATCCAACAGATGCACCGCTTTCTGGATATAAAGAAGTATTACCTATGGTTTATTCTGGTATATATCCAGCTGAGGGTGAAAGTTTTGATAAACTGCGTGATGCCTTAGAAAAATTACAAGTAAACGATGCAGCCCTAGTATTTGAACAAGAAAATTCCCAAGCTTTAGGTGTAGGTTTACGTGCAGGATTTTTAGGACTTCTTCACATGGACATCATCACCCAAAGATTAGAACGTGAATATGATTTAAATATTATAGCAACAGCTCCATCAGTTATTTATAGGGTCAAATTAAAGGGTCAAGAGGATGAAATAGAAATTCAAAACCCAAATGATTTTCCAGATCCAGCAACAATTGACTATATAGAAGAGCCTATGACTAGGGCAGAAATTATAACTCCAAGTGATTATATTGGACAAATAATGAGCCTTGCCCAAAATCGTCGTGGTGAGCTAATAGATATGCACTATATAGATGAAACAAGGGTTTCTATAAAATATAAGCTACCATTAAATGAAGTTATTTATAATTTTTTTGATAGCTTAAAATCTAGAACTCGTGGTTATGCATCCCTTGACTATGAAGTAACTGGTTATGCACCAAGTGACCTAGTAAAACTAGAAATCCTAATCAACGATCAAATAGTAGATGCACTTTCTATTATTGTTCATAAGGATAGTGCTTATACAAGAGGCCGTGGTATAGTTGAAAAACTAAAAGATGAGATACCACGTCAACAATTTGCTGTCCCTATCCAAGCAGCTATTGGTGGTAAGGTAATTGCCCGTGAAACTGTAAGAGCTCTTAGAAAAGATGTTATTGCTAAATGTTATGGGGGAGATATTTCTCGTAAGAAAAAACTTCTTGAAAAACAAAAAGAAGGTAAAAAGCGTATGCGTCAGTTAGGAAATGTAGAAGTGCCACAAGATGCATTCTTAGCTGTACTAAAATACGATGATGACCAAGCCAACTAAAAAAGGCGATTTAGTTAAAACTAAATCGCTCTTTTTTATTTATAAAAAACTGCTTCAATATTATTTCCATCTAAATCATGGAAAAATGCTGCGTAATAGTTTGGTGCATAATGTTCTCTTATACCAGGAGCACCATTATCTTTTGCACCCAATTCTAAAGCCTTATTGTAAAAATTGTTTACTTCTTCTTCACTATCAACTCTAAAGGCTAGATGAAAATTATTTGGATTGCCTTCAACAAGCCATAATTCATTTGCAAAATTAGAATCTTCTTTACCAAAACCAACTGCATCTTTATAATCAACTTTTTTAATTAAACCAATTTCACTTAGAACTTTCTCATAAAATTCTTTTGCTTTTTCTATATCAGAAACTTGTAAACTTATATGATCTATCATATTGCCTCCTTTTTATATTTAATTTATACCCTATATTGTGATAAAATATTTTTAAAGAATAGGAGAACATTATGAATTCTAAAAATCTTTATGAGCGTATCTTTTTAAGAACTGGAATAATAATATTATCGGTTTTATTTTTTATATTTATAGCACCTTCTCTGATTGATGCCCTTTTACCAATTATATTGGCCTTGGGTTTAGTGGCACTTCTAGCTCCTTTTATAAAAAAAGTAGATGAGATTTTACCTATAAAACATACACTCGTTTCGTATATAGTTGGTACTGTTCTGTTGATAGCAGTGATTTTTTTATTAATCTGGTTTATTCAATTAATTGTAAGTCAGGTTAGTGGTTTGATAGGAAATATAACAGGCAATCGGGACAAAATAGTTTCATCAACAAATGACTGGATTGATTCAGTAAATTCTCAAATAAATTTATTACCAGAATTCGTCTCCAATGCTATAAAAAGTGGACTTACATCTATCTATCAATTTTTAAACAATTTACAAAAAAATGCAGTTGATATCACACTGGGTTTTACAACAGCTTTTATCAATACCTCAAATGATATAATATTTTTTGCTATAACCTTTATTGTGGCCTTCTATATTATTTTAGGAGATATGGAAGATGCTAAAATAAAGTATTATTCAAAATTTTCAGAAAGAACTAGAAATAATCTGAGCCTAATTAGAAAAGTTTTTAAAAATTCTACTTGGAATTATATTAAAGCTCAGCTTAAACTTGCTCTTTTATGCGGTTTTATTATGGCGATAGCTTTAGAGATTATGGGTCAACAGTATTTTATACCAGTAGCTTTATTGTTAGGATTTTTAGATTTGCTTCCGATGATTGGTCCTATAATTTTACTTTTGCCATGGTCTGTTATAGAACTTTTTGTATTTAATAATTCAACAAAAGGCATAGGTCTTCTTGTAGTTTTGATAATTTGGACAGCTTTACGTCAAGTAATCGCACCTAAGGTAATTGGTTCCTCTGCAAATATACATCCAATATTATCGGTAATTGCTCTTTATTCTGGTCTTAAATTATTTGGAATAAGCGGAGCAGTATTTTTTCCCGTTGTTTTAATATTTATTGTAGGTATATATAGGTCTGGCATCATAGATAATTGGGTTTACGATTACAAATTATTTTTTGATTATATTCAGACTACTTTAAATATTGGCAAAAGAAATATCGATGTAGAGGATGAAGAATAGTTTCCAAATGGTATAGTGAGGTTAGTGATAACAGTTATCATCAAGGAGTGAAAATGGATAAATATTTAGTTAAGATTTTAGATATAAAAGAAGAATATAAAAATGTATATACTTACACCTTAGAAAAACCAGAAGAATTAGTATGGGATGAGGGAAGTAGTTTTCATTTAGGTTTACCTGGTTATGATGAAGGCAGTGAGGTAAATAAAAAACTAGTTCATCATTTAAGTATTAACACCCTAACTGATGAAGGAAATATTAGATTTACAACAAAAATTCCTATAAGAAAATCTATATTTAAAAAAGCATTATCAAAACTAGAAGTGGGGGATGAGGTTAGTATATTTAAATTTAAGTCAAATATGAACCTTAGACGTGAAGATAAACCATTAGTTTTATTATCCCAAGGTTTAGCCATGTCTACTATGCGTCCTTTGATTAAAAAATTTGAAATAGATAGTTCAAATATCCCTGAGCTTATTAGTTTAAATGTAAATAAAAAAGATAACCACCTTTATGAAAAAGATTTTGAATGTGTGGATGGATCTGCTTTTATAAAATATTGGATAGAATCTAGAAAAGAATATCTAGAAAAACTAGCAGATCTTGCCAAAGAAAAAGCTGATGCTTATTTTTATGTGGTAGGAAGTGAGATTTTTGTCCTTGATACTCTCTATATCTTAAGGGAAAATGGTATAAAAGATGATCAAATTATAATTGATAAAGACTTAGAAAAAAGAGATATAGTATTTGAAACACTAGAAAAATATAATATTATAATCTAAAAAGGATGGCAGTTGCCATCTTTTTTATTACTTAGTAATAAGGAGAAAAAATGCAAAAAGTAGGTTGCTACATCCACATTCCCTTCTGCCAAAAAAAATGCTATTACTGCGATTTTTGTGCGTATATGAATGTTGAGCATAGGATAGATAATTACATAAATAATTTAATAAAAGAAATAAAACTCTACCAAGAAAAACTATCTTGTGAGATAGACTCTATTTATATAGGTGGGGGAACTCCTTCTTATATAGATGGAAAATATATAGAGAAGATAAGAAGAGTCTTAGATGGTTTTAAAATTGATAATATAAAAGAATTTACCATAGAATGCAATCCAAATTCTATATCTAAAGATGAATTACTTTTGTATAAAGATTTAGGAATTAATCGTATATCTCTAGGTGTCCAATCATTTGATGATAAAGTTTTAAAAGCAATTGGTAGAAACCATACTGCAGACATTGCTATTAAGGATATAGAGCTTATAAGAAGTGTAGGATTTGATAATCTAAGTTTTGATTTGATGTTAAACTTGCCCCACCAAGATTATAAGTCAGTAAAAAATGATTTAGAAATTGTAAAAAGAATATCCCCAGAACATATATCTTGGTATTCACTTATTCTAGAAGAAGGGTCCAGATTTTATGCCCTAGATAAAAAAGGTAAGCTAGATTTGATGGATGATGACAAAGAAATAGATATTTTTAATGATTTAGTTGATGAACTTGAAAAAATTGGCCTCCATCGCTATGAAGTTTCAAACTTTGCCAAAAATGGCTATCAGTCCTACCATAATAAAAAATATTGGGAAGGCGAGGGATATATCGCTTTTGGGATGAGTGCATCAGGTTATTTATCAAACTATAGGTATACAAATACTCGAAACTTTATTCATTATAATGACAAAATAAATAAAAATGTCTTACCAATATATGACTATAACTATATAGATAAGAATGAGCGTGAGATAGAATATATAATTTTTAAATTAAGAGAAACTTCTGGTATAAACTTAGAAGAATTTAAGAAAAAATTTGGCTATAATTTCTTAGAAAAATATAAAAAAGAGATAGAAAAATTTACTGACCAAAACTTTTTTATTATTGATCAAAACTTTAAATTTAGCCAAAAAGGAATGAATTTATCTAATGAATTTTTAAGATTAATTATTTAATCTTGACAGGGGGTTTTTACCTAGTATACTAATATTAGCAGTCGATACTAAAGAGTGCTAAAGGAGATAAATTTGAATGATAGAAAGTTAAAAATATTATTCTCTATCATAGACTCTTACATTATAGATGGTGAGCCAATTGGCTCAAAAAGCCTTGCAGATACCTACAAATTGGATGTATCACCTGCAACAATCAGAAACGAAATGAGTTCTCTTGAAAAAATGGGCTTAATAGAAAAAGCTCACTCTTCAAGTGGTAGACTTCCTTCTGATAAGGGATATAGAATGTTTGTAGATTATATTCTTAAAAATGAAATGGAGGATATATCAAAGGCAAAGAAAAGTGAAACAATTATAAACTTACTTGATAAAAATTATCACAATGCAGAAGACATTGTGGAGACTGCAACTAAGATGCTAGCTGAACTTACGAATTTAACAGCAGTATCTATGACTCATAAAAATGAAATAAAAATGATAGTAAATATGGAGCTTATCAGATTATCGGATAGTCAATTGCTATTACTAGCAGTATTTGACAATGGACTTATAGTAAAAGATAGTATATATCTTGATTATGAAATAACTCCTGATGAGCTATTATTTATTAATAACGTTCTTAAAAAGACAATGGTAGAAACTGATATCAATGAGGTTTATAATAATCTTAATTTACTTGAAATTACTTTGCTAAATGATTATAAATCTTTACTTGAGATTATAGAAAAAAGGCTACAAAGCCAGTCTTTTGGTAAGCAAAATAGAGAAATACAAATTGAAGGGCTTGGAAATATCTTTAATTTTAAAGAATATGATGATTTATCTAAGGCTCGTGATTTTATTAAACTATTAGATAGTAAAGAAAAAGTAAATAGTTTTTTGGGTAACAACTTATACGATAAACTCGATATAACAATAGGATATGAAAATAAGCTCGATGAACTAAAAGAAAATACTGTCATTACATCATCTTTTAAAATAAACAATGATGTCATTGGACACATCGGAGTAATAGGGCTAACTCGTATCAATTATATCGAAGTAATATCAGATATAATGATGATATCTAGACTACTTAATGATTGAAAGGGCTTAAGGATGGATGAAAAAAAATTAAATGATGAAAAGCTTGATAAAGACCAGACTGAAAATCAAGAAATCTTAGAAGAAGATGAAATTATCGATGGCGAAATAGTTGATGATGATTATGAAGCCGTTGATGAAGATAAAGAGAATAACGAAGTAACTAATGAAAAACTTGAAGAAGATTTCAACGAGTTTAAAGATAAATATCAAAGACTTCTAGCGGATTTTACAAACTATAAACAAAGAGAAGAAGCTAGCAAGGTAGATTTTAAAAAATTTGCAGTAAGTAACTTAGTAGAAAAACTTTTACCAGTTCTCGATAACTTTGATAGAGCCTTAAAAGACCAAGACCCAGAAGATGGACTTGTTAAAGGAATAGTGATGACTCGTGATGAAATGTTAAATATCCTTAAAAACGAAGGTTTAGAAGAAATACCATCAGATGGTGAAATTTTTGATCCAAATGTTCACCAAGCAGTTTTGGCTGAAGATTCTGATGAGGTTGAAAGCGATCATATTATTGAAACATTTCAAAAAGGATACAAATTAAATAATAAAGTTATAAGACCAGCAATGGTTAAGGTAGCAAAATAGGAGGCTATTAATATGGCAAAAATTATAGGAATTGACTTAGGTACAACAAACTCAGCAGTAGCTGTTATGGAAGGTGGAAGCCCAGTAATTATTCCAAACAGTGAAGGTAACAGAACTACTCCATCAGTTGTAGCATTTACAAAAGATGGAGAAAGATTAGTTGGTGAAACAGCTAAAAGACAAGCAATAACAAACCCAGATAGAACAATCTCATCTATCAAAAGAGAAATGGGTTCTGACTATAAGACAGCAGAAATTGATGGTAAAAAATATTCACCAGAAGAAATTTCTGCTATGATCTTACAAAAATTAAAATCAGATGCAGAAAAATATTTAAATGACACAGTTACTAATGCGGTAATCACAGTACCTGCTTACTTTACAGATGCTCAAAGACAAGCAACAAAAGACGCAGGAAAAATTGCAGGTCTAACAGTAGATAGAATTATCAACGAACCTACTGCAGCTTCATTAGCATATGGTTTAGATAAAGAACATGACCAATCTAAAATCATGGTTTATGACCTTGGTGGTGGTACATTTGACGTTTCTATTCTAGAAGTAGGTGATGGAGTATTTGAAGTACTTTCAACACGTGGTAACAATAAACTAGGTGGGGATGACTTTGATAACAAATTAGTAGACTACCTAGCAAGTGAATTTAAAAAAGAAAATGGCGTAGATCTTACAAAAGATTTAACAGCTATGCAAAGACTTAAAGATGCAGCTGAAAAAGCTAAAAAAGAATTATCATCAACAATGACTACAAATGTAAACTTACCATTTATTACAGCAGTTGATGGTCAACCAGTTCACTTAGATATCTCAATTTCAAGAGCCAAATTTGATGAACTTACAAAAGATTTAGTTGATGAAACAAGAAAACCAGTAGAAGATGCATTATCAGATGCAGGTTTAAAATCATCTGATATTGATAAAGTACTTCTAGTAGGTGGATCTACAAGAATCCCAGCTGTTCAAGACTTAGTTAAAAACTTAGTAGGTAAAGAACCACAAAGAGATATCAACCCAGATGAATCCGTAGCACTTGGTGCAGCTATCCAAGGTGGGGTACTAACAGGTGAAGTAAAAGACTTACTATTACTAGATGTTACACCACTATCATTAGGAATTGAAACACTAGGTGGAGTTGCTACAAAACTTATCGAAAGAAATACAACAATTCCAACTAAAAAATCACAAGTATTCACTACTGCAGCAGATGGTCAAACAGAAGTAGATATCCACGTTGTTCAAGGTGAACGTGAAATGGCTGCAGACAATACAACACTTGGACGTTTCCAATTAACAGGTATCCCAGCAGCAAGACGTGGTGTTCCACAAATTGAAGTAACATTTGATATAGATGCAAATGGTATTGTAAATGTAACTGCTAAAGACCAAGGTTCAGGAAAAGAACAAAAAATTACTATCACATCATCATCTAACCTAACAGATGAAGAAATCGATAGAAAAGTAAAAGAAGCAGAACAATTTGCTGAAGAAGATAAAAAGAAAAAAGAAGATATCGATACAAAAAATAATGCAGAAAGCCTAGTATACCAAGCTCGTAAAACACTAGAAGAAGCTGGTATTGAAGGTGCTCAAAAAGATGAGATCGAAGCAGAAATTAAAAAACTAGAAGATGCAATTGCTTCAGACAATACAGAAGAAATCAAAGCTCAAACAGAAGCCCTTCAAGAAAAAATCTACTCCATGAGTGAACAAATGTATAAAGCTGCAGGAGCAGAAGGTGCTGAAGCTGGTAGTGCAGATGATGACGTAGTAGATGCAGACTACGAAGTTATCGATGATGATGAAGAATAAATTTAATTTATAATAGCAAACTTAGGTAAAATAAGTATAATAAATTAAATAAAATAAAAAGCTATTTCATTGTGAAATAGCTTTTTTTAAGTGTAAATGGAGGAAATATGCAAGATCCATATGAAGTACTTGGCGTTAGCCGTGATGCTAGCGACCAAGAAATAAAAAGAGAATACAGAAAACTTGCTAAAAAATATCACCCAGATTTAAATCCTGGTGATGAAGAAGCAGAACAAAAGTTTAAAGAAGCAACTTTAAGCTATGAAATATTATCAGATAGTGAAAAAAGAGCCCAATACGATAGGTATGGAGCAGCTGCCTTTGAAAACGGTGGAGCTGGTGGCTACGGCGGAGGATTTTCAGGAGGATTTGGAGATCTTTTTGGAGATTTATTTGGTGATTTATTTTATGGTGCCGGTGGAGGGGCTAGCAATAGGCCAACCAAGGGTTCAGATATTCAACAAATAGTAAAACTAACCTTTGCCGAAGCAGCTTTTGGGGCAAGCAAAGAAATACAAGTAAGACGCGAAGTAGAATGTGAAACTTGTAATGGAACAGGTGCAGAAAATCAAAACTCAGTTCATACCTGTGATAAGTGTAACGGAGCTGGAGTAGTAAATGAAGTAAGCCAAACACCATTTGGTAGGATGAGTAGAACTGTTACTTGTGAAAAATGTGGCGGTACAGGTGAAATCATAGATGACCCATGTAAAGTATGTCATGGTGAAGGAACAGTTATAAAATCTGAACGCATAAAACTTGATATCCCATCAGGAGTGGAAACAAATAATGTAATGCGTATAACTGGCAAAGGAAATGCTGGAGAAAATGGTGGTCCATATGGAGACTTGTATGTAGTATTAGATGTAGAAGATCATGAAATATTTAAACGTGATGGTTTAGACATTTATTACGATATGCCAATATCATTCCCAACAGCGACCCTAGGTGGTGAAATAGAAGTACCAACCTTACATCAAACTACAAAATTTGAAATTCCTGCAGGTACTCAGACAGGTACTAAGTTTAAGCTTAAAAGAGAAGGAATTACAGATAGCAGAACAAAAAGAACAGGTGACTTATACTTCTATGTAAATGTTGTAACTCCAACAAACTTAAACAATGAACAAAAAGAAGCCTTAGAAACTTATGCCAATACTTTAGGAGAAGAAGTAAAGGCACACGAAAAAGGATTCTTTGCAAAAATTAAGGACTTATTTGACTAATGACAAATTCATTTAACATAATAACTCTAGGTTGCAAGGTAAACCAGTACGAATCAGAAGCAGTAGAAGAATTATTTTTACAAAAAGGCTATGAAAAAGCTAATGAAAACGCTGATATATACGTGATAAATACCTGCACTGTAACCAATATGAGTGATAGAAAAAGTAGGCAAATGATATCCCGTGCCCGCCGTGATAATCCAGAAGCAGTTGTTGCAGTTATGGGTTGCTATTCCCAAGTAAAACCTGAAGAAGTTGCAGCAATTGAGGGAGTAGATATTGTATTAGGTTCTCGTAATAAAGAAAATGTAGTAGAACTTTGCGAAGATGTTTTACAAAATAAGGGAGCTATTGATAAAATAATAGCCCCAAGTGAAACAAAAAGTTTTGAAGAACTACAAATTTCTAACCAAACAGAAATGACAAGAGCCTACCTAAAAATCCAAGATGGCTGCAATATGTACTGTTCCTATTGTCTAATTCCCTATGCAAGGGGCAATATAGTTAGCCGTGATATACCATCAATTGTAGAAGAAACTAAAAGATTAGCTAAAAATAACTTTAAAGAAATAGTTTTAACAGGTATTCATGTATCAAGCTATGGAAAAGACTTTGACGATGGATCTAGCCTAATAGATGTTATAGAAGCTGTAGCAAAAGTAGATGGTATAGAAAGAATAAGATTATCTTCTATGGAACCTAGGCATATTTCTATAGAGTTTTTAGAAAGAATGAAAGCTACCGGAAAAGCTTGTGACCACTTCCACCTATCCCTGCAATCAGGATCAGATGATGTTCTAAAAGCTATGAATAGAAAATATGATAGAGCTTTATATAAAGAAAAAGTAGAAGAAATTAGGCAAGTTTTCCCAAATGCGGGGATAACTACAGATATTATAGTTGGTTTTCCTGGCGAGACAGAAGAAAATCACAAGCAAACTATGGATTTTGTAAATGATATTAAATTTTCAAAAACCCATTTATTCAAATTCTCCCCAAGAGAAGGTACTCGTGCTGCAAAAATGGGTAATCAAATAAATGGTAATATCAAAAAAGATAGACTCCATGATTTAGAAAAAATTGAAGAAACTAATCGTGAAGAATTTTTAGAAAAGCAAATTGGAAAAGTCTTATCAGTTTTAGTAGAATCAAAATCAGACTTAGAAGGATATAGTGGGGGATATTCTACAAATTACTTAAAAGTAAATGTAAAAGAAGATATCCCTGCTAATACTATTATTGATGTGAAGATTACTGAAATAGTCAATTATGAGTTAGTAGGAGAACGTATATAAAAAGACAGCTTGTGAGCTGTCTTTTTGATTGCTATTTTATATCTTCTAAAGCTTCATCTATATCAGTATCTCCAGCTGCAATTTGAATTTCTTCGTTTTTGTATCCATCGCTTAAAAGTAACTTTGCAACTACTTTAGCGACATCACTACGAGATATAGACTGATCACCTGCTACTTTTGTTGAGTGGGTGTCAGTTACTTCGATAGTTCCCTGACCAGGATTATCATTTAAGCTTGATGGGTGAATTATAGTATAAGTTAATCCAGAATTATTTTTTAGATACAAATCTGCATAGTGTTTGCAAATTGTATAGGTTTTGATTGGGTCATCTGGATTTTCTACAGCTTCTCTTGATGAGTCCCAGGTAGAAACCATATAGTATTGGTCAACTCCTGCTTTTTTAGCAGCCTCCATAGTTTTGACAGCACCATCTAGGTCAACTTTAACAGTAGTTTCAGCACCATCCTTACCACCAGCTCCTATAGTAAATAATACTTTATCATAACCTTTAAAACTTTCTACCATATCATCTATAGAGTCTTTGGCAACATCAATTAATTTTGCATCTATATCACTAGCTTTAAGTTCTTCTAACTTTTTTTCATCTCTTACACTTGCTGTAAAATCTGCATTGGACTCTTTTAGAAGCTTAGTTACTTTACTTCCAACTCCACCATTAGAACCTAAAATTAAAATTTTCATTATATATCCTTTCTTTTCAAAGTCATTATTTATTGTATACCCTAATTAAAAATATTTACATAAAAGATGTGCATTTATCAATGTAATTTATTGACTCGGTTTTTTTATTGTGGTAAAATATATACTAATGGGGGTGAAGTATGGATTGTGTATTTTGTAAGATTGTTACAGGAGAGATTCCTAGTGACAAAATCTACGAAGATGAAGACATAATTGCCTTTAATGATTTAGATCCACAAGCACCTATCCATTTTCTTGTTATACCAAAAAAGCACATAACAAGTTTAGCGCAGATAGAAGAAAGTGACAGCGCTCTTATAGGTAGAATTATGCTAGCTATCCAGAAATTAGCTTCAGAAAATAATCTAGAAAGCTATAGAGTTGTTACAAATATCGGCGAAGACGGGGGACAGACAGTTCCTCACTTGCATTTTCACGTTCTAGGTGGCAGAGCATTTCACTGGCCTCCAGGCTAAAATGTAATCCACAATAGAATATGAAAAAATTTTTGTGTAATACGAGAGGGGGGATAGAGATGACAGAAATTAAAGTTGGAGAAAACGAATCAATCGATAGTGCAATTAAAAGATTCAAAAGACAATGCGCAAGATCCGGTGTACTTTCTGAATACAGAAGAAGAGAACACTACGAAAAACCAAGCGTTATTAAAAAGAAAAAAAATGACGCAGCTAAAAGAAAAAACAGAAAAAAATAATTTTATAATTTAAAGAACCTAAGGGTTCTTTTTATTTTGCTTAAAAATAGGGTAGAGATACTATATAAACTTTTAAAGGAGCTAGAAATGAAGATTTGCATATATAATCCTAATTCTCTTTCTATAAAATACATCAAACAATGGGAAGAGAAAAATAATATAGAAGTAGATATAGTAGATGAACCTATAAATAATGAGAATATTTCAAGACTAGAGGATGCTGATGGGTTAGTGCTAGCAGCATCAAGTAAACTTAGCGATGATATGTATCAAAAGATTGCAGATTATGGGATCAAACAAATTTCTATAACATCCGTTGGCTATGATAGGATAAATTTAGAAAAAGCAAATGAAGCTGGACTAGTAGTAACTAATACACCAGATTATTCTCCAGAATCAATTGCCGAATTTACTGTAATGATGATTTTAAAACTACTTAAAAAAGATAGTGAGATCCAAAATGATATGGAGAAAAAAGATTTTCGCTTTAGTGAAAATAAACTAGGTAAAACTTTAAGAGGAAAAACAGTTGGTATCTATGGTCTAGGCACTATTGGTTACTTAGTTGCTGAAGGCTTAAAACCGTTTGGAGTAAAGATAATAGCTACCACTCCTCACCCAAAATCTTATGCAAAAAACACAGTAGACTTTGTAGAATTTGATGAACTTTTAGAAAAATCAGATATTTTTTCTATTCATGCGGCCCTAGTTGATGAAAATTTCCACCAATTTGATAAAGATGCTTTTGATAAAATGAAAGATGGGGCACTAATAGTAAATACATCTCGTGGAGGACTTATAGATACAAAAGCCTTATTAGATGCTATAGATGATGGCAAAATTGATGGAGCAGCCCTAGATGTTTATGAAAATGAAGATGGTATTTATGGTAAAAATAATCCAGACTATGATGATAAATTATTTGATACGCTGCTTAATCATCCTAAAGTAGATATGTATAGTCACATAGCATTTTTTACTGATACTGCTTTAGAAAATCAAATGAAATATGCCCTAGATAGCGCAGTAGAAGTTATAAAAACAGGGGATTCTGAAAATAGAGTAAATTAAAAATCGGGCACATCGCCCGATTTATTTATTTAAAGATAAGACGTATTCATAGATTTCATTTTTTGAGAAATCACTTACTTTTTTTATATTTTTAACTATATCCTTTGTCCTAAGTCCCTCATCTATTTGTTTTTTAATCTCATCCTCATAAGCACTTATGTCAGCATCCTCGCTTTTAACTTTGCCAGATAAAATCAGAACAAATTCGCCTTTTAAGGTTATATCTTCAATTTTTATATCAGTTATATCTTCTAATACATATTCCTCAAACTTTTTTGTAAGCTCACGGGCTATACAAAGTTTGCGGTCAGCAAAATATTCTTTAAAATCATTAAGAGTATTTTCTAAGTTGTGAGGGGTATCAAATAAGATTGATGTTTTATATTCATTTTCTAATTCTTGATATAATTTCTTTTTATCTCCATTTTTCTTTGGAATGAAACCATAATAAGAGAAGCGGTCATTATCTAGTCCTGATCCTACAAGGGCAGTTATTATCGAGCTTGCTCCTGGTAAAATTGTATATGAAATATTTTCTTCTATACATTTTTTTATAAGGATATGACCTGGGTCTGATATACCAGGCATGCCTTGGTCAGTTATTATTCCATAAGTTTTACCAGCATTGACATTTTCTATTATTTCTATACTCTTACTTGTTTCGTTAAATTTATGGTAGGAGGTAAGGGGTTTATTTATGCCATAATGGTCTAGTAGCTTTTTACTTTCCCTAGTGTCTTCGCAGGCTACAATATTTACTTCTTTTAGGGTATTAATTGCCCTAATTGTCATATCGTCAAGATTTCCTATTGGTGTAGGAATAAAATAAATTTGATAGTCCATAAAAACTCCTTTAATTTATTGTATCAAAAAACACGCCTAAAACAAATTAGACGCGTTTTTAAAATCTTATTTATTGATATTTTCTGCTGCTGATTTACCAGATATTCTACCAAATATTACTGCTGATGAGTAAGCACCAGATGTATCTGTTACTTCACCTGCTGCGTATAAGCCTTCGATTATATTATCTTCATTATCTAATACTTGGGCTTTTTCATTTGCAACTATACCACCTTTAGTCATGTGTACTGCAGGGGTAACTGTTACACAGTATAATTTGCCGTCTGTATTTATTTCTTCTTCTGCAACTTCTTCTCTAAATGGATCATCAATTTCATCTTTTACAGCTTTATTGTAGGTATCAAATGTTTCTTTTAGAGTATCAGCTTCACATCCAATTGCTTCAGCTAAAGATTCTATATTATCGTATTCTGCTATATAACCTTTTTCTACTTGACTTGTTAGTCTATAGAAAGAATCCCTTGCTGCTTCATCAAAGATGTAGTATACTGGGCGATTTTTCATCATTTCTTGACCGTATTCTACACCACCACTAGTTTCATCTATAAATCTTTCTCCATTTTCATTTACAAAAATAAAATTACTATCAAAAGCACCAGTAAGGTCACGTCTAGGATCTAAGATTTTAGGGAAGATGGATGGTTTTTCCATATCGTCTAATTTGATGTTGTGATTTTTAGCTATTTCTACAAAGTCACCAGTTGCACCCATTTGGTTTGATGTAGGGATCTCTTCTGCTCCTGGTATATACTCTGCTAATAAATCAGGATTATTAGAGAAACCACCTGTTGCAATAACTGTAGATGTAGCATTTATATTATAAGTATTTTCCTTATCTTCTACTACTGCTCCAGTTGCTTTAACATCTTCTATTAGTAAATCTGTAGCTTTTGTTCCTGGAATTATGTCCACACCAAGTTCTTTTGCGGTTGCTTCTAATTTTGTTTGAATATAGTCACCAGCATATTCATCTTCTTTGGCCATGTGGTTCATAGAGCCATCTTCACCAAAGTTATGGTCAAGTTCTATACCTTGGTCTCTTAACCAACTATCTATTTCAAAAGCTCCATCTGTAATAGCATCGATTCTTTCTTCGCTGTCCCAAGATTTTTCTAGGTAATTTTCTTTGTATTCTTCTTTAGTTACTTCGTTATTATTTGCTTTCATAGCTTCAGAATTAGCCATGTCAAAGAAGTTCATATCAAATTTACCGTTACCACTTAGGATATCCATTTTTTCGATAACAGTTACGTTTTCTACACCATCTTGTTTAGCTTGAATAGCTGAAGAAAGGCCAGCAGGGCCAGCACCGATTACAAGAAGGTCCGTAGTTTTATCTTCTGCTTCAGATAATTCTCTATCTTCTTCATAGCCTGTAGAATTGGTTACTTTTATAGAATCTTTATCAAGTCCTGCTTCCTCTAATGCAGATAATGTTGCTTGCTTAATAGCTGTTGTTGAGTAAGTAGCAGCAGATACAGAGTCTACATCTGGGCTATTTGCTTCTATTATTTTTTCTTTGATTATAGGAAATGCTCTGTTTATAACAGCATCTGTCTCGTGATTTTCTAAAAGTTCTATGTCTGAGATTTTGCCATCTGCAATTGTTACTTCTAGATTTAGTTCACGGTCATAGCCATTAGCACTTGCCTTATATGTACCATCTTTTAAGGATGTACTATTCTCTTTTTTATCTTTTGAGTCAGCCTTCTCATCTTCAGCTTCCTCAGAATTTTTTTCTGTATTTCCTTCGCTAGTAGCTTCTTCCTCAACTTTTGTGGTTTCTTCTACTTGTTCACTCTGTTCATTTTCTGGCTTTTGCTCATTCGTATTTGCATTATTATCACAACCAGAAAAAACCAATGATAGTGACAGGGCTAGAACTAATGGTTTAAGTTGATTAATTTTCATATTTCCTCCTAATATGATATAATTTTTCAACAATATTTTAACACTTTTAACAATATATTACAAATTTTATAGGAATTAAATCAGGCCATTTATAATCTTCATTTGCTGACTATAGTTCCCATTTTCATAAATTATTAGTGGATCTTCAATTTTTATTCCATCATTGGCATTTTTTACAAATTCAATCAAAATAAACTGGGGCTTTTTATCATATGTGGAATGAACAAATTTTATTCTTTTTGGCTTGAGGTTGCCTGATTCTTTAAAGATTTCTACCATGCGTTCTGGCTTATGAATCATAAACATTTTTCTTCTATCTTTTAAGGTTTTATTAGCAAAGTCAAAAATATTTTTTAAGCTTAGGTACTTTTCTTGGCGGGAGATAAGAAATTCTTTACTTTTATTTCCGATATTATCTGTAATTTTATAGTAGGGAGGATTGGTTATTATGTAATCGAGCGTATTTGTGCCAAGATTAACTTTATTTAAGTCCTCATTTATAATTTCTATATTAGAAATTTTGTTTAGTATTAAATTTTCTTTAAGTAGTTTTGCCTTTTCTTTTTGAATCTCTATGGCATAAACTTTCTCTAAATCATAATAACTATTAGCTCCAAGACTAAGAATTCCGGAGCCACTGCCTATATCAGCTAGAGTTTTATTTTTCTTCATTCTTGCAAAGTCCAATAAAATTATGGAATCAACTCCAAAAGTGTAGGACTTATCTACATGTATCATTTTTATATCTGTTTTTGGTATGTAATCTAATTTTCTCATACTTTCATTATAGTATACTTTGCCATAAAAAAAGAAGAGCCTAAGCTCTTCTTAAAAATTTTTTAATTTATTTGGTATAAATTGATTTTAATTCGTAGTATTCTAATAATCCGTATAGTCCACCTTCACGGCCGATACCTGATTGCTTGTAACCGCCAAATGGTAGGTTTGGTCCCTTTTGTGATGTATTTACATAGCATTCTCCAGCTTTTATTTCTTTAGCAACTTCTAAGGCTTTTTCATTTTCACCAAATACTGCTGAAGATAGACCGTAGTCTACTGCGTTTGCTACTTCAATAGCTTCATCAACATCTTTTACTTTTACAATTGATAAAACTGGTCCAAATATTTCCTCATCATGGATGATCATTCCAGGTTTTACATTAGTAAATATAGCAGGTTTTACGTAATAACCTTTACCAGATTTTTCTGGTACTTCGCCACGAATTAATTCAGCACCTTCTTCTATACCTTTTTCGATATAATATTTTACTCTTTCAAATTGTTTTTCACTTGAAAGTGGTCCTACTACTGTTGATTCATCTGTTGGGTCACCCACTGGATAGTTTTCGTATTGATTTAAGAATTCTTCTAATACTTCATCATAGATATCTTCTGTAACTACAGCGCGTGATAGGCAAGAGCAAGTTTGTCCGATGTTTTTATAAACAGTGTTTAGTACTTGTTCAACACCTTCTTTTATATTAGCTCCTTTTATAAATACTGCTGGAGACTTACCGCCTAGTTCTAGAACAACTTTTTTTGCAGTATCCATTCCAGCTTTAGCTGAAGCAGCACCACCTGCAAGAGATCCTGTGTAGGAAATCATTGCAACTTTTGGATGCTTATTTAATATATCTCCAACTTCAGATCCTTGACCAGTTATTAGGTTAAATACACCTTTTGGGAAGCCTACTTCATCAATACCTTTTGCAAGCAAGTATGCAGATAAAGGAGTATTTGTAGCTGGTTTTTGTACAACTGTACATCCTGATACTAGGGCAGGTATTACTTTTTGAATAATTTGTCCTAATGGATAATTCCATGGTGTTATCGATGCTACTACACCTATTGGTTCACGAACTAAAATTCCACCCTCCATTGGAGTTTCTAAATCTATATTTTGTACTTGTTCAATAAATACATCAGCACGGCCAATTTGCCTACCAACTTGGGATCCGTGACCAACATGGATTGGAATACCAAGTTCTAATAAAATTAATTCATCAAAGTCATCTTGATGTTCATCTATCCATTGGTTTAATTTTTTAACTAATGCTACTCTCTCTTCTATAGGAGTCTTAGACCAAGCTGGGAAAGCATCATAGGCAGCATCTACAGCCTTATTTATATCCTCTTCATTTGCGCTAGGGATTTTTGCAAAAATCTCTTCTGTAGCTGGATTTTCTACATCGATAAACTCACCACTAGCAGCATCGACATATTCTCCATTTATATAAAATTTTTCGTTGTTTAATGTTTCTATATTCATAATCTCACCTCATATAAATTGTACCCTTTGAACTTTTAATAACCATTTTGTTTTGAAAGTTTCCACAAAGTGTATAATAAACCTATAGATAAAACTGTTTTACATATAGGAGGTTTTATGAAATATTTCGGAACTGATGGTTTTAGAGGAGAAGCAAATAAAGGACTAAATGTCTACCATGCTTTTAAAATAGGAAGATTTTTAGGAGATTATTTTAATAAAAAAAACGGCTATAGCGGTAAGATTTTAATAGGAAAAGATACTAGAAGGTCATCTTATATGTTTGAAGATGCTCTATCAGCAGGTATTACTTCTTCAGGATCAAACGCCCACCTACTACACGTAACCCCAACTCCATCTGTATCATATATAGTAAGAAGCGAAGATTTTGATTGTGGAGTAATGATAACAGCAAGCCACAATCCTTACTATGATAATGGAATAAAAATAATAGATTCTAGCGGGGAAAAAATGAAAGATGATTTCCTCGAAAAATTAGAAGCTTATATAGATAGCGATATAAATGATATTGACCTAGCAATTGGAGAAGATATAGGCCGTACTGTTGACTTTATAGGGGGCAGAAATAGATATATTGCATTTTTAATCCAAACTGTAGATAAATCTTTTGAGGGTATAAAAGTAGGTCTTGATTGTGCAAATGGGGCAAGCTTTACAATAGCTAAACCAGTATATGATGCACTAGGCGCTGATACCTATGTAATGAATGATAAGCCAAATGGTTTTAATATAAATGTAGATGCAGGTTCCACTCATATAGAAAATTTACAAAAATTTGTTTTGGAAAATAAACTTGATGTAGGTTTTGCATTTGATGGGGATGCGGATAGATGTATAGCTGTTGATAGCGATGGAAATATTGTTGACGGAGATTCTATCCTTTATGTATGTGCAAAACATATGAAGGATGAGGGAAAGCTTCCATCAAATACAGTAGTAACTACAGTTATGAGTAATATTGGCCTATATAAAGCTTTAGATAATCTTGGCATAGATTATGTAAAAACTAAAGTTGGAGATAAATATGTACACCAGTCTATGGAAGAAAATGACTATGAGATTGGAGGAGAACAATCTGGTCACGTTATCTTTAGAAAATATGCTAAAACTGGTGATGGTATTCTAACTTCTCTTAGGATAATGGAGGCTATGATTGAACAAAAATCAGACCTTAAATCATTGACCCGAGATTTAAAAATATATCCACAAACAATGTCAAATGTAAGAGTAAAGGATAAAGAAGCTACCTTAAATAATGAAGCAGTAAATGAAAAGATAAATGAAATTACTAATAAGCTAGCAGATACTGGTAGGGTATTGGTAAGAGCTAGTGGAACAGAACCTGTTATTAGAGTAATGGTAGAAGCTGAAACTGATGAAATAGCGAAAGATTCTTGCGAAAAAATAGTAGATGTAATTAATAAAGAAGGTTTGAGTATAGATGCGTGATTTTAAAACAGGCAGACTTATAGATCCAAAAGAAAGAGTTTTAATAGTAAAAGATAAAGTTTATTCAAATGATAGCTTTATAATTTTTGATACTAGAAAACTAGAAGATTATCCTCCTGAAGTCTATTATGATAGAGAAGATATATATCTTGGAAAGATGTTTGATGAAGATATATATGTATTACCAGATATAGAAGAAATTTTATTAGGTTACCAAGATCAATGTTTTTCCAATCATGACCTTGATGATTTAAGAGAATTTTTAGTAGCAAGGCGCATATCTTTTTATGAAAAATTAGAGCAAAATTAAGTTGACAAACTATTATATGGATGGTATTATTATCACTTGTAGGAATTATCCGTATATAAAATTAGGAGGTGTTTTAATGGCAGATAAAGTAAAATTAGAATGTACTGAATGCAAAAACAGAAACTACGATACTACAAAAAATAAAAAAACTCACCAAGAAAGAATTGAGTTAAATAAGTATTGCCCTTTCTGTAAAAAACATACATTGCATAGAGAAACAAAATAGGAGCAAATAATGGCAAAAAAAGATGAAGGTTTTTTCGCCTCTGTTAGTAGAGAAAGAAAAAAAATTCAATGGCCAGATAAACAAACCACCATTCAATATACACTTTTAGTTTTAGCTATCAGTGCTATAACAGGAGTTGTGATTTGGCTATTAGATATGTTATTTGCAAATCTATTAGGTTTTATAATTTAATGTAGGTGCATGATGACAGATTCTTTTGACAGAAACGAACCTTTAGAAGATCAAGCAGAAGCTGTAGAAGATACAGTAGAAGAAACAAGCGAAGCTTCTGAAAAGGCAAAATGGTATGTAGTTCATACTTATACAGGCTATGAAAATAGGGTTTGTGATAAAATTAGATCAATGATAGATAATGAGCAAAACCCAGATATCATAGATGTAACAGTGCCAACAGAAGAATACGTTGAAGTTAAAAATGATCAGAAAAAAGTAAAAACTAGAAAATTATTCCCAGGCTATGTAATGGTAAAAATGAATGTTACCAACAAATCTTGGTATATTATTAGAAATACTCAAGGGGTAACCGGTTTTGTAGGTCCAGATAGAAAACCTGTACCACTTACACCAGCAGAAGTTAGAAAATTTGGTGTAAAAGAGAAAAAACCAATTATGGATATCAATGTAGCTGTAGGAGATAATGTAAATATCATCGCAGGTCCATTCAAGGATTTTGTAGGTGAAGTTACCGAAGTAGATGCCGAAAAACAAACTATAAAAGCATTTGTTGATATTTTTGGACGTGATACTTCAATAGACTTAGAATTTACAGATATCGAAACAATTTAGTTTTATAACTGCTAGAACGTGGGAGGGCAAACCCCCGCTATGACCACAAGGAGGTAAATTATGGCAGATAAAGAAGTACAAGCAGTAGTTAAATTACAAGTACCAGCAGGAGCAGCATCTCCAGCACCACCAGTAGGTACAGCACTAGGTCCACACGGAATTAATATTATGGACTTTGTACAAGCATTTAATTCACAAACAGCAGATCAAGCTGGAATGATAATACCGGTAGAGCTTACAGTATTTACGGATAGAAGCTTTACATTTATTACAAAAACACCACCAGCACCAGTATTAATCAAAAAAGCTATCAACCTAAACAAAGGTTCAGGTGAGCCAAACAAAAACAAAGTTGCATCAATTAAAAGAAGCCAACTAGAAGAAATCGCTCAAACCAAAATGAAAGACCTTAATGCAGCTAGCTTAGAAGCAGCAGTAAGCATGATAGCAGGAACAGCAAGATCTATGGGAGTAACTGTAGAAGATTAGTGGGAGAGGAAACTCGACTTACCACAAGGAGGAATTAAATGGCAAAAAGAGGAAAAAAATATTTAGAATCTAGAAATTCATATGATATTACACAAGAATATGAATTAAATGACGCTTTAGAAATTGTTGAAAAATCAGCAAAAGCTAACTTTGATGAAACAGTAGAACTTCACTTAAAACTTGGTGTTGACAGCCGTCACGCTGACCAACAAGTAAGAGGTACTATTGTACTTCCACACGGAACAGGTAAAGAACAAAAAATCCTTGCTTTCGTTAAAGAAGATAGAATTGATGAAGCTCTAGCTGCAGGTGCTGACTATGCAGGTGGAGATGAATTAGCAGAAAGAATTCAAAATGAAAACTGGTTAGATTTTGATGTAGTAATTGCAACACCAGATATGATGGCTACAGTTGGTAAAATTGGTAGAATATTAGGACCTCAAGGTCTTATGCCAAACCCAAAAACTGGAACAGTTACAATGGATGTAAAACAAGCTATTGAAGAAATCAAAGCTGGTAAAGTAGAATATAGAACTGATAAAGCAAACCTAATCCACGTTCCAACAGGAAAAATTTCTTTTGGACAAGAAAAACTTGCTGAAAATATTAGAGCGCTACTAACAGCAATTGTAAAAGATAAACCAGCATCTTCAAAAGGTAGATATATCAGATCAGTAACTGTAGCATCAACTATGGGACCTGGTGTAAAACTATCACCTCAAAGAGTAATGGATTTAGTTGATAAAAAATAATTTGCAAAATAAAAAATATATGATATAATATCATAGTCAAATAAACAGGCTACCAAAGACTACGCAGACAGTAATGTTTAATAATTGCGTATAGGTGGGAGAAATGAAACTTACATCCCCACCGGTGTAAGCATATTTATTATGCTTATTAAAGTGGGGGTTTTTTAATACCTACCAAAAAAGCCTTTAGGAGGTGAAATAGTGAGCGAAAAAGCTATAGCAGCTAAACAAGAAGTTGTTAATGAAATTAAAGAAAAAATCGAAAATTCAAAATCTGTAACACTTGTTGGTTTTGATAGAATGGATGTTCAAGAAATCACAGATTTACGTTCAAAATTTAGAGAAGGCAACTCAGAATACAAAGTTTATAAAAACACAATGATGAGATTTGCTTTTGAAGAACTTGGATACGGTGATTTAACAAGTGAACTAAAAGGAACAAACGCATTAATCTTCTCAAATGAAGATTCAGTTACAGGTCCAAAAGTTGCTGTTGACTACAGAAAAGCTGGAGATGAAGAAAAAGAAAAACTTCTAATCAAAGCTGGTCTTGTAGATGGAAATATCCAAACAGGCGAACAAATGACTGCAATTGCATCATTACCAAGCAAAGATGTTCTTTACTCAATGCTTGCAAATGTATTACAATCACCAATCCAATCACTTGCTGGTGACCTTAATAATACAATTGCTAAAATTGCCCTTGCTCTTGATGCAGTACGTGTTAAAAAAGAAGAAAACGGCGAAACAGCAGAAGAAGTAGAAGAAACAACAGCTGAATAATAAGTAAGATTCAGTGATTAAAAAGTAGAATCAAATACTAAAAAAATAAAGCTTAACTATAAATTATAAAAGGAGAATTAAAATGGCAAGCGAAAAAGTAACACAATTATTAGAAGATATTAAAGAACTTACAGTACTAGAATTATCTGACTTAGTACACGCAATCGAAGAAGAATTTGACGTAACAGCACAAGCAGCAGTAGTTGCAGCAGCACCAGGAGCAGCAGCAGCTGGTGGAGAAGCAGCAGCAGAAGAAAAATCAGAATTTGATGTAGTTCTTAAATCAGCAGGACAAGCTAAAATCAACGTAATCAAAGTTGTAAAAGATGCAGCTGGTCTAGGACTTAAAGAAGCTAAAGCATTAGTTGATGGTGCACCTGCAACAGTAGCAGAAAAACTTTCAAAAGACGATGCAGAAGCTTTAAAATCTCAATTAGAAGAAGCTGGTGCAGAAGTAGAACTTGCATAAGTTTTTTAAACTTTTTATTAAAAGGCTCTATAATAGAGCCTTTTTTATTTTAAAATTTTTAGCTATTGATTAAGTCTAATAATACTGTATACTAAATAAAAGAAAGGGGTGCTATGGAAACTAAACTTAAGGAGATTAAGGATCTCAATACTGAAAATAGAATGAATGAATTAAAAAAAATACTAGAAGCAAATGATATTAGATTATCTCATCAAAGACTTCTAATACTAGATTATTTAGTTTTAAATCACACCCATCCTACAGCAGAAAAAATATATAAAGATTTAAAAGAAATAGATCCAGTTATATCGCAAGCTACAGTTTACAATACTCTTAATCTTTTTTCAAATAAAAAGATAATTAAAGAATTAGACTTTAATATGAGTAGCAAAAGATATGAATTTAGGAAAAAATTTTATGGGCATTTTATATGTGAAAAATGTGGTGACATAAGTGATTTTGAAATAATTAATCATCGCTTACCTAATGAACTAGGTGATTTTGATATTCAATCAGAAGAAATAGTTTATAGGGGACTTTGCCCAAAATGTAAATAAAAAAAGACCTCCATTTGAGGTCTTTTTTTTATTGGATTCTATCAAAAAATACCATAGAATGTTCTATATCATGATATTTATATCCTAGGTCAAAAGCTTCTTTTCTTTGAGCTGATGAACCATGGGTAAAGGTATCTACATTTACATTTCTACCTGACATTTCTTGAATTTTATCATCACCTATAGCTGCAGCAGCATTCATTGCTTCATCTATGTCTCCAGGCTCTAAATAACCTTTTTCTTCGACATAATAAGCAAATAGTCCACCAAAATAATCTGCTTGTAGCTCTTGGGCTACAGAATATTTATTGTATTCTTTGGTAGGTAAAGTTTGTCTAAGTTTGTTAGTTTGCTCTAAGATACCCAGTTGATTTTGAACATGGTGGCCAACCTCGTGAGCTAAAACATAGGCAAAGGCAAAGTCACCACCTGCCCCGAATTGATTAACTAATTGATTATAAAAGTCCACATCAATATAGATACTTTCATCAATCGGACAGTAAAAGGGTCCCATATTTGATTGAGCAACTCCACAAGCTGATCTTGTAGATCCTGTAAAAGGAACCATAGTAGGTTCTTCGTAAATTGCATCCATTTCTTCAAACTTAGCATGCCATACATCTTCTGTATCAGCTAAAACTACCGCCAAGAAGTCCTCCAGTCTATCACGTTCACTGGATTGATCATTGCTACGAGAATTTGGATTTACTTGAATTTGTTCTTGGTATTGGTCTTGATTGTTAGCATTATCGTTTCCTACATCTGAACCGATTCCGCTAATACCTCTGAAAAGTGCCATTAAAATAAAAAATAAAATGATTCCACCTAGACCACCACGTCCGCCAGTGGGTAAGAATACTGGGCCTCGATATCCGCCTCTTCCACCACCGCCCATGCTTGGACCTCGTCTTACATTTGAGCTCCTTCGTCTATCTTGCCATTTCATATATCTCCTCCATAAATCTTAATATATTATTTATTACCCAATAATTTGATAATTTAATTATAGAGAAAATTTCAAATACAATATAACAAAATTTGAAAATGTTTTCTTGACTTATAACTTCTAACAATTTATACTAAAAATATATAAACTAGGAGGGATATATGAATAAAAAATACCGCTACGGTGTAGCAATGCTATTAGCTTTGGGAGTAGGCACCCTGCCCAATAATATAGCACTAGCTTCTGAGACAAATCAACAAGCAGTTATAGAGTATGATGCACAAAATTTAGATGATGTTTTTAGCCAAGACATGGAAGAGCTTATTAAAGATAATGAACCAAATTCTGAAGAGAACACACCTATTGAAGAAGAAAATCTCGAAAATCAAGCTTATAAGGCAGAAAATGCTAGTGAATCCACTACTAAGAATGAAGAAGTTAGTACAAGTGAAATAAGTACTAATAACATTGATAGGAAAAATGATAATAATAAACCTAGAGATAAAAAAATAGAAGATAAGATAGCAAAAATGACCTTAGATGAAAAAATTGGCCAAATGCTTATGCTAGAATTCAGAAGCTGGGAAGATGAAAATGGTGAACTCAAAGAAGTAACTGAATTAAATGAAGATATAAAAAATGCCATTGTAAAATACAAGGTCGGTGGAGTTATTCTTTTTGCAGAGAATGTTCGTGATACCGAACAAACTACAAAACTTACTCATAATATCCAGAAAGCTGCTATAGAAAATGGTCTAGACCCTTTATTAATTTCTATAGATCAAGAAGGAGGTATTGTAGTAAGACTAGGAACTGGGACATCCTTACCTGGCAATATGGCACTTGGAGCTACTAGAGATAAAAAATTAGCTTATGAATACGGGAAAATTATTGCAGATGAAATAAAAGCCCTAGGTATAAACGTAAACCTTGCACCAGTAATGGATACTAATAACAATCCAAACAACCCTGTAATTGGATTGCGTTCTATATCTTCAGATCCTAAACTTGTAGGAGAGTTAGGTTCAGAAGTTCTAAGAGGTCTGCAAGATCAAGGAGTATCTGCTGCAATTAAACATTTTCCTGGTCATGGAGATACAGCAACTGATAGTCATCTAGGTTTGCCAGTGGTGGATAAATCATATGAAGAAGTAGAAAAATTGGAATTATTTCCATTTATAAAAGCTGCGGATGAAGGAGTGGATATGATAATGACAGCTCATATTTCCTACCCTCACCTTGAAAAAGACACAGCTATTTCAAAGAAAGATGACAGTATAGTAGGTATTCCTGCAACATTATCTGATGATATAATCACCGGAATTATAAGAAAAAAAATGAACTATGATGGCATAGTTATCACTGATGCTATGAAAATGCAAGCCATAGCTGATCATTTTGGAGAAGAAGATGCAGTTATAATGGCTATAAAAGCAGGAGTAGATATCCCTCTTATGCCAGCATTACTTCAAAAAAATGCTGATTTAGAAAAATTGGATAATATTGTGGGTAGAATTAAAAATGAATTAGATTTAGGAAATATTACTGAAAAGCAAATTGACAATTCAGTATATAGAATCCTAGACCTTAAATATAGAAGGGGCATATTAGATTTAGATCAATACAATAAACCTTTAGAAGAAAAGATAGATAATGCTTTAAAAGTTGTGGGGAATAAAGAACACTTTGAAAAACAAAGAGAAATTACAGATAGGGCTATAACTGTAACTAAAAACGTAAATAATGCTCTTCCTTTATATCCAAAAGCAGGAGAAAAAGTTTTAATATACACACCATATGAAAATGAAATACCAGGTTTTAAATATGGATTTGAAAAGCTACAAGATGAAGGAATCATAGATAAAGATGCATTATTAGACGTATTTAGCTTTGAAAGTTTTAAAGAAAATCCAAATGACGCTAAAGAAGTAATTAAACAATATACAAAAGATTATGACTATATTATAGGAGTTAGTGAAATAGGTAGGGCAGGTCAATTAAGTAAAGATGACTGGCTAGCACAAATTCCAGATATGCTTACAAGTTATGCAAAAGAAAATAATAAAAAGTCTACTATATTAAGTATTGGTAAACCATATGATTTAGATAGATACCAAAATTCTGATGCTCATGTCTTAGCCTATGGGTCAAAGGGAATGGATCCAACAGAAAAAGGTAAAGATCCAGCTAAAACATTTGGACCAAATATTCCTTATTCTCTAGATATAATTTTTGGTAAAGTAGCATCCACCGGAAAATTACCTGTAGATGTACCAGGACTTACAGAAGACTTTGAATATAATGATGAAATAGCTTATAAATTAGGCTATGGTTTAGAAACAAGATTAAAAGGTGCAGAAATTCTATCAGATAATAATGCTGATGAAAAATCATTGGCAGATGAAGTTGATGAAAATAAGCAAGAAATTGTAAAAGATACACCCATTAAAAGCATCGAAACAAAAAGAGAAGGAAGAACAAAACTAAACCCAAGTACAGGTATCAGTGGTATGGCAAGCGTTATAGTAACTCTTATCACAGCATCAACTACCTTTGTGTTTAGTAAAAAGAATAAATAAAAAAGAGGACTCTGTCCTCTTTTTTATTGTATATTGTACCAATATGTTGCGTTACCAACGTGTTACCAATACAGCCAAAAAATCGCGAAATATCGTGTAATATTATCTTAAAAAACGTTGAAAAAATGCATTTTGGGCAAAAAAATGGAGCCACTTCCCGGGATCGAACCGAGGACCTCATCCTTACCATGGATGCGCTCTACCTACTGAGCTAAAGTGGCATTACTTATATAGTATACACTATAATTTAGATATAAGCAAATAAAAATAATAATATTCTAGAAATATAGAATTTTGTAACTTTTTATGGTAGAATATTGATAAATGATTAAATTTGGGAGGATAAAATGTCTAAAGCACAATTTGACAGAAGTAAACCACATATTAATATCGGAACAATCGGTCACGTAGACCACGGTAAAACAACAACAACAGCAGCGATTACACAAGCTCTAAACAAAAAATACGGTACAGGTGAATTCGTAGACTACGAAAACATCGATAAAGCACCAGAAGAAAGAGAACGTGGAATCACAATCAACACATCAGTAGTAGAATACGAAACAGCAAACAGACACTACGCACACATCGACGCTCCAGGCCACGCCGACTACGTTAAAAACATGATCACAGGAGCAGCACAAATGGACGGTGCAATCATCGTAGTAAGTGCAGCCGACGGTCCAATGCCACAAACAAGAGAACACATCCTACTAGCACGCCAAGTAGGAATACCAAAAATCGCAGTATTCCTAAACAAACAAGACCAAGTAGATGATGACGAACTAATCGAATTAGTAGAAATGGAAGTAAGAGACCTACTTTCAGAATACGAATACGACGGAGACGAAGCACCAGTAGTAGTAGGATCAGCACTAAAATCCCTACAAGAAGGTGGAGAAGGCGAATGGTCAGACAAAATCCTTAAACTAATGGAAGAAGTAGACAACTACTTTGACATCCCAGAAAGAGACAACGACCAACCATTCCTAATGCCAGTAGAAGACGTAATGACAATCTCAGGACGTGGTACAGTAGCAACAGGTAGAGTAGAAAAAGGAACACTAAAAGTAGGCGATACAGTAGAAATCGTAGGACTAACAGACAAAACTTCAGAAGCAGTAGTAACTGGAGTAGAAATGTTCCACAAACAACTAGAACAAGCAGAATCAGGAGATAACGTAGGAATCCTACTAAGAGGAGTACAAAGAGACGAAATCTCAAGAGGACAAGTACTAGCAAAACCAGGAAGCGTACAACCACACACAGAATTCGAAGGCCAAGTATACGTACTAACCAAAGAAGAAGGTGGACGTCATACACCATTCTTCAGTGGATACAGACCAC
>NZ_JBGMEH010000002.1:0-163098 GCF_046365495.1 Anaerococcus cruorum | reverse complement strand
GCGTTACTCACCCGTCCGCCACTAATCCACTTAAGTTCATTCCGAAGAAATCTTTTAAGTTTCATCGTTCGACTTGCATGTGTTATGCACGCCGCCAGCGTTAATCCTGAGCCAGGATCAAACTCTCATGAAAAATATTTTTTACTACTAACATTAATAGTAGATTAAAGTTTAATTCATAAAAGTCTTTCTCGGACTCTGTCCTGCGACCACTCCGTGGAGGGTCCTCTATTGGCCGGACAGGCCTGCTTCTGACTCTATTTCATTTACACTGATCTTAAAATCAATGCGTGATTTATTTTAATCATCCTTAAAGAAATCAACTTGGTTAAAGTTGTCAATAACTTATTGTTATTTATTGATAGGTTGATTATGTTTTTTTATTTTACATAATCATTGATATTAAATTTCATTTTAGATGTTATATTTAACATCCGGTTCATATTGTCGTTTGTTTGTAACGACTTTATTAGTCTACCATTTAATTTTTATCTTGTCAACACTTTTTATAAGTTTTTTACAAAAAGTTTACTGAACATTTACAAATTAACTGTATCGACTTTATATAGTCTATCACCTTTTTGATTGCTTGTCAAGAGTTTTTTTTAAATTATTTTTAAGTCTTTCTCGAAAGCTTTTCGGTGTCGACTTTTTCTATTATACAGAACATAAATTTTATGTCAATACTTTTTTTAAAAAAATTAATCCTCTTCTGGATTATAGTTTACTATTGAAACCATCTTGCCGTTCTTATCTTCTATTTTTCTAATCTTTTTATCAAAGTCTATGCGTTTTAACCAAATAGATTTATCGCATCCTAGGCACTTTATCTTCATGTCTGCTCCCATACGTTCTATTTCCCATTTATTTTCTCCACATGGATGACCTTTTTTTAAGGTTATGATATCTCCTTGCTTATATTTCTTCATTTGAGTCCTTTCCATTTGCTATTGCTACCACTTGGATACTTGGGTTTAAATCTCTATGGTAGATTTCATCTATTATTAGTTTTCTTTCTTTTCTACCTAGTTCCCATTGGTGGCCTGGCACCGCTACTGCCGTTGTTCTTGCTATATAGGATGATTCTCGTATTTCCATAATTCCAAATAAACTTACATCTTCTATAAGGTATTTGCTAAGCTTATCATCTGCTTTTAATTTTTTTGCTACTGAATCTACAATATCTAAAACTTCCTCATAAGGCACATCATAAGATAGATATATATTGCAATCAAATCTCATTGGTCCACTGTTTAGGTTTTGGACAGTGGTTATTTGTGAGTTTGGAATAGTGTGTAGAGATCCGTCATAATCTCTTATCTTTGTATGGCGCATACCTAATGTTTCTACCGTTCCTTCTACTCCACCTGCTATTATCCAGTCTCCTACTCTAAAAGTGTCATCTACTACGATGATTACCCCGGTAACTATATCTTTTACAAGAGTTTGAGCACCAAAAGCAATAGCTACCCCACCTATTCCTGCTGTTGCAATAATAGACCTAGTATTTATTCCTAGCATGTCCATTACTATCATTGCAATTATAAAACCTATTATAAAGCGAATAACTGTGTATAGATTTTTACTTAGGGTTTCAATTCTTACTTTTCTGTAGCCATCTTCATCCATTTTATTAGAAAAAGCCTTGTTTATAAAATGAGACATGGCTTCTAGTAAGATTTTACTTAGAACCAAAATTATTAATATAATTATAATATCTTTTAAGATATTAGTCTTTGTTATTTGGTTTACATTAATGTCTGGCATTATTCCTCCTTGTTTTCTATATATACTATATATTTTATAAGGGATTTTGATTTTTTCCATAAAAAAGCACAAGAAAATTAATTCTTGCACTTTAAAGGACTTTTAATATTTCATTTGCTAGGTCTTTATGGAAGTCTTCTCTCATATGAAAGCCATCTATATAAGAAGGCTTTATTTTCCTAGCATCTATCACTGTTATATCTGATGATTTGGCCAATCTACCATAGTCATTTATAGTTTGATTTATTTCCTTATACCTAGGATAAGATTCATCCGCTTCCATAAGCGGTGGGATAATTACTATATTTTTATCAGCCAATGATTTATCTAAAATATCTTTTATATTGGCAAAAATTTCTTCAGGACTTACTCTGTCAAAGGTATCGTTGGTTCCACCAAAGGTGATTTGAATATCACAAGCAATAGGCTTAAATCTTTCTAGCATACCGCTAGTTCTATCTCCATTTATCCCTAAATTTATAATTTCATGACCTTTATCTTTTAGATAATCCGTATAATTTTTATCTACCAAATATCCTTCTGTATAAGAATCTCCTAAGCAAAGTATTTTCATTCTTCAATCCTTTGTAGGGCTAGAGCTGTTCTTGCTGGGATGTAAATTTTAATACCATCATAATCTGTGCCAGCTAATCTTTCTGTATGGTAGATATAGTCGTGGGATATTCGGCCCTTACCGCCAAATTTCACTTGGTCAGTATCCATAGAAACTTTAAATTTGCCTGTGTCATGAATTGGCACAGCAAATGAATCGTAGGAATTTGTAGGATGGAAGTTAAAGATATAAACTACATCTTTATTTCTATAGGCTATTACTTTTCTATCATTGTCTATCCACAACCTAAAAATTCTATTGCCTAACTGGTTATTATCTTTGGTAAAATCTAGCATTTTTTTATCAAATTTTGCTAGGTATTGGTATTTTAAATTGTCATTTTCTAATAAAGACCATTGACGTTTGGCATAATCGAAAGAATATCCGTTTCCTTCTCTTGGGAAATCTATCCACTCTGGATGGCCAAATTCATTGCCCATAAAATTTAAATAACCATCTGAGCCCATAGAAATAGTAATCCACCTTATCATTTTGTGAAGTTCAATAGCTCTTTCTACTATATAATGATCATCATCCTTATTCATGTGCCAATACATTTCTTGATCAGCTAAAGTAAATATTGTAGTTTTTGATCCAACCAAGGCTTGGTCGTGGCTTTCTACATAGGCAATGCGCTTTTCTTCTGGGCGATGGGTGGATAATTCATACCACATATTTGATAAATCCCAATCTTCATCGCGTTTTTTTAAAGTTCTTTCCCAAAAATCTGGCATACCCATAGCAAGTCTGTAATCAAAACCAATCCCACCTTGAGATATTGGCAGGCACATACCTGGCATAGCGGACATATCTTCTGCAATGGTAATTACATCCTCTTTTACTTCACGGGCTAATTCGTTGGCCATTTGCAAATAATTTATCGCTTCTATATCTGTATTCATAGAAAAATATTTATCATAGTTGTCAAAACTTACTCCACGACCGTGGTTTTTATAAATCATTGATGTAACCCCATCAAATCTAAAGCCATCAAAGTGAAATTCTTCTAGCCAATATTTTACATTTGAAAGTAAGAAATGGGCTACTCCAGGTTTGGCATAGTCAAATAATTTACTATCCCAATCTGGATGTTCTCCCTTGTTTCCTGTGTGGAAAAATTGATAGTCTGTACCGTCAAATTCGTTGATACCCTCGATTGTATTTTTCACCGCATGGGAATGGACTAAGTCCATAATCACATTTAATCCCATTTCGTGAGCAGTATTTACAAGTGATTTTAAATCGTTAATCTCTCCATACCAGGAACTAGGTGCATAAAAATTGCTTACTTGATAGCCAAAGGACCCATAGTATGGATGCTCAGCTATAGCCATTAGTTGAACAGTATTATATCCTGCTTTTTTTATCCTTGGCAAAATATTTTTTTCAAATTCTTTATAAGTAGAAACCTTGCCCTCTTCTCCTGCCATGCCTATGTGAGCTTCATATATTAATAAATCATCATTTTTTATTTTAAAATCATCATCACTCCATTTAAATTTAGAGCGAGGATTGTACATAATAGCAGCAAAGTCTCCATTCTCATCTCTTTCTACTCTTTTGGCAAAAAGAGGAATCCTATCAGAAATCTTGCCATTGGCATCTACTAAAACTTTTAAGCGGGACCCGTGTGGGATAGTTTTAATACCTTTTATAGATATTTCCCAGTCTTCATCATTTATTTTTTTCATAGGGTGGGCATGCCTATCCCATTCGTTAAAGTCACCGATTAGGTAAAGGCCATCTGCATTTGGCGCCCATTCTCTATAAATCCAGCCCGTTTTAGTTTTATGAAAGCCATAATAATGGTGGGCATTGGCAAAGTCAGAGAGGGTTTGGTTATCTCCTATGAGTCTTTTTTTTGCTTTTTCATACTCGCTCATTCTTAGATTTATATCATCTTCATAATCCTTTATCCAAGGGTCAATGTTTAATATCTCCCACTTTGCCATACGCTCCTCCTAATAACTTATTCTTTATGTGCTTCTATAACTTTTTGTGTAATCTCTTTTGGTACTTCTTCATATCTTTCAAAATCCATGGAGAATGATCCTCTTGCTGAGGTTTGGCTTCTTAAATCAATAGCATAGGTTAAAACTTCTGCAAGTGGTGCTTCGGCAATAATTATTTGGCTACCATCTGCTTGTGGATCCATACCTAATATTCTGCCGCGACGCTTATTCATATCCCCCATGATATCACCCATGTGTGTTTCTGGAACTCTAATTTCAAGTTTCATAACTGGTTCTAAAAGTATTGGGTCTGCTTCTTCTATACCCTTTTTAAAGGCGATTCTTGCAGCGGATTTGAAGGCTTGTTCGTTACTATCAACTGGGTGGTAAGATCCATCATATAAAGTTGCCTTAATACCTGTTACTTTAAATCCAGCTAATGGCCCTTCTAATAGAGATTCTTCTAGCCCTTTTTCTACTGCTGGGAAGTAGTTTTTAGGAACTGCACCACCAAATACTTCTTCATCAAATATAAAATCTTCATCAGTAGGCTCAAATCTGATAAATACATCTCCATATTGGCCAGCACCACCAGATTGTTTTTTATGCTTACCTTGGACATCAGAATTACCTTTTATAGTTTCCCTATAAGGAATTTTGTAATCTACAACTTCTGTATTTACTCCGTAGTTGTCACGAAGTTTATCCATAATTACTTCTAGCTGGACATTGCCAAGACCAGATAATATTTGCTGGTGGGTTTCTGTATTTCTTTCATCTTTAAAGGTTGGGTCTTCTTCAATTAATCTTTGTAACGCTTCAGAAATCTTATCCTCATCGTTTTTGCTAACTGCATTTATAGCATAGAATAAAACTGGTTTTGGATATTTAATTTGCTTATATTCTATTTTATTAGAAGCCGTTGCAAGGGTGTCCCCTGTTGAAAGCTCATCTAGTTTTGTAAAAGCACTTATGTCTCCTGCTACAACCTTGTCAGTTTTAATTTGTTCTTTACCTCTTAGGTAAAATAAGTTGGATGCTTTTACTTCTTTATTTTTTGCAACATCTAAAATTTTATCATCTTTTGAAACTGAGCCTGATAAAACTTTAAACATGGAAATTTTTCCCACAAATGGGTCAGCTAGAGTTTTAAATACCACTGCAGAGAATGGTGCATCTTCTTTTGGTTCAAAGGCTTCATAACCATCTTTTACTCTAAAACCAATATTTGCAACCTCATCATCGATTGAAGGCATATATCTCGTAATTACTTCTAAAAGCTGGGTAAGGCCTATTTCTTTTTCGCTAGATCCTGCAATTAGTGGAACTACAGTTCCTTCTAGGATAGCTTCTGTAAGACCCTTCCTAAATTCACTTTCAGAAAATTCTTCTCCTTCAAAGAATTTTTCCATTAGGGAATCATCAGTTTCTGCTACAGCTTCTATGATTTCTTCATATACTGCATCTACTTCTGCTAGGCGTATTTCTGGAATTTCAACCTCTTTTTTCTCGCCATTTTCATAAGTGTAGGCTTTTTTATCTAGAACATCGATGATCCCTTCAAACTCATCCCCTTCTCCAAGCATAAGGGTAAGTGGTGTAACTTTTTTACCAAACTCAATATGTAGGTCTGATACAACCTTGTTAAAGTGAGCATTTTCCTTATCAAGTTTATTTACAAAAATAATAGATGGCAGGTTTATCTCTTGGGTATACTTCCAATATTTTTCTGTACCAACTTCTATGCCATTTTCTCCATCTATTACAAAAAGTGCAGCCTCACTTGCTCTAAGTGCTTGTAAAACCTCACCTTCAAAATCAAAAAATCCAGGAGAATCTATAAAGTTTATCTTGTAGTCTTCAAATTCTACAGGAATAATTGAAGTTTGGATTGAGATTCCTCTTTTTTTCTCTTGGGCCTCATAGTCTGAAACTGTAGATCCTTCTTCAACTTTTCCTTTCTTGTCAATAGCACCAGTTTTATATAAAAGTGCTTCAGCAAGGCTTGTTTTACCACTTGCTGAGTGACCGACTAAAGCTAAGTTTCTTATTTTGGATGTAGTATAATTTTTCATCTTATTTCTCCTTTATGAAAACATTTATATTTTTCTATAAAAATATGTTTTTTAAATGCTTATATATTAATTATATAGCAGATTAATTTCTTTTTCCATATTTTAGAAAATGTTTTCCAATTAAGCTTTGTTAAAATATATACCCATTTTAAAATAAAAAAAGAGCACCTTTTTGGCACTCTATTTTTTAAAGGCACGCTTAATATAATCTACAAAAGATAATGATTTTCTAAGCTTATCGCCTGGTATATATTTATTTATAGCTCGTAGAGTCTTTTTATTATCTACAGTTGTAAAAATAAAATCTCCATTTTGCTTGGTGTGGATAGCAAATCTCGGGATTTTTCTTTTAAAAATAACTTCTGCAGTAATAAGCTCTACTTCTGACCATGGAATTTGAATATAATCCCTAGGATTTCTTTCGTTATAATATTCGAAAGCTTCATCACCAATCATCACATCACCAGAGCTGGTAAAGCCCTGGAGATGTTTTGCTTTTATAGTTAAGTCAACTCTTTTATTTTGTGAGCTAACCATTACATTATATTAAAGTATCTAGCAACGATACCAATGATAAATAGGGCAATAATGATTGCAATTGGTGAAACATCTTTTTTAAGAAGTTTAGATATACCAAGTGTTAATAATAATGGTACTAAACCTGGGATTAGCATATCTATGTTATCTTGTAAGGTTGTAACTTTTTCTGGACTAAAGGCATTTGCCCCATAAGTTTCATACATTTCTAAGGCGTGTTTTATACCTTCTGATCCACCTGGTAGGTTTGCCCAATCAATAAATGTTTTGCTATCTTGGGCTACTCTTGTAATTTCTACAGGGAAGTCTACACTTACCCATCTTTGTACAAGGGCACCTATTACAAACATACCAAGGATTGAAGCTGTTAGGGTTACTCTACCTAAAAGTCCGCCTGATAAGTCTTTGGTAATTTCATTTCCTGCTTTGTAGCCTGCTTCTTGACTCTTCCATAAGAATAAATACCTAATTATATTCCAAGCTACGAAAAATAATATAGGTCCTAGTGGGTTACCACTTAAAGCTAGGGATGCACCAAGAGCCCCTAAAATAGGTCTAATTGTAAACCAGAATACTGGGTCACCAACACCTGCAAGTGGTCCCATCATACCAACTTTTACCCCGTTGATAGCTGCATCATCGATGGCTGTACCATTTGCTCTTTCTTCTTCCATAGCAAGGGTAACACCCATAACTGGAGCAGAAACATAAGGGTGAGTGTTATAAAACTCTAAGTGACGTTTTAATGCTGCTGCTTGGCTAGCTTCGTCATGGTATAAAGTTTTAATAGCTGGAATCATAGAGTAAGCCCAACCACCATTTTGCATTCTTTCAAAGTTCCAAGTTCCTTGTAAAAATTGGTGTCTATTGCAGACTTTTCTTCTTACATTTTGAGGAAGCTCTATCCTATCATGGTCATCACTTACAGCTTTTATTTCTTCTGTTTGTGTTTGTTCTTCTTTTTTAATAGCAGGATCTTCTATAACTTTTTTGTCAGAGTCTGCTTCAAAAACTTCTATATCTTTTTCTTTTTTATTATCAGTCATAAGATCCCTCCTTAATAATCATTTATAATATCACCAAGTGGGTCACCAGAATTAGAACCAGATCCTCCACTGCTTTGGGCAATACCTTTAAGTTTCATGTAAATAAGAGCAAGGGCCATACCTATAACCCCAAGTCCTATTAGAGTTATTTCATTAAGAGCAGCTAATACAAAACCTAGGGCAAAAAATGGCCAAGTTTCTTTGGTACTCATCATATTTAAAACCATGGCATAACCTACAGCTGCAACCATTCCCCCACCTACTTGCATACCACCTTTTAACCACTCAGGCATAGCATTTAGGGCATCAGTAACTACTTTTGCTGGAATAAAGCATAAAATAAGTGCTGGA
The DNA here is from genome assembly GCF_046365495.1 of Anaerococcus cruorum. NCBI lineage: Bacteria > Bacillati > Bacillota > Tissierellia > Tissierellales > Peptoniphilaceae > Anaerococcus > Anaerococcus cruorum. The sequence continues at coordinate 154,757 of NZ_JBGMEH010000002.1, read as the reverse complement.
ATTGCAATTCTAAGTCCTTGCATAGCTACACCAGTCCAGTGGATTCTTTCTATTTTTCTAAAGTTTGCAGTTTCAGCAGCAGAGTCCATAGCGTGAACCATAGGAATTGCTATAGTTCTTGCAAGCATTGTTAAAAATAAACCAGCTACTGATAGTGGGATTGCTAGAGTAATAGCTGTACTTCTAGCTTCTGCGGCATTAGTAGTTCCCCCATTTAGGGCAAGAGCCATAATAATTGCTGAAGCAACAGATGCTAAAGCTGCATCTGGAGCTATAGCTGCTCCAACGTTTGACCAACCTAGGGCCAACATTTGTAGCGCACCACCTAGCATGATACCTTCTTTTAAGTGTCCAGTTACAAGACCGATTAAAGTGCAGGCAACTAATGGTTGGTGAAATTGGAATTGGTCAAGAACTCCTTCACAACCTGCTAGGAAGGCTACTATAAAGATTAAAATAATATTAATAGCAGTCATTTCTTCTCCTAATTCATATTCAATTCTGTTTTTGCTTTTTTAAGCATATTATCAAGATTTTCTTTTTTATCAGAAGGTACTTTTCTTACATCAAAAGTAATGCCATTTGCCTTAAGTTTTTCTAGGGTTTCTACATCAGATTTACCCATGGAAACAGCAGTTGTTAAGTTTACTTTTCCTTCTGAATAGGCCATTGATCCTATATTTACATGATCAATCTTGCCACCTAGTTCTATTAATTCTAGTACATCTTCTGGTTTTTCAAATAAAAGCATAGCACGTGTTGCCCCAAATCTTGGGTCATCTAAAATCTCTTTCATTTTCCAAATTGGTACTACGTGAGCTTTTACTCCTGGTGGTTCTGCCTCCATTACCATTGACTTACGAAGCTCATCCTTACTTACTGCATCAGATACTACTATGATGCGGTCAGGTTTTGTAGCTTTAGTCCAGCTAGTTGCCACTTGACCGTGTAAAAGTCTAGTATCTATACGAGCAAGAACTATATCGATTTCTCCATCTCCAATTACAGTTCCTTCTGGAATGGATCCATCGGAAGCTTTCTTTGCATCAACTAGGGCTTGTTTATCATCACCTTCTGAGCTAGCAACTTTTTCTGTCACTTCATTTAAGTCCTCAGGCTTTATTTTTACACCCTCTCTGGCAGATCCTACTATTGCTTTGGCGATATCATGGGAAGATTCGCTTGTAAATCTTTCTGATAAAGCTTCTATAACCATAGGAAGGTTCATGCCTGCAACAATAGCCCAGTTTTCTTCATGGCCTTCAAGTAAGTTTGAGGTTTGATTAAAGGGAGTTCCTCCCCAAAGATCAACTAGAAATAAAATTTGTTCACTATCCACTTTTTTTATACAAGCTTCAAGTTCACTTCTTAAGTCATCTGGTCCCATGCTTGGTAAAAGAATAGCTGTTTCAAATTTTTCTTGTTCACCAAAAATCATTTGAGCAGATTCTTTAATACCTTCGGCAAAATGGCCGTGACTTGCAAGTATTATCCCTACCATCTTCTCTCCTTTCACAAAAATAAAATATATATAAATTCATATGAAAATGATTTTACTAATTTATTATATCATAAATTTAACGTATTTTATCAGCCGGGTAAAAAATATTTGCATCAAATCTTGCCTTGGTTATAACATCCATATAATTTCTTGTTAACTCTAATAATTCATCCGCTCTTTTTCTATCACGTTTTCTTAAAATCTCTTCTATGGCTACAAATTCATAATATAACCTAGACCTATCTTCTTCATTAAATTGGAAGGAATCTTTTTTATCTGCTCCGACAACATCCATGTTAAATTTGCCAAAACTATTTAAAGCATCAGGAATTTCTATAGTCGCTTTTGTTCCTTGGATAGTATTTATCATTGGAGCTGCAGAGTCTTTTGATCCTATACAAGAGATTTTAAAATCTTCATAGTCTAAAATAACTATGCCAGATGTATCGATATCTTTATCAATATTTGCAAAATATTTTACATCCTTTGGCAGACCAAAGGTATCTACCGCAAAGGCTATATTATATAAATTTAAATCTATTAAAGCTCCACCGGAAGCTTCTAGAGAAAATACTGGCTCAATTTTGCCTGCCATAAATTTATCATATCTAGAAGAATACTGGGAGTAGTTAAAGGAAACTATCTTTATATCTCCCAAATCACTTATTCTTTTCTTAACTTCTAAGGCATTTGGAATAAATCTGTGGCTGATAGCTTCTATTATCATTACATCAGCTTCTTTAGCTTTTTCTATGATTTGCTCTGTTTCATACGCATTTGAAGTAAAAGGTTTCTCACAAATAATATCCTTACCAGCCTCTATGGCCTTATTCATAGCATCAAAGTGCAGCTGATTTGGTAAGGCTACATATACTGTATCAATATTTGGATCAGCTAGTAAGTCTTCTATACCTAGATAATATTTTTCTATATTAAATTCTTTAGATATCTTTTGTAGCTTTTCTTCGTTACGAGCTGCTATTGCTTCTACATCTATATTTTCAATTTGATTAAGAACTGGCAAAACCTCTTTTACAATTTTGCCAGAACCAAGGATTCCAAGTTTCATTATTTACCTACTTTCCTAATTTGCTTTTAAGTGCTTATCTTCAAACTTATCTCCCAAAAGAGATCTCTGTCCCATAAGTTTTATAAAATATTTGGATGAGTACATACTAATAAAGTAAATCAAAATAGATACTCCAAGGGTTGGCAAAAGTGCCGCTTGAGTAAATTTTGAATCAGGTACAAAATACATTACTACAATATATGAGGTCCATATTTGAAAAAAGCTATTTAATGGAACGGTTAAATAAATATCCTTATATGATTTATACTTTCTAATTAGAATAAAGGTTAATATATCAGCTAAAAATGCACTAGCCCATATAGCTAACACGCCAAAGATAGAAAATTTTAGTAAGAAAAATCCAAATACAAATGAAATTAAGGAGATAACCCCAATTCTTTTTGTCCTTAAGATAACTGCTGTAAAAATAAAACTATAGGCTGGAGCCATTGCTAAAAGTCTGCCTCCTGGAATAGGCAAAGCCCTACCTATAAAATATAAAATACTACCAAGGATAACCATTAGAGCAATAGCTATTGCCATTAAAGTAAGCTCCTGGGTCTTTATTTTTTTCATAAATCCTCCTTAAAAAATTATCACTATAAATTTTACCCAATATCGATAAAATTTTCTTGTAGTATAGTTATCAAAACGGAGGAATTATGACTTACACATTAAAAGAAAAACAAACTTATAAAAAAATGGGTGTCGATGTTTATCTGTATGAACACGATAAAACAAAGGCCCAAGTTGTATATGTAGCAAATGATGATAAAAACAAAACCTTTGGGATAGGATTTAAAACACCACCAACAAACTCCAAGGGTATGGCCCACATTATGGAGCATTCAGTTTTAAATGGATCAAGAAAATATAAGACTCGTGAGCCATTTATGGATATGGCAAGCAGCTCACTTCAAACTTTTTTAAATGCTATGACCTACCCAGATAAAACTGTTTATCCAGTATCTAGTGAAAATGATAAAGATTTTTATAATCTAACTGATGTATATCTGGACGCTGTTTTTAACCCTAGTGTCCGCCACAAAAGAGAAATCCTTGACCAAGAAGGCTGGCATTATGAAATGGATAATGACAAAATTGATGGTATTTCTGGGGTAGTTTATAACGAAATGAAGGGCGCTCTTACAGATCCTGATGAAATAGTTTATGATGACTTTGTTTCTTATCTATATAAAAACAGCCCTTATGAATACGAATCTGGTGGAGACCCAGCTGATATTTATAAAATCTCTTATGATGAATTTCTAGATTTTTATGACAACCACTACCACCCATCAAATGCCTATATCTATTTTTATGGAGACCTAGATATAGACTTTTACCTAGAGCATTTAGATAAGGAATACTTATCAAATTATGACTACAAAGATTTAAATTTTGATATAAAAGTTTCTGATAATTATTATAAGGAAGTTATAGAAGCTAGCTACCCTGCCTTAACAGAAGAAGAAGCTAGTGATTATTTAGTGTATGGATTTTTAACTAAGGAAAATCAAGATACAAAATATTATCTAACCCTTTTAATCTTAATAAGTGCCCTCTTTCATATGGATTCATCAAAAATAAAAAACCAAATCAATAAAGAAATTGACCCCGATGACTTTACTGCAAGAGTTGGCTATGGAGTTAGAAATTCTATAATTTTACAAGCTCAAAAAGCAGATGCGAAAAAGCTTGAGAGATATGTAGAAATAATCGAAGATGGTTTTAAAGAAGCTAGCCAAGGCATTAATAAAGAAAGTTTAAAAGCTGCATTTTCCATTTTTGAATACGGCCAAAGAGAACAGCTTATCTCTGTTATGCGTGGCTTAACCTATTTTTTAATGTGGCAATTTGATGAGCCAATTTTTGAAACCTTTAAAATAGTTGACTACCTAGATGAGCTAAGGGATTTAATTAATACAGATTATTATGAAAATTTCATCAAAGAAAATTTCATAGAAAATTCAACAAAACTAATCTACTTTGCAAGACCAAGTAGTACTTATATAGCTGATAAGCAAAAAAACCTAGATAATTATATAGCAAATCTAAACGAAAAAATGACCGATAAAGATTTGGCTACTATAAAAGAGAACTTGAAAAATTTAGAAATTCACCAAAATAAGGCAGATAGCGAAGAAGAAAAGGCAACCATTCCTGTATTAAATATAGAAGATGTACCAGTTGAGGTAGAAAAAACTCCTCGAGAAGTTATAGAAGATAAATTTACCTACATCTACCACGATATAGATACTGCAGGACTTATCTATACTTCCTTATATTTTGATATCAAGCATTTGAATTTAGAAGAACTAAAATACTTAACTCTGATAAATGACTTTATGGGTTCTGTTGATACAGAATCTATGCCATACACAGAAATAGATGATGTGCTTTTCCAATATCTAACTAGCCCAAACTTTTCTAATAGCTTTATAAATGTAAATGATGAAAAAATAGCAAGACTTGAAAAAGTTTCCTTTACATCTACTATAGAAACTGGCCAAAAGGGCCTTACTCTAATGGCTGATTTTATGTTTAACTCCAAATTTGATGATAAAAAAAGAATTTTGGAATTATTAAGAATGAAAAAATCTTACTTTGAATCAGGCATGTATGACCAAGGCCATATACTTGCTATGAACAGAGCAAATAGTCATATCGATAAGGCAACTATGATTAAAGATCAATTAAACGGTATAGGTTCATATCTATTTTTAAAGGAAGTTATAGAGGAAGTTAAGAATGATTTTGACGGTTTCGTAGAAAAAATAAATACTATTTACAAAAAAATATTTACCAACAGTTTAGAAGTAAATATTACCGCCTCCCCTGCTGATTTTAAGGAAATGAAAGAAATAATAAATGAACAATTTGTAAACTTAGCTGTTAAAAAAGAAGAGGTAGATATAGCATTTACCCCTCAATTTTATAAGGAAGCTATTTTATCAAATGCAAATGTAAACTATCTTTCAAAAACAGCTAATATAAAAGAATTTGGAGAAGATTTTGACGGTAAACTTATAGTTGCTACCTCTATCTTATCAAATCCGTACCTTTACGAATTAATACGTGCCAAGGGTGGGGCTTATGGAGCAGGAATTACCTCCAATAGATCAGGTCTACTTTCAACCTACTCCTACCGTGACCCAAATATTTTAAAAACTGTGGAAAACTTTAATAAAATTGGAGGACTTACAGAAAATATTGACCTAACCGAAAGAGACTTTGAAAACCAACAAATTTCTTCTATGGGATCTATTCTAAGACCAAAATCTCCATCAAGTCTGGCTGAAGAAGACTATGGCAGATACAAAAAAGAAAATCCAACTAATCCAGAAGAAATATTATCCCAAATAAAAACTGCAAGACTCTCTGATATAAAGGCCTACAAGGACTTATTTGAAAAATCTATGCAAAAAGATAACCTAGTTGCCTTTGGTAACCGTGATAGCCTAACAGAAGTTAAAGACTACTTTGATAAGATAATTGATTTAGATAAGTAAATTAATATAAATTAAACTTAATTTTAAATTTATTGATATTTAGGGTATGATAGCATTAAGATAAGGAGTACTTATGAGTGATAATAAAAACAATTTCGATTTTAACTTTGGTGATATAGACTTTTATGGAATTGGAGAATCGATTAAAAATTCTGTTAATAATACCTTAAAAAAATTTACTGAAGGCAAAGATAAAGACCAAAACTTACCTCAAACTAGAAATAAAGAAGTGTGCGAGCAAAAACCACCAGAGCTTTCCAAAGCAAAAGGTTGGCAAGCCGCATCTATTTTAGCAGGTCTTATCCTAATACCTTCTACAATAGCATCTGTACTTAACTTCTTTACTTTTGGTGGTATTGAAGGAGCTGTTATAAGCTTATTTTTAATTGCGCTAACTTTGTCTTTTCCTTATATCTCTTGGAAAGCATCCAAAGAATATTATAGGCTTAGCCAAAACTATGTAAGGTTTTTAAGAGAGCTTGGCAATAATACAGTAATTTCTGTAAGAGATTTAGCAAGTGCCGTTGCCCAAACAGAAGAAAAAACTGTATTAGATCTTACAAAAATGATGAAACGCGGATACTTTCACCAAGCCCGTATAGTAGAAGATGATTCACTATTTATCCTAGATATTCCTACCTTTAGACTTTATAAAGAAAAGAAAAAAGAAATTCCTGAAGCTAGGGTAAAAACTGAAAGTGAAGATGAAGTTTTGGTAGAAGACTTAAGCCTAGAAAGAGCTAGAGAGATTCTTGACCGAGGCAAAGTTGCTATAAACGAAATAAAGACAAGTCAAGCAAAAATAAATGATGCAAACTTTAAGTCAAATGTAGATAAACTTTTAAAAAATGCTACAGATATACTAAATATAGTAGAAAAATATCCAGAAAAATCCTACGCCCTAAATAAATTTGGCGACTACTATTTGCCAACTACCGCAAAGCTTGTAGAAACCTATTATGATTTTGAAATGATGCGTACAGATGATAGTAAAATACTAAATTCTATGAATCAAATCAACGAATCAATCACTACTATTGGAGAAGCCTTTGATAAAATCAAAGTAGAGCTTTTATCAGATAGGGCCATGGATATAAAAACCGATATTGATACAATAAATTTACTTTTAAACCAAGAAGGTTACACAGAAGATGATTGGAGTAAAGAATGAGTGATATAGAATTAACCCTAGATGGTGCTAGTGAAGAAAATGACAGCAAATTAGATAATATAACCAATGAAACTCCTGATTTGGTAGAAAATAATGTAAAATTTTCTCCAGAAGAAGAAAAAATGATAGATGATTTTTCTAAAAAAATTAATCTTGATGATACAAATATAATTCTCCAATACGGGTCTGGAGCTCAAAAAAAGATTTCAAACTTTTCAGAAAAAACTTTAGATACCGTCCGAAATAAGGACCTTGGAGAAATCGGTGGCTTGCTTGATTCTGTGGTCATGGACATACGTGATATGGAGCGTGAAGAAGCTTCCGGTCCCCTAGGATTTTTAAAAAAACAAGTAAATAAGGTTGATGATTTAAAAGTGCGCTACCAATCAGCAGAAAAAAATATAGATGAGGTAGCAAAGACTTTGGAAAATCATCAGATAACACTTATGAAAGATATCTCCATGCTTGATCAAATGTATGATTTAAATGAAGAGTACTACAAAGAAATCACCATGTATATAGAGGCTGGGAATAGAAAACTGCAAGAGACTTATGCAAGTGAAATCCCAGCTCTAGAGTCACAAGCTAAAGAATCAAATTTACCCCTAGACGCCCAAAAAGTAAATGATTTAAAGGCTCAGGCCAACCGTTTTGAAAAAAAGCTCCACGACCTAGACCTAACCCGTATGGTTTCTATTCAAATGGCTCCACAAATTAGGATGGTCCAATCTTCAAACTCAATAATGGCAGAAAAAATCCAAACTACCATTGTAAATACCATTCCCCTATGGAAAAACCAAATGGTTTTAGCCTTAGGAATGAACCATACTAACCAAGCCATTGCCACCCAACAAAGAGTAACTGATTTAACTAATGAGCTTTTAAGAAAAAATGCAGATACCCTAAAACAAAATACTATAGAAACTGCAAAAGCTACAGAACGTGGTATTATAGACCTAGATACAATAAAACACACCAACGACCAACTTATTTCTACAATAGAAGAAGTTAGAAATATACAAATTGAGGGTAAGAAAAATAGGACTTTAGCCCAAGCAGAAATTGCTAGGCTAGAAGATGAACTTAAAAGAAATTTAACACAAGGAAACAGTAATTAGGAGGAACTATGGTAGACATAGGAGATTTTAAATTTGATACACAAATGCTAATAGCAGGTGAAGATTTAGATGAAGATGAAATATTTGACCACATTACAGAAAACTTTGAAGGCGATAGCCTACTTGCAGTAGGTGATGAGGAGCTAATCAAAATCCACTTTCATACAAATAGACCTTGGGAAATCTTGGAATATGCAGCAAGTCTTGGAGAAATCCATGACATAGTTGTAGAAAATATGCTAAGACAAGCAGAAGGCCTAAAAGGTTAAAAGAAAAGCTAGAACCCATGGTTCTAGCTTTTTTGATTGAAAAATACTTATTTTTTAATATAATATAGGAAAGAAGTACACAAAGAAAGAGTTTATTATGAAAATTAAAAAATACAGTAAAGTACTAGCCCTATCCCTTGCTATTGGACTAATTGCACCAGCTACAAATTCCTTTGCAAGCGAAAGTGCTATAAAAATAGAAAAAATAAGTACTCTAGAAAATTTTGATAAAGCATCTAAAGGAGAACTAGCAGCCTACCAAAATTTATTAGAAGAAAAAAATAATAATTTAAATGAAAATCCTAACCTAGACCAGGATTTAGAAAATATAGTAAAGACCTTTGGTGAAGAATATAAACTTCGCTATGAATTAAAGGCAAATATCGAACTAATTAAAAAACTTGATAAGCAAAACTTTGCAGAAGTTATCAAAGATAGCGAAAAAATTTTAAACAGCGATGACCTAGAAAAAGTCAAAGCTCAAAGCGATTATCTACAATTATTAATCAACCAAAAACAAGCTGATAATCAATTAGCCTTAACCGACCAAGAAACACAGAATATAGGAGAAGCTACAACTGCTTTTATAGAAGAAGGAAAACTTTTCTTAGATGAGGATTCTGACAATATCGAAGATATAAACCAGGCTATAAAGGCTATACAGAATTCAAAAGACTATTATCTAGCTGATGAAAAGCAGCAAGAAAAATACGATAAGCTTTTAAAAGTAGTTAGCGAAAATAAGGAAAACCCACAAGCTAATGAGCTTTTAAAAGAGTTTTTAGCTAGCCCAGATAAGGAAAATTTTGAAATACCAGAAACTTTAGCTAGTGAAGATGAAACAGAGTTTTCCAACCAAAACTTTATTGCCGGCAACACTAGTTCATCAGAAGATAAATTAGAAGAAGAAAGCCAAACTATAGAAAATCCTAGCCAAACAACTGGAAATGCAGCTAGCCAAAGCGAATCAGCTTTCTTAAAAAATGATAAAACAAGTAGCAAATACAAAGAATTATCAGATGCTCAAAAAAGAGAAATCGATGCTATAGATACCAATAAAGATGGTAAATTATCAAACCAAGAGCTAGACGCATCTGCGAACTATACATCTGACCTAGGATCTGACTCATGGTTATATCCTTTTACAGAAAAAGCCTTAAATGAAGCTAGCAGTGATACTAGTCAAACTGATAATCAAACACAAAATACTAGTAGCGAAACAAGTACAAACTCAGAAAATCCAAGTGAAGAAAAAGAAGTACCAAAAACAGTAACTATCGACAATGAAACCAAGTCTCCAGAATTAAATGATGAAGATACAGATACAGACGAAGATACTGAAGATGATAAAGAAGAATTTAACGAAACAGAAGCCAACCAAACAGTAGCGCCACGAGAAAATACCAATGCAGCTAGCATTGTAAAAACAGGTATAAGAGGATTAGGCTATATAGTAGGGATATTAATAATAGCCCTAGGCGCTTACTATTTCTTAAACAAAAATCAAAAAAATAAAAAATAATTTAAAAGCTAGGCATTAGCCTAGCTTTTAAATTGCTAATCTTATTTATAATTAATTAAGTCAACCCTACTCTTATATAATTTTTCTAATTACTATCTATTTTTTGTGTGTAAATTAGCTATCTAATATTTCTTAAATATTTTTATATTTCATGAAATAAATAAATGAATTTTCTGTTTAGTAACTTATATTTGATATGGATTTCTAAATAAGGTGAAGTAAAATTATCTCAAAGGTGATTAGTTAAAAAATCATAAAATAAATATAGTACCTTTAAAGGAGAAGTAAATGATGGATGATGACAAAAAAAGCAAGTCAATGCTATTAAAGTTAATGTGGTTAGACTTTATATTTGGGGCAATAGGGCTTATTATAGCCCATCAAATAACAGAAAGTAATGTTATAGACCTCATTTTAAGTAGGACTGGAGAAAGTACTTTTGTTAAGGATATAAACTATTCTACGTATTTTTTAATTAAGCCACCTTTACTTATATACTCTTTTCATAGAATATATACTGGATTTAAAAAACTAGTAATTTATAGTCCAAATTTGGGTAAAAAATCTGACAAGTAAATTTTAAATATAATATTTGTAATAAAAAATATGAGAATGTGATAAATTCTCATATTTTTTTATTTCCCTAGTTATAATATTAAATTTTTTGTTAAAAATTACCAGCCTCTATTTCTTCAATAGTTTCTATGGAGTTTTTAAATGAAGCTGATTCTATATCTGGTACTGTGCGTTCTTCTGCATCTATTGATCCATCTGGAGCATAGCCTAGGGTATTTGTATAGGTAAATACTAGTCCTGAATTTGGCATTACATCATTTATTACACCAAGAGTGATACCATCTCCCCCAGTTGTTTCTCCAATTAATGATGCTGCATCAGAATGTTTCATAAAACTTGCCATGCCTTCAGCAGCAGAAAATACTGCTTTATCAACCATTAAATAAATGTTTCCTTCAAAACCATTTTCTTTTTTGCTATCATCTGGATTTATCGTTATAGTATCTTTTATATAATAGTCAAAATCTTTTAAATCACTTGCGTGACTTAATTTTACTCCTGATATATCAATGTCTTTTAGTTTTTCAATATTTAAGGTGTCATCAGCTAAGATTAACTTTGCCCTTTGAGAATCTTTGAAAAATAGGTGGTTGGTTACAGACTTTGGACTTATTAAGATTTTTGGTAGCAGGAACTTTTGCCAATATTCCATATTGCCCCCGTAGTTTTCGCGGATATCTATTATAAGAACTTTATAAAGATGTTTATTTCTTAAAAATTCATTTAAAACTGCTTCATCTTCATCAAATTTTTCTGGGTCCACCATAGAATTTATTTTTAAAAGGGCAATACCTTCTGCTGGGCTTTCAAAACTGAGATTTGAATCTTGATCTTTATTTATAAATGAAATAGCTCTTTTTTGATTTTTTTGGCCAATATCTGCTGTTTGCTCTCCAGTAATGCCATAGCGATTTCTAACCACCTGCTTATTCATCTTTAAAAATTCATAATAAATGGATGGTGTATTCCAATTTTTAGAATAATATTTTAAGGTGTTTTCTACATAGCTTTTATCAGCTATACGGGCGTGGTAGTTATTTAGTTCTCCCAATATACCAGTCATTTCATCGATAAATTCTTGATCAGTTTTTGCATTTTCGATACGTTTTAAATATTTATTATAAGATCCTAAAAAATCTATATTGTATTCTCTTTTTAAAACTTTAAAAAACGGATAATTTGCCTTTAGCTCATTAAATACATAGTTAAAGTCTTCTACCATTTCTTTGTTAGTTAGCTCTTTAGGATTTTCGGGACTTGGTAGCTGTAACTTTGGTGGAGTTTGCATATCTTTATACCAGTTTAAATAACTTTCTACATCGTATTTATCAATATTATCTGGATAGAAAATATCATCTGAACCGCTAAAACCCCCATCACTTACTATATTGTGGGTACGTTTAGATTCTAATTGGTCTAATCTTCTTTTGGCACAAGATGTACTTATGAGCATAAAAACGAGGATTAGACAAAAAATTTTGTTCTTATTTTTCATCAAATCCTCCTCTTATTACAAAATCTCTCTTATATAAATCAAAAATTACCGGGATATTTCCTATGGGATTTACTAGTGAAAACACGACAATAGCAAGGATAAGAAAGTTTAACCTACTCTTTTCCCTTCTAGCAATTGCATTTAGACTTGTATTACGGATTCTTATCATAGCTATGCCAAAAAGTATGGCAAGGATCCCAAAAACAATCTCAAAGATTTCTTTATAATAAACCCCAAATGCTAAAACTCCAATACCTGAAAGAATCCAAATAACAGAGCTTATAGTTTGCATTTTATTATATTTTTTTAATAAGTCTAAGTTTCCACTTCTATTTCTTCTCATAGTTTATATTATATCTTATATTTCTAAATTTGGGTAAACTTTCATATATTTATCACTAACTTCACCAGCTTGATAGTTTAAGTAACCAGCCATGGCAATCATAGCAGCATTATCTGTGCAAAGCTTAATTGGTGGATAGTAAAATTTAATATTTTCTTTTTCGCATTCCTCGCGCATTCTTTCTTGCAGTCTGCTATTAGCTGCAACTCCCCCACTTAGGGCAAATTTATCGTAGCCAGTTTCTTTTAAAAGTCTCATAGATTTTTCAACTAAAACATCAACTTCTGCTTCCTGGAAACTTGCAGCAAGATCTGCTTTATTTATTTCATTCTCTTTTTGTTCTTCTTGGTTCATATAATTTAAAACGGCTGTTTTTAAGCCAGAAAAGGAAAAATCATAGGAATCTTTTTCAAGTCTTACCCTTGGAAAATCTATAGCATCTTTATTTCCTTCTTTAGCAAGTTTATCTATTTTGGGTCCACCTGGATAACCAAGGCCCATTTTTCGAGCTACCTTATCAAAAGATTCACCAGCTGCATCATCACGAGTTTTACCCACCACTTCATAATCTGTATATGAATTTACTTTTACAAGATAAGTATGGCCCCCACTTACAACAAGAGTTATAAAGGGTGGTTCCAAATCTTTATGAGCAATATAATTTGCACAAATATGACCTTGCATGTGGTTTGCGCCAATCATTGGGGTATTTGTTGCAAGGGAAAGTGCTTTTGCAGCAGATATTCCGACCAAAAGTGAACCCATAAGTCCTGGTCCCTTGGTAACTGAAATTAAATCTATATCATCATAACTAAGATTTGCATCATCTAGGGCTTTTTCTATCAAAGGATTTATAGCTTCTAGATGTTTTCTACTAGCAATTTCTGGCACCACCCCCCCAAAAAGTGTGTGGATATCAATTTGAGATGATATTAAATTTACTAAAAGTTCTCTATCATTTTTTAGAATTGCCACACAGCTATCATCACAGCTGGTCTCAATTCCCATAGTATAAAAATCTGTCATTACAATTCCTTTTTCATATTGTAGGCATCTTCTCCAACTTTTTGGTAATAGTTTTTTCTGATGCCCATTATTTCAAAACCAAATTTTTTATATAAGTTTATAGCAGCTAGATTTTTTGTAGAAACTTCTAGCCATATTTCTTTCATATTATTTGCTATACTTGTTGCTACTAGGTGGTTAAGCAGGCTTGTAGCAATGCCCATATTTTTATAATCACAATCTACTGCTATGGTAAATATTTCTACCTCATCTAAAACTTGACTAGAAATATAAAAACCTACTATCTTTCCATCTTTTTCTGCTACGTAATGATTTAAAAATGTGTTGGATTCTAAGTCTTTGATAAGATTTTTCTTTGACCAAGGCTCAAAAAAGGCTTGGTTTTCTATATTATAAACCTCATCTGCATCCCTAATTTCCATTTTTCTAATCATCTTATACCTTATTCTTTTTCTCGTATTCTCTTTCCGCTTGGGATTTTCTTAGATAATTTGGACTAATTTCAAAAAGATTTGAATTATCATTTATATGGATAAGTCCTAGTCTTATAAGAGACTTACCTATACAATTATTAAAATTTATAGGTAGGGTGTGGGCATTTTTAAAATATTCGCAATATTTACCACTTATTTCTCCTATTAGCTCCACTTCTTGATCTAAAGCATCCACAAGCTTAACAAAATCTTCTATTTCATAAAGGTCTTCTTTGATGATTTCTTTATCATCTTTGTCATAAACTGCAGCATAAACCCTATTGCCCCTGGCATCCATCATCGGTGCTTTTAAATAATTGCTTGATGAGTTGTTAGCCAAGGCTTCTAAGGTTGAGATAGCTATTAGCTTTTTATTATTTACCTGAGCTAGAGTTTTAGCAACAGTCATGCCTATTCTAAGACCTGTAAATGATCCTGGTCCCTTAGATATTACAAAAGCATCTATATCTTTGATATTCATACCTAAAAGTTCTAGTAAATTTTCTATCATAGGGACTAAGGATTCGCTATGGGTTCTCTGCTGGTTTACATTAAAATCTCCGATAATTTCGTTATTACTTGCAATAGTCACAGTAGAAATCATAGTTGAGGTGTCAATTGCTAAAATATTCATTTATCTCTTGCCCCCTTTTTGTATCAGCTAGGATATTTATCTCACGAGTATTTGCATCTATTTTTGATATCTCAACATTTATCATATCTTTAGGTAAAAATCCAGCTCCATTTTCTGCCCATTCTAAAAATGTGATAGCATTTTCTGGATAAAAATATGTTTCATAATCAAGTTCTAAAAGCTCATCCGGATCTTCTAGCCTATATAAGTCTAGGTGGTAGATAGTCTTATCTCCCTCATAGATATTTACAATTGCAAAAGTTGGTGATGAACTATCGCTTATCCCAAAATACTCAGCAATAAAATTTGTTAGGGTGGTTTTTCCAGCCCCCATATCTCCTATTAAATTTATTACGTCATTGTCTTTTAAAAGGGCTGCAAATCTATTTGCAAAATCCCTCATTTCGTTTAAATTACTTATAATCATAAATCCTCTTTATCTTAAGTATTATACTATTTATAACAAAAAAATCCCTAGACAAGCTAGGGATAAGTTTTATTTAAAATTTTAATATTGGTGATATACGTTTGTATAGTAGCTGAGTTATGATAGCTTCTATTGCTCCTTTTATAAGGTTAAAAGGTGCAATTGAAAATAACATCATAGTTATATAGTTTGAAACCAAATTATTTCCTGGAATCATAGCTGCAAATGCTTCAAGTTCAATATTCATAATCTTACCATAGATAGGGAAAACTACAAAAGCATTTGATAAAGTAGCAACTGCACTCATTGCAACAATACCTAAAACTAAGGCCAAAACTGAATTTTTGCGAGTTTTCTTATTTCTATAAATTAAAGATGATACCAAAACAAAGGTAGATCCTACAACAAAATTTGATAGCTCTCCAACTCCCCCTGTCATAGTTTTTGATAGGTTAAGAACATTTTTAATAAGCTGGATTAAAACTCCATACCAAGGTCCCATGGCAAAACCACCAATTAAAGCTGGTACATCAGCTAAGTCCACTTTCATAAATGGTGGAGCTATTGGAATAGGCATTTGCACAAACATTAATAAATAAGAAATACTAGCAAGGATAGCAACTTTTACCAATCTGTCTAAACTAAATGATTTACTTCTTCTTTGAATCATAATAACCTCCTAAAATGGGCAATAAAAAATGCCCTGATAGTGGGGCATGAAAAAATACAAATATATACTTCTCCCATCCAGACTATAACTGTCGGTTTTGGAATTGCACCAAATCAACCAAAAAATGGCTCGCAGACTATAACTGCCGGTTTAGGAATTTCACCTTACCCCGAAAATAAGCCCGTCCGGCTAATGGAGGACCCTCCATGGAATGGCCGCAGGGCGGCACGCCCGAGGAATCCTACCCGGCGTATAGAGGACCCGTTTTCTATATACAAAAAATAATATTTCCTAGAAATGTTCAGGACCCATCATCTCCACCGTATGGACTTACAAATTATTTAGTTCTTGACAAGATTATATCACAACGAAAATATAATATCAAACATTTTTGAAAACAATTTCACAAAATCACTTTTGAGGTTTACAACTATCTAGCACCCACTTATAGCCCTTGCGGTTTATAGTTTCTATTGGGTTTAAATCTGCCTTTTTAAATTCCAGACGAATTTTTCTAATATGCTCTCTTACAGATCTTTCTGTTGTTTTTAGGCCTTTTTTACTCATTGCCTTAACTATATCATCCTTACTTAAAATCTGCCCCATATTTGAAATTAAAACTGAACAGATACTTATTTCAAATTTTGTAAGGTCTAGGATATTGTTGCCTATCCTAAATATCCCATTATCTTCTTCCATAGTACAAAAACCTAGGCGTACGATATTTGTATCATTAATCTCTTCTACCTTCTCAAAAACAGAATTAATAAACTCCTCACGAGTATTAGAGTGGATTACAAAGTCCTTGTCATCTAACTCTTGTTCGTAAGGATTATCTGCATTTCTTTCTGTAAGATAAATAACTGGGGTAGTTGTTGTTTGTTTTATGTATTGAATCACCTGTAGACACTTATTATAAGTCATATCAACCAAGATTAAATCATATTCACCAAGGTCTAAACCTATAAGGTCTTCCATTTGTTCAAATTTATGTATAACTACTTCGTTTTTATCAAACTGAGAATTTAATAGAGATGAAACGCCGTTTTCATATTCAACTGATGCTATTTTCATTTCTACTCCTTTTATTCCTATATTATAACCTTTTCCCAATCAAAAGTAAAGATTTTTTTATATAAATTTATATTTTTGATATATAAAGTGAAAAATCAATTGGATTTTACTAATAAAAAAGAGCTTACCTATGGGTAAACTCTTAAAATCATTCTATAAATAATATTTTTTAATCATTTTTAAATCATCATCTAGTTCGTAAACTAATGGTTGACCTGTTGGGATTTCTAAATCCATGATGTCTTCATCAGAAATGCCTTCTATGTGTTTAGCTAAAGCTCTTAGGCTGTTACCATGAGCTGCAACTAAAACTGTCTCATCTTTTAGTAATTGTGGAGCGATATTATCAAAGAAATATGGTAAAGCTCTTTCTAAAGTAATTTTTAAGTTTTCTGCTGTTGGAATTACATCTTTTGGCAGATTTTTAAACTGTCTCATATTTAATTGTTCTTTTTGAGCTTCTTCTGATAATGTTGGAGGAAGTGTATCATAAGATCTTCTCCAAATGTGTACTTGCTCATCTCCATATTTTTCTGCTGTTTCAGCTTTATTTAGTCCTTGTAAAGCTCCATAGTGACGTTCATTAAGTCTCCATGATTTTTCTACTGGTACAAATAATTGTTCAGAATATTCTAGAGCATAGTTACAAGTTTTGATAGCTCTTTTTAAAATTGATGTATGAGCATGGTCAAAAACTATACCTGCTTCTTTAATTTTTTTACCAGCTTCGATTGCTTCTTGTTCACCTTTTTCTGATAGGTCAACATCTACCCAGCCTGTGAATTTGTTTGCAAGGTTCCATTCACTTTGACCGTGTCTAACCATTACTAAAGTTTTTGTCATTATCTTCTCCTTAGTTTTTCATTATTTTCTAACTCTTTCTGTTTAGCTTTTACAGAGTCGTCTGCGCTTTGATCTAATTCATCAAGCCAAGTTAGTGCTCGACCTGTGCCTATTATTACGCACTGCTCTGCATTTTCTGCTATATTTACTTCTATTTGAAATTTTTCTGACAGTCTCTGTCTTAGACCTAGAGTGTAGGCCCCACCACCTGTTAAAATAATTTGTTTTTCGAAAATATCTGCAGCAAGCTCTGGAGGGGTTACCTCTAATACTTTTTTTACCCCATCTACTATCAAATCAACATATGGTTTGATTGCAAGCTCTATTTCACCCACAGGTACGAAAACTTTTTGTGGAAGACCAGTGGCCACTTCACGTCCTGTAACTTCTATAGATCCATCAAACTCTGTATTTCCGGCTGCAATTTTAATCTCTTCAGCCTTATTATCCCCAATAAGTAAACCATATCTTTTTCTAATATAGTCTTTTATTGCTGTATCAAAAGTAAGACCTGCAACTGGTACTGATGAGCTTGCTATGATTTGTCCCATAGAAATCACTGCAATATCAGTAGTTCCACCACCAATATCAATTATTAATTCTCCGCCAGCATCTGTTATATCAACTCCAGCGCCAATGGCTGCTGCTAATGGCTCTTCGATTAAATATGTTCTGTGAGCTCCAGCATTTTCGCTAGCCTGTAAAACTGCTCTTTTTTCTACTTGGGTCGCCCTGCTAGGTACACAAATTAGTAAATCTGGTTTTAATAAAGCTTTATTTATAGACTTATTTAAAAAATATTTTAGCATGCGCTCTGTAGATGGGAAATCTGCTATGACCCCATCTTTTAGAGGCATAACAGCTTTTACATTTCCTGGAGTTCTACCTACTAATTTTTTTGCTTCATCTCCAACAGCAAGTATTTCATCTTTTAAGACATCAACGGCAATTACTGATGGCTCACTAAGGACTACTCCCTTGTTATTTACAAAAACTAAGACTTTGGCTGTACCAAGGTCTATAGCTACACTTCTTCTAATCCTTGCCATTTTTTCTCCTAATATTTTTTAAGCTTATCTACCTTATCAAGCGCTTCCCAAGTAAAATCTGGATTTGTTCTACCAAAATGACCATAGCTTGATGTATTTTTATAAATTGGTCTTAGTAAGTCTAGGTTATCAATTATAGCTTGTGGTCTAAAGTCAAAGTTTTCTTCAACAATTTCTAAAAGTCTTTCATCATCATATTTTCCTGTACCAAAGCTATCTACATATATGGAAAGTGGGTGAGCTACACCGATTGCATAGGAAATACCTATCTCAAGTCTATCAGCAAGTCCTGCTGCAACCATATTTTTAGCTGCATATCTTGCCATATAAGCTGCTGATCTATCTACTTTTGTAGGGTCTTTACCCGAAAATGCTCCACCACCTGATTTTGAATAACCACCGTATGTATCTACAATTATTTTTCTACCAGTAAGACCACTATCACCTTTTGGTCCACCTATTACAAATTTACCAGTTGGATTTACATAAATTCTTGTATTTTCATCAATTAATGATGGGTCTATTACTTTATTAATAACTTCGTTTATAATATCTTCTCTAATTTTTTCAAGTGACACATCTTCTGTGTGTTGGGCAGAAATTACGATATTATCAATACGTACTAGTTTATCATCATCGTATTCTACAGTTACTTGAGTTTTACCATCTGGTCGTAGATAATCAAGCACTTTATTTTTACGAACATCTGTAAGTCTTTGAGCAAGCTTGTGGGCATAGTTTATAGAAACTGGTAAATATTCTTCAGTTTCATTATCTGCATAACCAAAAATAATTCCTTGGTCTCCTGCACCTATTTGGTCGTATTTATCATTTGTTGATTTGAATTCTTGGGCACTGTTTACCCCTTGGGCGATATCTGATGATTGTTCAATAAGAGATGTAAGAACAGCTACATTTGAATAATCAAAACCAATATTTGGATCATCATAGCCAATTTCTTTGATAGTTTGGCGAACAATTTGCTCAACTGGAGCATAGGCAGTTGTAGAAATTTCTCCAACAACTAAGACTAAACCTGTTGAAGTTACTGTCTCACAAGCTACTCTGGAGTTTTTATCTTGTTTTAAACATTCATCTAAAATAGAATCAGAAATTCTATCACAAACCTTATCTGGGTGGCCTTCTGTTACTGACTCACTTGTTATAAATTTACGCATTATTTCTCCTCTAATATTACAACAGCACGAGCTTCTATTCCTAAACCCTCTCCAGTAAAACCAAGACCTTCGCTGGTTGATGCCTTGATTGAAACATTTGCTGGACTAGTTTTTAAATGCTCTGCTAATAAATTTTTAATTTCATCTCTTCTTGGATTTATTTTTGGCATCTCACAGATGATAACTGTATCAAGATTGCCTATCTTATAGCCATTTTCTTCCATAAGACCTACCACATGGTTAAGCAGTTTTATAGAAGAAATGCCCTTATACTTTGGATCTGTATCAGGAAATAATTTTCCAATATCAGCAAGAGCCAAAGCTCCTAAAATTGAGTCCATAATCGCATGGGTTAAAACATCTGCATCTGAATGACCTAAAAGTCCTTTTTCATAGTCAAACTTAATCCCACCTAGGATTAAATCTCTATTTTCTACTAGCCTATGAACATCATAGCCTATGCCTATTTTCATTAATTTCCTCATTTTCTTTTCTGCTTTTTATATAAGCTCTGGCAAAGAGAATATCCTCATTGGTTGTAATTTTTATATTTGAATACTCTCCTTCAACTACTTTTACAGGAGTTTCTCTATCAAAAAACTCAAATAGCTGACTATCATCAGTTATCTTAAACTCACTATCTATATATTTTTCATACATAGTAAAGATAGTTTTTTTATCAAAAGCTTGAGGTGTTTGCACATTATAGACAAAGGCCCTATTTGGTGTAAAATCTACAAGCATATTATCATCCAAAATTTTTACAGTGTCTTTTGTTTTTGTAGCAGTTATTACCGCCTTGTAGTTTTTTAGCTCTTCTAAAGTCTTATAAAAAAGCTCTCTACTTGCAAAAGGTCTTACCCCATCGTGGGTTAAGACCAATTGTGATTTTTTATTTAAGGCTTTTAGCCCTTCAAATGTCGATAGCTCTCTAGTACTACTTCCAAAGACATATCTGACCTTATTAGAAAAAATATCATTTTTAAGTATTGATTTGATTATATCTTCATCTTCTTTTCTAATTACTAAGATAATCTCATCAAATTCTTCTATGCCCGTTACTGTTTCTAAAGTACGCTCTATAATCTTTTTATCATCGATATTTAAAAACGGTTTGTTAATATCGCTATTCATACGCCTGCCTGAGCCTGCGGATGTGATTATAGCTGATAAAAATTTGCCATCAAACATTTATTCCTCTTCGCTTCTTACAAATATCATACGTCCTGCAGAAGTTTGTAAAACACTGGTTACAACAGCATTTATTGTTTGGTCGATAAATTTATCCCCATCTTCTACTACTACCATTGTACCATCGTCAAGATATCCTACACCCTGGTTTTTGCCCTTACCTTCTTTTATTACATCTATTCTCATATGCTCTCCTGGAATTACCACAGGTTTTAGGGCATTGGCAAGGTCGTTTATATTTAAAACTGGAATGCCTTGAACATCTGCAACCTTGTTTAGGTTATAATCATTTGTAAAAACTTTACCGCCCATATCTAGGGCAAGTTTTAACAATTTGCTATCTACTTCTTTAATATTTGGATAATCTTGATCTGTAATTTTTAAATTTATCTTATCAGATTTTTTAATCTCACTTACTATATCAAGTCCACGACGTCCTCGTTCGCGTTTTAGATCATCTGGACTATCTGCTATATGTTGGAGCTCCTCTAACACAAATTCTGAAATGATTAGCTCACCTTCTATAAAATCAGTTTCTATAATATCTACTATTCTACCATCAATAATTACTGATGTATCAAGAATTTTGGGACTTGCAGGATTTTTGCTCCTATCAAGTTTAAAAGTAGATTTTAAGTCTTTATTTTCTTTATTAGGCTTAAATAAATTTACAAAATCATCACTGTTTTTAGTTGCCACTCTCCAACCTAAAAAACCTAAACCAAGATATAATAAAATAGATAATAGCACAAAAATTGAATTGCCTACATAAGGTAATTGTAGACTGGTTAAAGGTCTTGAAATTAAAGTTGCAATTAAAATACCAAGTATAATACCAACTGTTCCAACAATTAGATTACTAGCCGGTATAGACGTCATTTGCCCCTCAAGATTGGTAATGCTATCCATAAACCTATCTTTAAAGGATGCAAAAATTAAATAAAAAATTATACCACCAATAAGGCCTGCAACAGCATTAGCAATTATAAATATAATGCCGCTAGTTTCAACAAAGGAACTTGCGGCATTGACTACATTTAAAATTACTATGCCAAGTACTACCCCAATTAGTGTTATAAGAATTTCAAAAATTCTTTTCATCAACACTCCTTGATTTTTTAGAGTCCTATAGACTCATCTATCATTTGCTCAGCTTCGTCTTTATTGAGAGAACCTGCCATAACTAGCTCACTAGCCATGATTCTTCTTGCTCTGTTTAACAATTTCTTTTCTGTGGTTGATAAACCTTTTTCTTTATCCAAAATAGAAAGATTTCTTACCATCTTTGCAATTTCGAATATATCGCCTGTTTTAATAATTTCTTGATTTTCTCTATATCTCACATTCCAGTTGTTTGACATCTCAGTAGGATCTTGGTCAAGAATTTCAATAACTTCATCTCCTTCTTCCTTGCTGATGACATCTCTTATATTCATCTTGTCAATATTTGACATTGGAATGGAAATATCCATAGAACCAATTGGCATTTTTAGTATGTAGTAATCTTTTTCTTTACCTAAAAATTCCTTTTTTTCAATAGAATCTATAATACCCGCCCCATGGTTGGGATATACGATTTTATCGCCGATTTTAAACATTTTTACCTCCTAGGTTCTCATTATTATTATATCAAATTTGAGCCTTTTAGTAAATATTGTTAAAATCTCACTTTAATTTTTAAATTTTATCCCTCAAACCAGTTCGCATTTTTATTTTTTCTCTTAAAACTCTTATATTGGCAAGAGTCGTCGAACCACCATATTCTCCATCAAGGGCCCAGGCTACTTTTTGATCGGTTTTTACTCTAAATTCGTTGCCTTGGCGCAAAATGAGCATATCATTTTCTTTCCTATTTGTAAGACCAAAAATTATTTTGTTTATATCCGCTAAGGATTGAGGGCGTTTTACCATGGTTAACTCAAATATACCATCAGAAAGACCAACATTTTCTCCAGTTATCCCTACAAAACCACCTACAGAAACAGAATTTGTAACCATAAAGTGAATAAATTCTCCAGCAATGGTTTCTCCATCTACCTCCACTTCCATTTTATATGTTGGGATGTTAACTAGAGGTAAAGTTTGCTTTAAACCTTCAAAAATGTAAGCAGAACGTCCAAAAATATTTTTTACATCTTGACCTGTGCTGTAAGAAACTTCTGCTATAGTCCCAAAAGCTGCTACATAGACAAAATACTTATCATCAAGTTTTCCTATATCTATATGTTTTTGGTAACCACGAGTAGCAACCTTGGTAGCTTTTTCTACATCTTGGGGAATATTTAAAGACCTTGAAAAATCATTCGTAGACCCTGTTGGTATATAGCCTATAAGAGGATCAATTTTTGATTTGCAAACTGCAGCTATTACTTCATCTAAAGTTCCATCCCCACCACTTACAAAAATTTCATCAAAACGATGGCCCAGTTTTCTTACAATATATGATGCATCTTTCGCTCTTTGGGTTGCATATATACTTGTCAGATATCCTCTTTCGCTAAGGTAATCAACTATCCAAGGCAGATATTCATTTATTATTTTTTGACCACTATTTGGATTATAGATAAAAAGTGCATCTTTCATGGCGTCTCCTTTATTTCTTTAGTTAAGAAAAATATACACTTTATAGAATTTTTGTAAATAAAAAAGAGACAGTATAACTGCCTCTTTTACCTTAATTACTAGTCTACTGATAATTTTTTATCGTGGAAATAGTATGTTAGTCCATAAAAACCTAGGCTTATGAGTATATTTATAATAAATGGTATAAGCATTAGTCTAGCTGTTGAACTATAAGCTACTTCTACTTCTGCACTTCCAACATCAAAACTTTGGTAAAGGTAATCAGCAAGGGCTGTTGATTGAAATTTCGCTCCTATCATACCAAGTCCAAAAAATATAATTAAGAATACAATTATAGGTCCAAATTTTGATTTTTTACCAAAGACATTAGATGATCCAAAAGTATTTGCAAGCATTATTGCACTTACAATATATACTCCAAAACTAAATAAGCTTAGGAGAGCCATAGCAAATTTAGCCCCACCTATTTGTTCTACCAAATTAGATAAGCTTGTAAAAATTTCAGATAAACTTAAGCCCGGTGCGCTAGCAAGGTTTAATATTATAAAGTTTATCATTCCTGATAAAACTATTACAATTCCTAGGAGGATATAATTAATTATTCTTGCTCCAGTTATAGCATTAGTTGATAAAGGAAGGGCTGAGTAAAATCCAGCACGGTTGCCATAAAATCTTTCGTTGTCATTCTTAGCTGCTATAGCGAGAGATAAAAATGGTCCTATTATAAGTAGGGTCATTGAAAAGCCCATGGCAATTGATAATATTGGTCCACCTGGAAACGCTGATAAGAGCTGCATAAATATTAAAGCTGAGGCAAGGGGTAAAAATAGCCACAATACCATAGATTTAAAATCTTCCTTAAAAATTTGTACAAATAATTTTCCCATTACATAACCTCCGTAAAGTAATCTTCCACACCCATTTGGTGGTTTAATCTAATATCATCAACGGTTTCATCTACGATAATTTGTCCATTTTTTACAAATATTGCCCTATCAAGCACTTTTTCAATTTCAGCTATTAAATGAGTTGAGATTAAAAGTATGCCATCATAGTCAAAATTTTCTATAATTGTATTTATCACCATTTTTCTTGACTTTGGATCTACCCCACTAATTGGCTCATCTAAAAGATAAACTTTTGATTTTCTGCTAAGGGTTAGGGCAATTTGTATTTTCTCACGCATCCCCTTTGAACATTCATTTAGTTTCAAATCTGATGAAATACCAAAACTTTCTAGTAAATCATAAAATTTCTTGCTATTAAAATCTTCATAGAATTTCTCATATAGGGCTACTACATTATCTATTTTTGTTCTTTTATCTAAAGGCAAGTGGTCTGGCTGGTAGGAAACTGTACTATTTGTGCGTCCACCTGGCTTTTTTCCATTTATTTTTACTGAGCCCATATAATTTCTTTCAATGCCTGCAAGGATTCTAAGTAAGGTTGTCTTACCAGATCCGTTTTCTCCAACGAGTCCTACTATTTGCCCATCTTCTATATTTAAATTTATATTATCCAAGGCTGCCTTGCCGTTATAAACCATAGTTAGATTTTTTATATCAATCATTTTTCTCCTCCCAATATATTTTTAATTGGTTAATTGCTTCTTCTTTTTCTAAATTTAAGTTTTCTGCTCTACTTATAAAATCATCTGCGATTTTATAAAATGAATTGTCTTCTAGATTTGAAATTAAGTTTCTATCATCTGTTACAAATCTGCCTGCAGTCCTCCTAGTTTCTGTAAGTCCTGCTCTTTCTAGCTCCACTAGAGCTTTTTGAACAGTATTTGGATTTACTTCATAAAGGCTAGCTAAGTTTCTTACAGAATCTATTTTTGCTCCAGGCTCCCATTCGCCAGTTGATATTTTTACCTTAAATTCATCTAGAAGTTGCAGATAAATAGGTCTTGATGCATCAAATTCCATCTGCTCCTCCGTAATCTGTATTATTGTATTACTATCTTAGTACAATAATATTATATCAGCTATATTTTATTTTGCAAGTGATAATTAATTTTAGTCATAAAAAAAAGCAACCCATTAGGGTTGCTAATTTTTATTTCACTTACATTTTTGGTAAATCTCGTGTTAAGAAATTCTTTAATAAGAATAGTATTACTAAGGCAATTGCGTATTCTACTGCTAGGTATGATGCATTATAAACTAATGAATATTCTAGCGCTCCTTGTCCTTCTGGAGCATATGATGAGAAGAATACTACACCTGATAATACGTGAGTGATAAATCTTGCAATAATTGCAATAAGCGTTCCTTTTAAGATTGGTCCAAATTGGTGGGTTCTTTTAAATTCCTCTGAGTAAAGTCCTGATAGACCAATTAATCCATATGGCATTGGATAATCAAGGATTGCTTGGATTGGATGGATTACATATCCCCCAAACATCATATCGATGATGCCGTATACTGCACCGATTAAAAATCCTTTACCAGCTCCATATCTAAGTGAAAATATAATTAGTGGAATCATTTGTCCAGGTGTGATTTCCCCACCTTGTGGCATTTGAAAAAGTCTAAGTCTTGCTAGAACAAATGATAGGGCGATTGCTAATGCGCCTTCCACAAGCATCTTGGTTGTCCAAGTTGATCTTGTCTGATTATTTTGCATAAAAAATACCTCCTATTGCACATACTCAAAGAGGTTTAGACACTTTCCTCCGCAAGCATTACCTTGGCCAGGTTAAGGGTATATTCTCAGCCATAAGGCACCCCTAGTGCATATTTATTATATTACATAAATAAAATTTTGCAAAGAAAAAAGGGCTACATGCCCTATATTTCTTTTAAATAATGAGTTTTAATGTAGAAAGTATCTCCATTATAATCAACTCTTACAAAACCGTTTTCGCTTTCTCCCAATATCTTTACAATAGAAGAGGCTTCTAGAGTATCAAATGCACTTTCTTGATTAGTATCTGCATAAATTTCTGCATCCGATTTTAACTCGTAGAGGCCACCTATTTGCGGACTATCATCAGCTTGACTTTGCTTTTGATTTTGATATATTTCTATATTTTGAGCTTTATAAGATTCTTCTTTATTGCAAGAAGTTAAAGTTAAAAGGCAAATTATTATTAAAAATTTATCTATAATAAATCACCCCTAAAACTTTTATTCCTAGTCTTTCTAGTTCATTGATTTCATTTTTCAAATCTATTTTAAATGAATTTTTACCTACCAAAATAATTTTATAATCCTCATAGTCTGCTAAGTCTATGGCTTTAGATTTAGATAAACTTGTTTCATTGATTAAAATGTATGGATAAGCCGCTTTTAAACTTACTAACTCTTGCCCAATTATTTTTTCATCTTCTACCTTTAGCTCTGCTCCTTCTAATAGTTTCGCTAAATCATTTGAAATATTATCTTGTGCCTTATTTTTTCCTAAATTACTTAGGCCAACGACTGCATTTGGTGAATTTGTTTTTATTTTTCTTTTTACTTTGCTAAGCTCAGCTGCTTTTTCATCGCTTAAATCAGCTAAGACTTCATAACCTAATTCACGTATATCATTTGCATCTTGAATCCTATCTGATAAAAGTTCTTTTAAGATAGTAAATAGTATTCCTAGTAGTGCTCCTACAATTAATCCAATAACTGCAAAAATAATTCCACGCACTTTAGAAGCCTCATTTACAACTACATTTTGTAGATAGTCGATATTTTCCATGTGTAAATAGTTCCTAGCATAGGCTCTAAACTCTTCTGCAATTAATTTTAAAGTATCTCCAGCACGATCTTCATTAGAATCTTTGTAAGTTAAGCTGATTACTCCGCCCTGAGGATTTACCTCATAGGCAAAGTTTTTAGAAACTTCTTTGCTATCCCAATCTGGATCTATTTTTTCACTTACAGTTTCAAACAAGTCTTCAGATTCTAAAAATTGGGAGTAAATATTGGCTAGTTTTTCATTTAATATTAATTTGTTGTAGGTAATGGGCTCATCATCATTGCTAGTTACAATTAATGCAGTTTCAGCTTCATAGTTACCCGGCAAAACATTTTGAGTAAAAAAAGCTAGAAAACCAATTAAAAGGGCTGGCAAGATTATTAACCACTTATTTCTTTTTATTGCTTGTCTAATTTGTTGTGTTGTTAACATAATTTCTCCTATTGTAATGAGTGAATGGCATTTAAATTTGTAAAGAAAAAGTCATAGCTTGGGGCCTTGGCCATTAAAAATATGGCGTAGGGCACTAGAAAAACTACAACCGATAAACCTATTAAAAAACCACCGAGTTTATCAATATTTTTTATCTTATCTAATACCAAAGGTATGTAAATAATTTCCAAAATTGTAAAAAATGTTGAAAACCTAAAGGCTATTGCAGTTGATGATCTAAAAACTAAAAGTACTACTAGGCTAAACCATATAGCCTTGATGCTGACTTCTTCTATCGAAAATTTATTAAATTCTTTCTTTTTAAAGTACATAAGGCTAGTTATGAATAAGGCTAGGGCAAATATTATCCTAGGATCATAAAATTTCATAGCTCCTGCAAATTGACCAGTAAAGGTGTAATTTAAAACCTTAGTTGCCATACGACCTAGTCCTATAGCTGATAATATTTGAGCAAGGATTTTAAACATCAAACTTGAAAAAACTGATGCAATGAGGGCAGCTCCTGCAGTTAAAATTTTAAAAATCCTACCCATATCAAAGACCATAAAAAATAAAAATGGTAAAAGTATCACGCTTGCCCTATGAAAGGTCATGGCAAATATAAAAAATAATAGGCTTTTAAAAAACTTTTTTTCACTAAAACTAGCTATTGCTACAAGGCCTAATCCCACTGCCGTTGCCGTCCTTGCAGTTTGCATATCAAATTGAATAAAGATTGGCAAAAATATAATAGCAGATAAAAAAGGATTTTTACTTTTTTTAATACTTATGTAGGCTACAGGGATAATGGATAGGGCATTCATAAGAACAATTATCCACTGCCTTGATAGGCCAAAAATATTTATAAGATAAGAAAATAATCTAAAGGCAAATTCTACCGGATATGAAAAGTTTAAAACTTTTGTAAAATCAGTTCCTATGTCCTTAGCAAACCACAGGTAGTTATAGTAGTCGGCATCTCCAGATCCACGAAAAGCAGCAAAGGCAAACATAATAAAAAACATAAGCCCTGCAGCTAGATTTTTCTTCTTATCATCCTTAAATTTTATGAAGTTGTTAATTAAAAATAAACTTATTTGGCTAAGTGTAAATAAAGCAAAACCCATATCTTCCCCTTATTTTTCTAGGTTTATTATAGCAGATATTTAAAATTTGTATAATTAAATTTAGGAAAATATTTAGGAAAGTTTTTATAAATAATTAAAATAATTTATTAAAATTCACTAAATTTAACATCAATTTTACAATTCCCTTATAATATCTAAACAATTATGCACTAATATATAAAGCAAGGAAACAGTTTTAGCTGACAGATTAATTTTCATCGCAATATGCGTACTCTTCCTTAATAATATAAATTTGCATCAACTGTTTACCTACCGGTACAAAGGACCTAACCCTCAAACCTTTGTACTTCTCTCACAAAAACTCTTCTTAGCATAAACTATGCAAACCATCCGTGAGAGCTTAACAGTCAACCTACCCAGTTGGCTGTTTATTTATGTATAACTTATAAGCACCTTAGGGTGCTTTTTTATTTAAAAATTTTTATCAAAATCTTACTAAGCTTTAACTTAACTTGTTCTTATGTTAAAATTATTATATGAATAATTTAGATTTAGCAAAAACTACACTTTTAGAAAATAGTTATTCTATTGTTGTAGTTAAGGAAAATAAAGTAGTTAATACATCTAATAAAAATGGCTTGATTCCTATATTAGATTTGTATAATAATGACAAAAGCCTCCTAAACGAGGCAAGTGTTGCAGATAAAGTTATAGGCAAGGCTGCCGCTCTTTTACTTATAGAAGCTGGTATAAAAGAACTTTATACTGATCTTATATCAGAAAATGCTATTAGTATTCTTGATGATACAAATATCAAATATACTTATAAAACTAAAGTAAAAGAAATAAGAAATAGGGATAATACAGGTAGGTGCCCTATGGAAGAACTTGCCCTAGCTAGTACCAACGCTGATGAGTTGTTAGCAAAAATTAAGGAGAAATTTAATAAATGAATACAAAAAAATTAGTATATACTGCTGCCTTTTTGGCACTAGGAATATTATTTCCAATGATATTTCACTTTTTAGGCCTACCTGGTCAAGTCCTTTTACCAATGCATGTGCCAATTTTTTTAGGAGCACTTACCCTAGGACCTATTTCAGGTTTGATAATAGGAATTTTAACACCAATCTTATCTAGCCTTTTAACAGGCATGCCTCCAATGGTTCCTATGGTGCCAATAATGGTATTTGAGCTTGCCGCTTATGGATTTTTTGCTGGACTCTTATACGAAAAATATCCAAAAAATGTTTTTGTTCCATTGATAGGAGCTATGGTTATAGGTAGGATTGTAGCGGGTATAGCAGCGTATATAGTGTTTAACATGTTTAATATGGAAAAAATAAATATCCTAACCTATATAGGATCTTCCTTTGTAAAGGGTATCCCTGGTATAATAATGATCCTTGTTTTGGTACCACTATTATATAAATGGATGCCAACAGAGGTTAAAAATAGTTAATTTATAAAAACAAAAAGCACCCTAGGGTGCTTTTTTATTTAGAAATTTTTATCTAAGGTTAATTCTACCAAAGTCAGCTGCTGCAAAGATTTCTATATTTTCATTATCTAGGCTAGTAGAAACTTCATATCCTTTTTCTTTTTGCATTTTGTTTTTAAATTTATCGCTTAAGTTTAGCCCTTGGCTTAAAACTTCTGCTTTGATATTTCCATTATAGGATTCGCTATCGATTACTATATTTCCAAAACCTGTGTTAAGATTGATTTTTTCTGCATCTTTGATGTTATAAATTCTAATATTTCCAGAATGAGTATCTGCATCTAGATTTTTAGTATCTAGGCCATCTACCCTGATATTACCGCTTACTGCATCAATTTCTGCCCTATCTCCACTGATATTTGCAAGATATACTGATCCATTTACATTATCTACTACTAAATCACCATGGGTATTTTTAATATCTACTTTTCCATTTGTATTTTGGATATCGATATTACCTTGGGAATTGATTACATTTATTTTTGCATTTACAGAGTCGATTGTATTTTCGCTAAAGTCTACATCTTCTATTTCAATGTTTCCATTTACTAAGTTGATATTTAAACTTTTGTATAAATTTTTGCCTAGGGCAAGTCTTATAATTGATGTTGCTTCTATATTTTGGTAAGTTTCATTAACAGAAATATTTAAACTATCTTCGTTTACTTCAATATTGATATAGTCATTTAATTCGCTTTTTTTAGACCAAATATCTTGGTTTAGGGTGATTGCAGAGTCATTTGCTCTTTCAATTAAAACTTTACCACTTGGTATATTAATATTTATTGCATTTATTTCATCATCAATTCTCATTTCTTTGTGAGTATTGACTTGTCCTTTGATATTGTATTGGTTAATATCTATATTATCTAAGTCTATATTAGAAATTGATTCAAAGGCATCTGTTGTTTTTTTGATGACACTTTCAATGGATTGGTTGATTTTTGCCATAAAGTCATTTTCATTGCGGCTTTTTTTATTGCCAATAGCATTTAATAAGTCATTTGCTTCTTCAACAGTTATTTTGCCTTCTTTAAGCATTTCTAAAATAAATTGTTTTTCATCATTCATCTTTTAATTCCTCCAATAATTCACGGGCTTGGTCAGCTGTGATTTCGCCGTTATCAAGCATATTAAGGATATCTAGACGGCTTTCTTTTTTATCAATTTTACCACCTAGTTTTGCTACTAATTTATCTATTCTATTTCTAACAGTTGGGTAGGAAATGCCTATTTCTTCACCTACATCCTTGATAGAACCTCTTTTTTGTAAAAATAATTCTATAAATTCTTTATCTTCTTTATCTAATCTGGCAAAGTTATCTATTTCAAACTCACCACTTACTTCTGTATAACAATTATTGCATCTATATGAAGTGATGATCATCTCGTCACCACAGTTTGGACATTTATTAATCATTGCTAGCCTCCTTTTGATAATAGTATACTATGTATTTAATATTTGTAAAGTCAATTTTAATAAATTTAATATTTTTTATTGTTTTTATCAATTTATCAATTTCATTTTATGCTAATTTTATTTTCAGCAAATAAAAAAGACTTGCATAAACAAGTCTTATAAGTAGTCCTTGGCCCAATAAGATTTTAAAGTACGGACTATCCAAAGAATGGTATTTACCATCACTACTGCTAAAAATAACATACCCAATAGTAAAAACGCTGCCATGGTTGCATCATTTTTTATCAATCTTGGTGGTAGGAAATTATATAAAAAGGCTGATATAAAGAAAAAGGCCATCCATTTTAAAGCAGTTTTTAAATTTTCGTTAAAATCTGGAAAAATCAATTGCTTTTTACCATAGCGTTTTTCAAAATCATCTCGTTTCTTTCTTAGTATTTCCCTATCATTTTTATCTGCCTGATCAATAATAGCCGCATAATAATGGTCCATATCTTCATTGGTGGTGGCATATTTTAATAGAGTCCTTGCTTCATCATCACTGTAATTTTTTCTTAAAATTTTACTTGTAATGGCTGCCTTTGATTTGTAGGTCCTGCGATTTTCTCTTAGAGTTCTTAATTTTTCTACATCATTAATATTAGCCAAAAGCTTTTCAGTTTCCACCTCATATTTTCTTTGGTATTTTAAAAGATTGGTAAAGATAAATACAAAGACCAAAATTACTAGCATTTGTGCAATTAATACTCCTATGTCCTTAAAACCGAGTATGGTAGCAAGTCCCATAAACAAAGCTGGTATTAGGATGGTAATTATAGTTAATCCCAAAAATTTTAATATTGATCTCATAGTTTCATTACCTTTTCATAACATTCTACTAGGCGCTTACCGGTGTTTACTATAGATTTTTCATTAGCTTTTTTGTAGCCTTCTTCTTTTAGAGAAGGCAAATCATCTTCTAATATGCCCTTTATTTTTCTTTCAAAATTTTCATTTGTCTTACCCTTATAAATATTTACTCCATCTACATAGCCATCTTCAAAAATTTCTATATCTCTAATTAAAATATCTGCCTTAGTAGCTAGGGCTTCTAAAAGAACAATGCCTTCAGTTTCCTCACGGGTTAAAAAAACATATAAATCTGACCCGCTATAGGCTTCCCTTACTCCTTCGCTTGATATATATCCTGGAAAATGTAAATTTTTAGGAGCCTTGTCAATTAATTTTCTTATATCGGCAGGCATTACTGCAGGATTTAACTTTCCAAACCAGACAAATTCGTACTCAGGCATTTTTTCTGCTAGGTAAACAAAGTTATCTATGCCCTTTCTTTTTATAGGCAGGCCTACAGAAATAATTGATTTTTTATTTTTATCTAGGCCATACTTTTCATAAAAATTTGCCCTATCATTTGGTTTTTCTTGCCAAAAATCTAGGTCAATCCCATTTGAAACTACTTCTATTTCTGGTTTTAGCTTATAGGTTTCTAGGATTTTTTTAGAATATTCTGTCGGTGTTAGAATTAAATCTCCCTTGTTATAGCAATGCTCTAACCATTTTTTAAAGGCCGGTGCTAATTGATTTGAAAAAGCAAAGGAATTTTTAAAGTCTTCTTTGGTGGAGTGTCCGTGGTAGACAACTTTTTTGCCCGCTCTTTTTGCCTTATCAGCAAAGGCGACTGATTTTGGAAAAACTGTATTGATATGAACAATATCAAAATCTTCTCTCTCATCTAGGGTAAAATCGCAACCCACAAGAGATAAGGCCTTGATTTGGTGATCAATGGCCTTACCTACTCCACTTTCTTTAACTGTTTCATAATCTTTTGTATATAAAAGGACTTTCATAGGCATACTCATTTATTGCTTTGCTATAGAGATTTTCGCACTTAGATCCAAAACTTTCCACAGAAAAGTTTTCTAGGGCATATTCTCTAGCATTTTCTTCTAATTCTTTTTGATACTCTGGATTGTCTAATATTTTATAAATATAGGTCTTAAATTCCTCAAAATTATTAAATCTAAAACCGTTAAAGCCATTTTCTAAAACTCCATCTAGCGAGTTATCATCGCGACAAACAGCCACTAAACCATTTGAAAGTGCTTCATAATAAGTAAGCCCTTGGGTTTCTGATGTTGATGATGTGGTAAAAATGTCTGCTGCCTGGTAATATTTATTTACCTCACTTGGATCTACCATGCCTACAAAGTTTGCCTTTGCTTTTTCTTTTTCATTATATGAAACCAGTTTATCATAATATGGGCCGCCCCCAACTATAAATAATTCTATATTGCTATCTGCTAGCCTATGGTGGAAGTCAATAATCTCTTCGATATTTTTCTCCTCTCCCAAACGACCTAAGTACAGTAATATCTTTTTATCCTTAGGCAGGTCTAGCTCAGTTCGTAAATCCTCATTATATAAGTCTGCTATATGAACTCCTGTTGGAATAACTGCAATTTTTTCTCTTTTTATCTTATAAGACTCCAAGATATCAGCAGTTTTTTCTGTTGGAGCAATTATATAATCGCACATATCAGAAAAGTTTTTGCTAAAGGTAGCTACAATTTTAACTCCAGCACTCTTATTTCTTATAAAATAATGGGTGTAATCTTCATACACAGTGTGGTAGGTATGGACTAGGGGGATATTTAAAATTTTTGATAAAGTTTTTGCCATAACAAAGGTAGAAAATTCGCACTGGCTATGGATAATATCCGGCTCCCATTTTCTAATATTTCTAAGGTGGGTCTTTGCCAAAATATTTGTTATACGAGCTTGCGGATAGATTTTCTTTGCAGATAGAGATCCTATGTAATACACTCCCTCGGTTTGATAACTAGAAATAGTGTTTGAAAGTGTAAGAACTCTTACCTCATGGCCCTGGCTTTCTAAATATTCTTTTAAATTTAGGACTGAACGCACCACCCCATTTACAACAGGATAATACCAGTCACTTGTTATAAGTATTTTCATAAATTCCTCTGCTATTACTATATTAGCTAAAAATCATTTTTACAATTTATCTTTAATAATCTCGATATCTTAGTATAGTTAAATAAGAAAACGAGGTGAAATATGGGACCCCTAATAGCAACTGACATTATGCTTTTTATATTTAGCATTTATATCGGCATATTTTTTAAGCACTTTCATAGTGGCTACCCAGAAATGAGGGTAGGCTTTCACTTATGGGAAGTTTGTTACAATAAGGAAACTTGGGAATATGGCAACAAATTTGCCGGCAACCTTTCAATTATTCTAGGTATTATTTTATTTGCAATTATTTATCCAATCTGCCTATACCTAGAACTAAAAAGATCTTATATGACAGGATTAATAATTATATTAGCCATACTTTTCCTTTTACTTTTATTTTTTATAGTAAAGTTAAGAATGCGCAAAAAGTTTAATCTTAAAGATGAATGATTACAAAAATCACAGAGTGTAAAAAATAAGACAGCAAATTTGCCGTCTTATTTTTTTATTTTAAAAGTGTTTTTACCTAGAACTTTTACTAGAATATGAAATATTATTACTAAAACAAATAAGATTATACTTATTATTTCAAGGATAAAGAGCGGATCCTTATCTACCTTTGCCATAATTAGAGGGATAAAAATATTTAAATAACCTAATAATGAAACCCAAAACTGGTATATATAACCAACCATGGCCGCTTCGTGGTTAAAGGGTTGAAATAGATAGTATATAGCTATGTTGTAGGCTACATAAAATAAATAAGTTACAAAAATAAATATCCCACCCACAGCTAACATTTTAAGGTCAAAACTTTCAAATAATAAATATGCTAAGCCTAGGTAAATAAGTCCTACTAAAAGTCCAAAAATATTTATTTTAAGCAAGGACTTATACCTTAGCTTATACATAGTAGATACTGCTTCTTTTTCCTTATAAAAGCTATATTGAAGTAAGGGTCTATCACAGTTTAGGAAAAAGGCTCTATTAACATTAGAATTATTAAATAAGATGCTAGCAAATATTGGCAAGGTATATATGATAATGTTATTTACGCCAAAGTTACTATCAAAATCTTTATAAACAAATTTAACTGTAAGTAAAGCTACTAAGACAAGAGCAAATAAAATGCCATCCTTTTTATAAATAGGTTTTATAAGTAACCTCTTATGCCTTGCAAAAAATAGTTTATTTAAAAGATTATAGCCATGGGCATTTTTAGCTGCACTAGTATCTACATCACTATCCTTTAGAGCTAAACTATCATTGGCAATTTGTTCAAAATCCAAATTTCTATCTAAATCTTCTGTTCTAGCCACTTCTAATAACTTGCCATAGTCATCAAAATTTAAAAGGTATTTGATAGCAAAAATAGAAATGCTAAGACTAAGTACAAAAAATATCAATAAAACATTTGTATCAAAACTTTTAAATCTCATAAGTATAGCAAAAAGTATGATAAATAGGCCTAAATTTACCCACCACTTATCTGCATATATTTTTTCTTTATTTTGTGAAAATTTGAGTGTTATGGCATTTGAAATAATTCTTACAAAGGCAAGGCTAAGGCTTATTAAAAAACTATTTTTAGATCCAAAAAATATTGTAAAGGCAACAGCCCTTCCAACCCCTATCCTAAGAGGATTAAATACTGCATGAATAAGTCCGCTTTCCTTAGCTAGCATCCTGTACTGCCTATTTAGCTTGTGGATTTCTGCCTTATTACCAACGACATCATTTGCTAGCATTGAAATACTCAAATAAAAACTTAAAAATGCTAAATTTGATCTTCCCAATTCAAAAAACTCTGTGAACATATTTTCTGGAAATTTCCAGGTCATTTGCACTAGCCATAAAAAGGCACCTGTCCAAACTAAAGCTATAAAAAATGAAAATATACTTTTGAAAATTTGTCCAATAATACTAAATATAGGTCCTAGGGCAAAAACAAATTTTTTAAAGCCATAACCTTTATACTTATCTCCCGTATATTTACCAAGTAAAGGTAATTTATGAAAAAAATGGATGATGTAATTGATATCACTAGCAAGCCTAGTATTTTCTATAATCCTATATTTCTTATAATAATCCATCCTAGGCCTCCGTTTGTAAAAGAGTTATAATCTTATCTTCAAAGTCTGGATTATTTTTAATTTCCCTATCCACTTCTTCTATCTGACCCTTATGTAATAAAACTATCTCATCTGATATGTCTTTTGCTAAGTCCAAAATGTGAGTTGAAAAAATTATAATGTGGTCATATTTTATAGATTTTATTAGATCTTTCATTTCTTTTTGCACTACTACATCAAGAGAATTTAACGGTTCATCCATTAAAATTACCCTTGGTTTTAAGATAAGAAACATCATCATCTGAATTTTATTTCTCATACCTGTAGAGTATCCTTGGATTAACCTGTCCTTATCTTCTTCATCAAATTTTACTAGGTCAAAATAATAGTCAGGGTCATGGAGGTCTACTATTCTTTCCTTATTTACATCTATAAAAAATTTTATAAATTCTCTGGCTGTTAGAAATCTTGGTAGCTCAGGCTCAGCTAGCATGAAAAATACATCCTTACTTTCAAGGTTTATTTTTTCACCATTTTCTAGTAAATAAACTTCCCCGCTATCTTTTTTAAGTTCTTTTGCAATTAAAGAAAAAAGAGTAGTCTTTCCTGCACCATTTCTTCCCAAAAGAGCATAGATAATCCCTTGGTCAAAAGTGGCGTCTAAGTCAGTTAAGACACTCTTTTCTTCAAACTTTTTTGATAAATTTTCTATAACTAGTTGCATCTTTTACTCCTCGCCTTTATATTTCCCCATAAGGATATCAAAGAAGGTTAAGATTAACTAGCGTAATTGATATTTTTTAATATTATATAAAATATAAATAATAAGTTCCTTTAAACTATATTCTTTTTATGCTTGTTATCTCCCTAGGACTATCAATAATCACATCAGGATTTTCTTTTTCTAGTACTTCTCTTTTCCTAAAACCCCAAGAGCAACCGACTGTAAAAATACTTGCATTTCTCCCGCATTTCATATCTACTTCGCTATCCCCAAAGTATAAAATATCTGAAAAAGGAACATCAAAATGATTTGCAATTATCATAATGCCTTCTGGTGATGGCTTTCTTTTATAGTCTTCTCTGTATCCTAAGATATAATCAAAATATTTTTCTCCAAAAATTGATTTTAAAACTCTGTTGCTAGTTTCATCAGGTTTGTTGGAAAAGGCTGCTATAATTTCTCCATTTTCTTTTAAAGTATCTAGGGCTTTTTTGATTCCTTCAAAGGGCTTAGTTAGATAGAGGGGATCATTATCATAGGCTTCATTGTACCTATTATAAATTTCTTCTTTTAAAATCTCATCTCCACTGAAGCCTACATAATCCAAAGTTTTACCTATCAAAACCCTAGGACCATTACCTACAAACTCTAGTACTTTTTCTCTAGGAATGGCTCCCAGCTCATACTTTTTTAAAGTTTCATTAAGGTGAAAACTTATGGAATCGATAGTATTTAAAAGCGTACCATCTATATCAAATATATACATTTTACCTGCCTTTCTTATACTTATTCTCTTACTTAACCTTTACCCTAAAATAAAAATTTAATATAAATTTGCATAAAATACCTAAAAACGGGCATAATTATAGGTAAGAATATTTTGCAAATGATTGCAATTTTGTCCCATTGTATATACAATGGAGTAAGAAAAGAAATTGAAAAGAGGGTTTTATGAGTAATATTAGAAATTTATCTATGCTCAGTGATTTTTACGAATTTACCATGGCAAATGCCTATTTTAACCATGGTATGAAAGACACTATAGCAGTTTTTGATGCGTTTTATAGGTCAAATCCAGATGAAGGCGGATATTCTATCTTTGCTGGACTTAATGATGTTATTGACTTTATAGAAAATCTCCACTTTACAGATGAAGATATAACTTATTTAAAAGAAGTGGGAAATTTTTCTGAGGACTTTTTAGAATATTTACGCGACTTTAAATTTACGGGAGACGTGTGGGCCTTTCCTGAAGGATCAGTTATGTTTCCAAATGAGCCAATTATCACTGTAAGAGCTCCTATTATTCAATGTTCTATTATAGAAACTTACTTACTTTTATCAATGAACTTTAACTCATTGATCGCTACAAAGACAAGTAGAATTGTAAAAGCAGCTGGCGATAGGCTAGTAATGGAATTTGGTGCCCGCCGTGCCCAAGGAGCAGATGCATCTTTAACAGGTGCTAGAGCAGCATTTATAGCTGGTGCTCCAGTATCAAGTAATACACTTTCTGCACAAACTTACGGCTTTAAACCATCTGGTACTATGGCTCACGCTTGGATTCAAGCTTTTGATAGTGAGTATGAAGCCTTTAAAATTTATGCAGAAACATATCCAGAAAACTGCACACTTTTAATCGATACCTACGATACTATTAATAGCGGATTACCAAATGCTATGAGAGTATTTAAGGAAGTTTTAGAGCCAAAAGGAATTACTGGTGGCGTAAGAATAGACTCTGGAGACCTTGCCTACTTATCAAAAGAAGTAAGAAAAATCCTAGATGAAAATGGATTTACCGAAACAAAAATAGTAGCAAGTAACTCCCTAGATGAGTTTAAAATAAATTCATTAACTGCCCAAGGAGCAAAAATAGATGCCTTTGGTATAGGTGAAAGACTTATAACAAGTAAGTCTGACCCAGTATTTGGTGGCGTTTATAAACTAGTAGGCATTTATGAAGATGATGAGCTAAAAGCCCGTATCAAAGTTTCAGAAAATGTAGAGAAAATTACAACACCAGGCTTTAAAAAAGTTTACAGATTATATGATAAAAATACTGGCAAGGCTGAGGCTGATTATATCACCCTACGTGAAGAAGAAGTTGATGAGAGCAAACCGCTAGTAATCTTTGACCCATTATTTACTTGGAAGATGAAAAAAATGGACAACTACGAAGCTCGCCTTATGCAAGTACCTATTTTTGAAGACGGAAAACTAGTTTATGAGCAACCAAGCATTGATGAAATTCATGATTATTGCAAAAAAGAACTAGATAGTATCTGGGATGAGGTAAAAAGATTTGACCAACCTCATGATTACTATGTCGACCTTTCTCAAGACTTATGGAATCTAAAACAAAACTTAATTCTAGAAGCTAAAAGAGGTCTATGATTGCAATAATAACTGGGGCAAGTTCTGGCATAGGTAGAGAATTTGCCTACCAAATTGATAATTTAGATTATGATGAAATTTGGTTAATAGCGCGTAGATACGAGCGCCTAGTAGAAGTTAAAAATAATTTAAAAACTAAAACAAAAATCCTTGCCCTAGATTTATTAGACGAGGAAAGTTTTTTAAAAATATCAAATGAACTTGATTTTTCAAAGGCTAAGGTCGGACTTTTAGTAAATGCTGCTGGCATTGGCTATAACGATTATTTTGAAAATCTAAGTTTAGAAAAAAGTAAAA
Source organism: Anaerococcus cruorum (assembly GCF_046365495.1). NCBI lineage: Bacteria > Bacillati > Bacillota > Tissierellia > Tissierellales > Peptoniphilaceae > Anaerococcus > Anaerococcus cruorum. The sequence continues at coordinate 114,433 of NZ_JBGMEH010000002.1, read as the reverse complement.
GAACAATTGACCTAAATATCCTAGCTGCCACCCAGATGATAAAAGTACTCTTGCCCTTTCTGGCAAAAAATTCTGTAATCATTAACGTGGCATCAGTGGCAGGATTTATTCCCCAACCTAAGTTTGCAACTTATGCAGCAAGTAAATCTTATTTAATAAGTCTATCTCGTGCCTTAAACCGTGAATTTAGGAATAGGAAAATCCATCTAGCAGCCCTTTGCCCTAATCCTGTTAATACAGAATTTGGTGCAAATAATAATAGCGGCATTAAAAAATATGCGACAGAGGATATAAATAAGCTTGTTGCAAAAACCTTAAAGCAAGCTAAATACAAGGACATAATAACTGTCCATCCATCTGCAAGATTTATGTTAGTAATCTCAAAAATTATCCCCCATTCTTTTATAATGTGGTTTGAGAAAATCTTTGGTTTGTATTAATGACTAGCAAAATAAAATATACAATAAAAAAGAGCCTTATGGCTCTTATTTTTTTGCTATATTTGATTCAATTATTGTAAGTTCTCCGTAAAACTCGTAGGTGGATACTTCATTTGTTAGGATAAAAAAGTCTCCTTTTTTGATGTTATATTCTTCTCCATCTACTTTTAAAACTCCGACCCCTTCTACAACTGATTCTAGCAAGTAGTCACTAGTTCTTACAAGGTTTGTGCGGCCACTTATTTCTAGTTTTCTTACTTCAAAAAATTCATTGCTTGTTAGTGTAGTTGTTTTTAGATTACCAGTTTCTTCTATTTCTCTTTCATCACTTACTTCATTTAATTTTATAGCCTCAATAGATTTTTCTATATGAAGTTCACGCAAGTTTCCTTCTTTATCTGGTCTATCATAATCATAAAGTCTATATGTTACATCACTTGCCTGTTGTATCTCTAAAATGAGGCATCCTTTTTTGATAGCATGGACTGTGCCTGCTGGGACAAAGAAAAAGTCTCCTTTATTTGCTGGTACTTCTTTTAAAACATCATCCCATGCTTTATTTTCAATTTTTTCTACCGCTTCTTTTTTACCATTTGCATTTAGCCCATAAATAATTGATGCAGGATTTTCGTTTAGGATATACCAACACTCGGTTTTACCCCTAGAGTTTTCAAGTTTTTGACCCATTTCATCATCTGGGTGAACTTGAATGGATAGGTCATCTGTGGCATCAATTATTTTTACTAAAAGTGGAAAAGATTCTTCTTCTGATTCGCCAAATAATTGCTTGTGCTCTTTGTAAACGTCATTTAATTTTTCTCCTGCAAACTCTCCATTTATAACTACAGAACTCGCATCATCCATGCCGGATATGGCCCAGTATTCTCCAACATTTGTAGAATCTATATCATAGCCAAATTCTTCTTTTAACCTAGATCCACCCCAAACCTTATCTACAAAGTCTCCTTGTAATATCAAAACTTTTTGCATATTTTCTCCTTAAAGTCTATTTAATATATCTAATGTATCTCTTACTTGCCCATCACCTGGATTGTCTATATCATCGTATGGAGCTCCTAGAGTAACTATAATATATTCTTTGCCATTTTTTACAGAAAGTGTTGCCCAACAAAGGCCCGCCTTATCAGTTGTACCACTTTTTCCACCAATTATTTCAAATCCTTCTTGATTATAGTCTTTTAGCTTATCAAAAACAGTACTAGTCATATATAATCCTTCCGGATGATTATCATTGGGCTGGCTTAGATAATCTTTTTTTGTAAATATGGCTCTAAAATTGCCATCATCTAGGGCATATTTTAGAAGCATAGCTATATCTTTAGCAGATGCATAATGACCGATATCATCCATTCCATCTGCATTTTGAAAGTGAGTATTTTTTAGCTCAATTTCTTTAGCTTTTTCATTCATAAGAGCTACGAATTCTAAAACAGATCCTGAAATATTTATAGCAATAGAGTCAGCTGCCTCACCACCTGATGGCAACATGGCCCCATAAAGTAAGTCACGATAGGTAGTCATCTCACCACCAAAAAATCCTGCCATAGATGCATTTTCTGTTACCAGTCTTTGATAACTTTCTACATCGACTGGCGCTATTTCTCCCAAATCATTTATTTTTTCAAGCCCGACTAAAACTGTCATTAACTTTGTAAGAGAGGCCATAGGCAATTTTTCATCTTCATTTTTACCAGTTACCTTTCTATCATCAGTTAGATTGTAAACATAAACTGCTTTTGAGTTGTATTCATAAACTTCGCGATTCTGATACCTTAGTACTAAAAACAAACCTATTATGACAATAGGAATTACTAATAAACCATATGATTTCTTCTTCATAAAACCCTCTGTAAATTTTTGTCATAACCACTATACATTTCAAAAAGATTTTTAACAAAGAAAAACCACCCCGTGGGGTGGTTAATTTAAAAATAAATTATTTTGCGTTTTTGATTGCTTCATCAACTGCTGATTTGAAAGCTTCAGATGTTACTGTTGCTCCTGAAACATTGTCAACGCCTTCTGTTCCATTTGCTTCAATAATTGCATCTGTTAATTCTGGAATAGCTTTAGCTCCAACATCTTCTGTTTCTGTGTGTTCTGTATCGATTGATTCAATAACACCATCTTCTCCGAAGTTAACTTTTACATTGATGTCTCCACCGTAACCTGCAGCTGTTGCTTCACCAACTGATGGTGCTGCTTGGTCTGCTGGTACTGTTTCTGCGTTATCTGTAGTATTTTCTGCTGTATCTGCATTGTTTCCACAAGCTGCAAATGTAAACGCCATAGCTGCTACTAGGGCAAATTTATTTAAGTTTTTCATAAAACTCTCCTTATATATGTACGCCATTTTTTGGCAATTTATGCAATATATATTGCATTTATGTTTTGTATATCTATTATATCACAATTTTTGATAAAATCAAGATTAACAATATTTTTTACTTAGCAGTATTAATATCGATATTACCTTGGCTATCTGTTTTAAAATTAGTCTCTTTGACTTTCCCAGTTCTCGCGTTAAACAAGTATTGTTTACCATTTTGATTTATAAAGTAGTAGTACCTTTCCTCGCTAAAGGGATTAAGGGAGCTTACCTTTTCACTACTATTAGGCATGAGAAGAAAGCCAGACCCATAATTTTTATCTATAACCTTATAAGCATGCTCGGTTGTATACTTAGGAACGGATATAAAATATAGGGCAAAAATTATAGTTCCTATTAAATACTTAGGGAATTTTGGGGGATGTTTTAAGTAATAATCTATAGCTAGAACTATAAAAATAGGCACCATAAAAAATAAAACATTCCTATTTTTAGCAAAAAATGTGTTGTTTGTATAAGATAACAACATCCAAGATATAAAGAAAAATGAATAATTACCCCTATCATCGTTTTTCAACCAATCTTTCATAAACTCCCCCTTAGAAATCATCTAAAACAATCATCAATTACTTGCCTAATATTTGCTCTTTGTATGACCTTTATACCGGTAAACTCACTTTCATCAATAGAATTTCTAGCTACAAAGCACTTTTTATAGCCAAGACGCTCTAGTTCTTTGATGCGTTGTTTGATTTGCGGTACTTTTTTAAGCTCTCCTGTAAGACCTACTTCTGCAATAAATACTGTTTTATCATCTATAGGTTTTTTTAGCAGGGAAGATGCTATAGACATCATTATAGCAAGGTTTACCGATGGCTCGGATAATTTGAGACCACCTGTTGTTTTTATAATTACATTGTAGTCAAAAAGATTAAGTCCTGCTCGCTCTTGTAATATTGAAATTAGGGTATTTAAATCATCTTTTCTTAGCGAATCCCCTATCCTTTGTGGATATGGCAAAAATGATTTGCTAACTAAGGATTCGATTTCTACTTCTAAAAGCCTAGATCCTTCCTTGGTAACAGATATGGCTGACCCTTCAATTTCATTTTCACGGGCAGTGATGAAATATTCGCTAGGATTAGATATTTCTATTAGTCCATCCTCTGTCATTGAAAATAGGCCGATTTCACCCGTACGACCAAATCTATTTTTTGTTGATGTTAAAACCCTTAGGTCCTCATCACTTTCTCCATCTAAAACTAAAACTGTATCTACCAAGTGCTCTAGGGTACGAAGTCCTGCCATTTCGTTGGCCTTAGTCATATGGCCAATCATAATAATGGCACGTTTTTTATATTCATCTTTTGCAATTTCTACGGCCTTATTAGCTACTTCTATAGTTTGAGTAGGACTTCCTGCCTTGTTATCAAACTCTGCTAGGGTAAAAGTTTGGATAGAATCTAGAAAAACCACATCTGGGTCTATATTTTTTATTTCATTTACTGCACTATCCATGGAATTTGTGGAAAGTATCCAAACATTTTCTGGTAAATTTTCCATAATTCTATCAGCACGTGATTTGATTTGGCTTTCTGATTCTTCTCCAGATACATAAAGAACTTTTAATCCCTCATCTGCATAGGCTTTTGATAATTGGAGGAGGAGGGTAGATTTACCTGCCCCAGGTCTTGCAGTTAAAATTGTTACACTATCTCTTACCAGTCCTCCACCAACTGCTCGGTCAAATTCATCAAAGGTAGATTTTATTCTTTCCGATTCATTTATTTTTATACTATTAAGTTTTTTTGCAGCCTTTTCATCTACAACTACATTAGCTTTGTTTTTGCTTTCTTTTACTGTTACTTCGACTAAAGAGCCCCACTTACCACATTCTGGGCACTTGCCTGCCCATAGAGGTTGGGTGTGGCCGCAGTTAGTACATTCAAAAGCTTTTTTTATTTTTGCCACTAGTTTTCCTTTACAAATTTATTTACAGAATATTGGTAAATAGCATCCTTTGGATTTTCTTTGTATAAAGCTTCATAAATATCTCTTGGAGTTTGATCTTTTTTAAGAAGCTCTTCTAAAGGATCGATATACTCACGATCTTCCTTTATCATTTCTGTAACTAATAGCATCCATTCAGAGATTTTCTTATCTTTATATACAGTATCTACACCTTGCATTACTGCTTTATCTTTTAACTTTTGTGATTTCTCATAGGTCATATCAGCAAATAAATCATATAAGAAGTCCAAAACTTCTTTGTCATAGAACATATTTTTGATAAGAGCTACTGCTGCAAAATTGTATGGATATGGAACATTATCAGGCATTCTTACTTCTATGTATTTTTTAACCCTTACATCAGGAAATACTATAGAAAGAGCATGGTTAATCGTATCTAGATTCATCTCTTCATCATCAAATATCTCTTCAAAAGGAGTATTGGCAGTATAAATATCCTTTCCATCTTTATGAATAAATATACTATCAGTAGCTAATATTTTTTCTGCGTATTTTTTATAAGATAAGTCACTATCAAAGGCAAAATCATAAATACCAGAACGTTTTTTATCACAATTATCCCAAATAGTTTGGCGGAGGTTGTGTTTTGGATAAACTTCTCCCTCAAATATATAAGCATTGTCAAAAATACTATATAAAAATGTAGAAACAGCATTGGCCACAAAGAATTTTTTCTTAAAATCTTCTTCATCTTTATAGTCAATTGCTACTTGTAAAGACCCAGATCCTTTCATCATATTGTATGGACTAGAACCACCAAAATCTTTAAAGTATTGGGACATATATTTGTAGCGTTCTTTAGGTATAAACGGCAATTGCTCTATTTTTGTTTTAGGTTGGTAACCAACTTGAGCTAATAGTTGATTTTTTTTATCAAAAACAGGAATAAGCTTGCCCATCACCTCTATGTAAGCAGTATGTAACTGATCAATAGTTTTTTTAGCATCAAGGGCTACTTCAAATTGAGCAGCAGGCTCTATGGAAATTGCAAAATTATCTGCAGTAAGTCCCATTATGTTATCATCTTCATAAGAAGCTTCGTAGCCCATTTTTTCAATCTCTTCTAAAGAATCACGAACTCCACCTTCTTCTCCATAGGTAAGAGTCTCCATAGTATCAGCATTTATAACAAAATGTTCAACTTCAAAACCAACTTTGAAGTCATCCACACTTTTTTCTCCAGATTCTATGTATCCGGCAATAGCTTCAATTTTTTTATCGTAGTTCATAATTACCTCGATTCTTGAATTTTATTTATGATTATTATACATTAAAATTTAAAAATTTTAATTTTTTTACCTATTATTATGAGATTTTACCCATATATATTAAAATTAAATTATGAAGACTGCATTTTATCAAACAGATGTAGGTATTATTAAAATTACCTACCAAGAAAAAATATCAAAAATTGAGCTAGTCGCTGGCATAGATGATAAAGATGAAAAAAATGAAATCACAGATAAGGTTATAGGTGAGCTAAAGGAGTACTTAAAAGGAACTAGAAAAAATTTTACTATCTATGATTTCATACTTTTAGAGGGAACAGATTTTCAAAAAAAGGTATGGCAAGAACTTTTAAACATCTCCTATGGACAAACTAGAACTTATAAAGAAATAGCAAGAGAAATAAATAATGAAAAAGCGACAAGAGCTGTCGCAATCGCTATTGGCAAAAATCCTTTGATGATAATCATCCCCTGCCACAGGGTTATTGGCAGTGATGGGAAGCTGCGTGGTTATGCTTATGGGCTTGATGTAAAGAAAAAATTACTTGCCCTTGAAGATAATAATTAAATTACAACCAAAAAAGCAGGAAATCCTGCTTTTAAAACTAATCACCAAAATCTATTCCATACTCATTTTCCTTAAGATGACTTATGCTACTCTTATTATTTATAACCCATATTGGTAGAGTATCTGCATAGGTCTTGTGAATTTTTTCTGCAGCTTCTTCAAAGGGTTCCTCACCCCAGTGTGGGAGCGGATAAAATTCTACTAAGTTTAGGGCCGTTGTTGATTTTAATTCAGGAGCAGCTTTTGGGTCGTCCATGTATTTTATATATTCTATATTTGGACTAGCAATAATTGATCCTGCTGATTCGCCCACATAGACCATGCCCTTATCTACTCTTTCTTTGATTAATTCCAATAAGTTTTTCTTTTTTAATTCTTGGAGCAAATAAAAAGTATTACCTCCTGATACATATAAAATCTCGGTATCACTTATAATTTCCTTGGCATCACTTTGCTCTAGCTTGTTTACTTTTAGGTCTTTTATTTCAAATCCTTTTTTTATAAAATATTCACGTGCGTCATCTACATACTGGGTGTATGGCGAAACTTCTGCCGCAGTTGCTACAAATGTTATTTCTCTTGCTTGATATTTTTCAATAAATCTCTCAAATCCATTTTTTGCCCCAACTAGGGATGATGATAAAAATATGTTCATTTAATCTCCTTACTTATATATAGAAATTTTCTTGACCATTTCCCGATATTTTCCTTCTTAGCAAAATTACAATAAATAAATCCAAAAATATTTCTATTATTATACACACAAAAATTGTGCGATGTATAGAATATCCTTGTAATATATATTGACACAAGGTAGGTAAGTCCATTTACTATTTTATATTTAATCCTAAAACTTGTTGCCGAAAATCTGCAGGGTGTATAAATTATCAATAGTATCGTATAAAGTACGATGACATTTATATAAAAGTTTACATTAGCTATGTATGGTTAATAGTCTATTGTGTTAGAAATTGACCTGACATGCACGATTGTAATATGATAATTAATATTGATATGCCAAGGATTACTAGGTTTATTTGTCTTTAATTTTCTATGTTTTTTATTTTTCCATAATCCACCTTTCTTGTATTTATAGTGTATTATTACCCTTAATTTAGAGGTTTTTTATAAAATAAAACCACCCCTCGGGGTGGCTTTGAGTAGCTATTATCTCATGATTATTCTGCTGTATCTGTTGCTAGGGCTTCTTTCTTTTTGCCTTTTGCATTTTTAAATTGTAGTTCATCATCTTTTACTGATAATTTGATGATGGCGTCGCGATTTAGTTTATTATCTAGGATATCTTCTGCAAGCCTATTGTCTATCATTTTTGTGATATGACGTTCTAGTGGTCTTGCTCCGTATTCTTCGTTAAAGCCTTCGTTTGCTAGAAGTTTTACTACTTTATCATCATAAGTAATATCAATGTCGATATTATTTAGTCTTTCTCTAGTTTTTTCTAGCATCAATTTAGTGATTTCTTCTATGTTTTCTTCACTTAGTGGGTTAAACATAATCACTTCATCAAGTCTATTTAAAAACTCTGGAGCAAAGGCATTTTTTACTTCACGTTCTATGATTTCACGAGTACGGTCAGCGTTTTTCTCTTCTGGATCTCCAGTTTCAAAACCTATGGCTTGTTTTTCGTTTAGGCTTGATACACCTACGTTGCTTGTCATTATGATGATAGTATTTTTAAAGTCTACTGTACGACCTTGACCATCTGTTAGACGTCCATCATCTAGGATTTGTAATAGTAAGTTGAAAATATCTGGGTGGGCTTTTTCAATTTCATCAAATAAAACTACAGAATATGGGTGATTTCTCACTTGTTCTGTTAATTGGCCACCTTCTTCATAGCCTACATATCCTGGAGGAGATCCTACTAGACGTGAAACTGCAAATTTTTCCATATATTCACTCATATCCATACGGATTAGGTGGTCTTCTGATCCAAATATATTTTCTGCAAGTGATTTTGCAAGGTATGTTTTACCAACACCTGTTGGTCCTACAAATATAAAGGAACCGATTGGTTTTGATGGATCTTTTAGACCAACTCTTGCACGTTTTATAGCATGAGCTACAGATTTTATTGCATCTTCTTGGCCAATTACTGTGCCTTTTAAGTCTTCATCTAGGTTGGCATATTTTTCTTTTTCATCTTCGGTTAATTTTGTAACTGGAACCTTTGACCAAGATGCTACTATGCCTGCTATATCATCAAAGTCGATAAATAAGTTTGGTTTGTCTTTATTTTTCTTTTCAATTTCTGCTTCGATTTCAAACCTAGCTTGGTTGATGCGATCTCTTAGTTCTGCAGCTTTTTCAAAGTCTTGGTCTTTGACTGCTTGTTCTTTTTCAGAAACTAATTCGTTAATTTTTTCTTCTGGGTTACTTTCAGTTTCTTCTTCCTGATAAGCCTTAATACGCACCTTACTCATAGCCTCATCGATAACATCTATGGCCTTGTCTGGTAAAAATCTATCATTGATATATCTATCAGTTAGTTCTACTGCTGCATTTATAGCTTCATCAGTTATTTCTACTCCGTGGTGAGATTCGTACTTATCTTTTACTCCATAAATAATTTTACGGGTATCGGATAGTGATGGCTCTTCCACTTGGATAGGTTGCATACGGCGGGTTAGGGCACTATCTTTTTCTATATATTTTCTATATTCTTCTATAGTTGTAGCTCCTATTATTTGAATATCACCTTTGGCTAAGATTGGTTTTAGGATATTTGCAGCATCCATAGATCCTTCTGCTGCTCCAGCACCTAGCACCATGTGAAACTCATCGATAAATAATATAATGTCATCGCGAGTTGCTAGTTCATCAAATAATTTTTTAAGCCTTTCTTCAAAGTCTCCACGGTATTTGGTACCTGCTATCATGCTTGCTAAGTCAAGACTTAAGATAGTTTTATCTTCAATTATTTTTGGCACTTCACCTTCTACAATTCTTTGGGCAAGGCCTTCTGATATTGCAGTTTTACCAACACCTGGCTCACCGATTAGGATAGGGTTATTTTTTGTTCTACGCATTAAAATTTGAATAACACGTTCTATTTCATCATCACGGCCTATAACTGGATCAATTTTTCCAGTTTCTGCTTCCTCATTTAAGTCTCTAGCATAGTTTGAAACATTTTCTGAAAGGTCTTTGCTAGATCCAGCTTGTGGGGCTTGGTCTTGTAATAAGTCCTTTAAGTTTCTTCTTACAACTTCTTTTTCAACTCCTGATAATAAAAACATAATGTTTGTTAGGGAGTCATCATCTTCAAGAATTGCAAATAAGACATCTTCTTCACCTGCTGAGGCTTGGCCGTATTTATTTGCATTTAGTCTTGCTAGTTCTAATATTTGTCTTACTTTTTTACTATATTCTGTTGCAGGACGCATAGCTTGGCCCTTGCCTATATTATTTATTACAACTTGGCGGAGTAAATCATAATTGGCACCGGCAGCTTCTAGTGCTTTTGTCGCAACAGAACCTGTTTTCATTAAAGCAAGAAGCAAGTGCTCTGTACCGATATAATCGTGGTTTAGAGAGTAGCTTTCGCGTCTTGCTTGCTGGGTTAGTTTATTTAATCTGTTAGCTTCCATTGCCTCTCCTTCATATAAGAGTTTAAAAACTCATATCTCTCTGGGTCTTTTTTGCCCTTGTACTTATTTTTTGTCAGATTAAAGATTAAATAATCAAGCTCATTGCTAGTTAAATCAGTATTAAATCCAAGTTTGTTATACTTTTTAAGTTTATAAAGCTCACTTGCAATGGTATTTAAACTTGTTAGCTGTCTAGAGTTTAGATTATTTAAGCTTATAGCTATTTGTTCGATAATATCATCATCTGATACGTTATTTAATACCTGGTAATCTCTTCTAAATCTTCTTTCATTTCTTACTAGTGAGTCAATATTTGCACTAAGTTTTTTAATATATTCATCCATATCATCACGGTAGTTACCAAAGTTTTTTACAAGATATATATCATCTACATATTTATCATAGTAGCTTGGTATATAGCGAGTGCCATACATACCATGACTTAGTAAACCTTGTTTAAAACCATAATAAGATTCTTCAGCATCCACTAGGGCAAATAAAAACATTTTAAGTCTTACTTCTAGCCCTGCACCATTATTTCGTCCGTCACTAGTCAGATACCCAAATTCTGGTGTAAAAGCAAAATCTAATTTTTGGTCTAATTCTTTTTCAATTTCATTGACCCTTTTATAAGCCTTTTTGACATCCATATCAAAATTTCTGTAATTTATAGCTATATGGTCGCGGTCATTTACAGTAATGATATAATCATCACCAAATATAACTGCAATCTCAGCTAATTTGCTAGTGCAATCTTCTGATAAGACCATGTCATTTATAAGCTTATTTAAGGTATTTTCATCAATTTCATTTAATAAGGCTAGTTGATCTGGATATATATCTTTGATTATTTCTATAACTTTTTCACTATCTTCATAGGTCATAGTTGTTGGAAAATCAAAGCCATCTATATTGCGTCTTAAAGAAAGATTTGAATTTAGAATTATATCTTTTGCATAATCTATCAATTTTTCACCTTCATATTTAAATCATCTATTTGCTCTTTTAAATCAGCAGCTTGCTCATAATCTTCAGTTTCTATTGAAAGATCTAGCTTTTCTTGTAGATTTTTTATCTCAAGAGCTACTTCTTTAAATTCACGGTCTTTTTTAGGTAGTCTACCTGTATATTTATCGTAATTATTGTAAGTTTTTAAAACTTTTTGAGTTAGACTATCGCTAAGTTTATAGCACTCTTTACAACCAAAAATACCATTTCTAATATTTGATTCTAAGTTGCCACAATTTGGACAAGCTCTTTGGCTTAGTCCTTCCATATATGAGTATGGATGATTGTTAAGGTTGTATTTATATTCATAATATCCATCAATCATATCATCTAAAGATGGTACAAATTTTTGGATTAGACTTTCTAATTTTTTGTTATTTAAATTAAGTTTATGAAATCCACCTTCATTTGGCATAGAGCCTTCATCAGTCATATCTGTGTATGTTTTTAAACAATCATTACATAGATAAAAATCATGCTCTTGTCCATTTATTATAGCTTTGACACTTACTGAAGCATCTTTGCCACATTTTTCACATTTCATAATTAACTCCTTGCTAAAACACTTAAAAGAATATTTTTTATGATGTCAGAACGTACGCCATTGCGATTTTTGCTATCAACTCCACAAAGAGCCTTATCGCTTGTAGCATATTTTGCCATCAAAAACTCATCCTTGGTAAAGTATTTTTTACTATATAAATCCTTAAACAAGCTATCAGCGTTTGCCTCAGTCATTTGCCTGTTTAGGTTTTTGATTAAATATGTTAAATAATTATCTTCTTCTACTATGGTTATGATTTTGATAAAACCATTGCCACCACGTTTACTTTCTATAAGATACCCGTTGTGTGGGGTAAATCTTGTCGAAAGCACGTAATTTATCTGGCTAGGTGCACAATCAAATTGCATGGCCAAATCATTGCGTCCAATCTCAAGCATCCCATCAGTAGATTCTTCAAGCATAGCCTTTAAAAATCTCTCAATATCTGATGTAAGACCTGCCATATATTCACCTACTTTCCTAAGTGTCTTTTTATTTTACAATTATATATCAAAAGGTCAAGAAAAAACTCTGACCTTTTGACTATCTCTGACCTTTTTTATTAAAAAATAAGAATCCCTTTATTGATTCTATTAAAACTGTACTTTTTTTCACTACTTTTTCAAGGTCAATGCCAGTAAGACCAACAATGTAATAATTTAGAATATTTTTTCATAACAATCCAAGTATTGCCACAAATTTTACTCCTCTAACTATTGCAAATTTGCTATAAATTAAAGTGTATTTATCCCTTCATAACTAGGGTTTACATTCCCATATGTCATATCAACAATAGATTTAAATGCCAGCAATATGTATTTTAAAAATATTGGTTACGATTATAAATGGATAGATATACTTGTAAGTATAGAAAAATATTTTGCCCTTAATAGTAGTTATTTTTGTACTGATTAAATTTATAGAATTTATATTTGTATCAGAATGTAAGGATTGAAACAAGTAAAAATAGTATTTATAGGCAAAAAAAATCTTAGGTATATATACCTAAGATTTTTTAGTGTTTTATTGTGCAAAGTCTGCTTTATATTGTGGTGCGAATGCTTCTAGTTCTGCTTTTACATCTGCTTGTATGTTTGAAAGGATTTGTTCAAGAACTGATCCAATATCGTTATATGCTTGTTGGCTACCTGGTGCAAGTGGTCTTGAGTATAGGTTTTTGGTTGCATCTGCAAGTATTGGAGCAATTGCAGAATCAGATTCTGAGTATGTGCTATCTTCAATTGCACTTGTTCTAGCTGGCATATATCCTGTATCTAAGGCAAATTGGATTTGAGATTCTTTGCTTGTTAAGAATTTTAAAAATTTAAAGGCTGCTTTCTTTTGTGCATCATCTGCATTGTCAAACATATAGATATTTGTACCTTGTTGTACTGCACTTTCTGCAGGATATGGTGCTGCTGCATATTCAAATTTTCCATCTACTCCATCTTTTACATATACTTCACCAGCATTTGATCCAATATATGCTCCTACTTGCTCATTTGCAAATGGTCCTGACATGTATTGGTCTGTTCCTGCTATTCTAAAGTATCCTTCTTTGATACCATCTAAATAATATTGAACAGCTTCTACTGATTCATCGCTTGCTACATCAAGGTTTTCATCCATTTCTACGCCTTTATTGTGTAGATATGTGGCATAGAAGTTTGATAGTGAATCAAAACCAACTCCTGGGATGCCTTTTTCTTCATTGATTTTTTTAGAAACTTCTACTAATTCTTCATAATTTGTTGGTACTTCAAGGCCTAGTTCATCAAAAAGTGTCTTGTTATACCAGAATACTTCTGTAGATTTGTTAAATGGTAGTCCCATGATTTTGCCGTCTTTTTCAATTTCTTGACGTACACCTTCTAGGATATCTTCATAATCTTCAATACCATTTTCGCCATTTACCATATCTGTAAGATCTGTTACTAGATTTGCGTCTTCAAATTGTAGCATCCAGTCTGGGTATGCTTGGGTAATAGTTGGTAGGTCATTTGGTGATTGCATTGTTGCAACTAAGATTTGGTTTAAATCACCATAATTACCTTGGTTTTGTAGGTTTACTTTGATATTTGGATTTTCTTTTTCAAATTCTGCTACAAGTTTTTCTAAGGCTTCACCTTGGCCACCACCCATTGCATGCCAAAATGTGATTTCAGCTGCTTCATCTGTGCTAGAGTCAGCCTCTTTTTCAGTATTTTCTTCCTTTGCTGCATCTTTTTCTTCTGTATTTTCTTTATTTTCTGTAGCTTCTTCTGCATTTTCTGTTTGTGCTGTTTCTGCAGTATTTTCATTTGTACCTGTGTTGGCATCTTGGTTGCCACATCCTACTAAAACAGCTAAAGACAACATAATTGTTGCTAGTAATGAATAAAATTTCTTGCTCATAAAATCTCCTTTATATATATTTGTCATTACATTTGCTATATACCCTATAAACTTAAAAATTGCAATTTTAACCTTTCAATCCGCCGTATGACACCCCCTCTAAAATTTGTCTTCTAAAGATAAAGTATAAAATTAAAATTGGAAGAATTGTAATGGTCGATGCTGCCATTTGCAGGTGGATATATGATCCAGCTTCTGTAGCAAAAGCAGAAAGACCGTTTGAAATCATCCTCATGTTTTTGCTATTTGTTACCAAGATTGGCCATAGGAATGAATTCCATCCAGCAATAAAATTTAAAAGTCCGATGGTAAATAAAGTTGATTTTGAAAGGGGTACCATAACTCTAGTTATAAACTCAAAATCACTAGCCCCATCCACCTTTGCTGCATTGTAATAATCCATAGGAATAGACCTTAAAAATTGTCTAAGGTAGATTATATAAAAAACACTAGCCATAAAAGGCAAAATTAAAGCCCAGTAGCTATCTAATAGGGAAAGCTTGGCAATAGTTCTAAAATTGGTGAAAACTATGATTTCAAAAGGAATCATCAAAAGTGCTAGCAAGATACTTTCTACCAGCTTTTTGTGCTTAAAGTTCAAAAAGTTAAGGGCAAAAGCTGCTAAAGTTGTTGTTATAAGAGTTCCTAAAGTATTAACTAAGGTTACAAAAATAGTATTAAAAAAGTATCTAGCAAAGGGTGCCACCTTCATAGCTTCACTAAAATTTGAAGCTTGAGCAGTTTCTGGCAATAATTTTGGTGGTATGCTTGTTACTTCCTGAAAGGTCATCAGCGACGATGAAATCATATAAAAAAATGGAAAAAGGGTAATGATTGCCATAAAAATTATAAAAATATATCCTAAAATTTTATTTACTTTACTCATATCCCCCTCCTATTTTGTAAGTTTTTCTATAATTTTTCTTTGGACAAAGGTTAAGAGCAAAAGCATCAGGAATAGTAAAACTGCAGCTGCCATTGCTTGTCCATAGCGGTATTCTACATAGAATTTATTGTAAATATAAAACACGGCAGTCACAAGCCTATTTCCCACCCCCGCCTTTCCATTAAATAAGGCAAAAACTTCGTTATAAACCTTAAAAGCTTGGATAAAGCTTGTTAAAAACAAAAATGTTATAATTTTGGAAAGGGCTGGTAGGGTAATCCTAAAAAATTGCTCAGACTTGCTCGCCCCAAAAGTTTCCGCTACCCTATAATAATTTTTATCAATCCCCCTAAGACCTGACAAAATAACTATGATATTAAAGGCTAGGCTGTTCCATATTCCAAAAATGATCAATGCTGGCATATTGTAATTGCGATTGTTCAAAAAATCAAAAGGCCCTATGCCAAATATTTCAAGAACATAATTGATAAATCCATATTGACCATGGAAAAGATATCTAAAAACAATCCCAATGGCGATTACTGATGTAAGATAAGGAATAAAAAATATAGTCTCAAAAAACTCAGATCCTTTGATTTTTTCATGCAAGATTAGCGCTATAATCATTGAAATTATAAGAGACAATGGCACAACCGTAACTGCATAAATGAAGGTATTTTTCATAGCAAGTTTAAATTGTGGGTCCTTAATTACCACAGGAAAGTTTGTAAATCCGATAAAAGTAGGATCTAGTATGCTATTTGACTGGGTTGACATTATAAATGTTCTAAAAAGTGGATAAATTGTAAAAATGCCTATAAAAATGATTGCTGGCAACAAAAATAACCATGCCCTAGGCGAGTTTTCAGCCCTATAAGTCTTTTTTTTATCCATTAGTAAACTCTCTTTCCATCTTCTTCAAAAATGTATATAGAAGAATAATCGATATCTAAGCTGATAGTATCTCCTGAACTTATTTTTAGTTTACTATCTGCAATCACCCTAGAAGCAATACCATTTATAGTAAAATGCAATATCATATACCTGCCAATCATCTCGATATTTTCAACTTTTATTTTCATCCCCTCTTTGGCAATCTTAAAATGCTCTGGACGAATGCCGACTAAGTATTTTTTATCAGCTAGTTTTTCTTTAAAACGTCCTTGGTCAAATTTTGTCAAATCCATGCTAAAATCAGGGCTAGAAAGAATATCTTCATTTTTATCCATCTCATAGACATTGATGATAGGACTTCCGATAAATTTTGCTACAAATAGATTGGCCGGTTCTAAGTACAAATTTTGTGGTATATCGTATTGCTGGATGACACCATCATCCATAAGAGCTATATAATCAGAAATTGACAGGGCTTCTTCTTGGTCATGGGTTACAAAAATAGTTGTAACTCCAACATTTTTTACAATATTTCTAATCTCCTCACGTATTGATAGGCGCAAGCGTGCATCAAGATTTGAAAGTGGCTCATCCATCAAAAGTGTTTTTGGATTTTGAACCAAGGCTCTTGCAATTGCAACCCTTTGTTGCTGGCCACCAGATAATTGGGCAGGCTTTTTGTCCTTATATTCTGAAATATAGGTTAATTCCATATATTTTTGGGCAAGTTCATTTGCCTTATTTTGGCTAACTTTATTATCTCCAACAGTTAAGGGAAATGTTATATTTTCAAGGACTGTCATGTGAGGATAGAGGGCATAATTTTGAAAAACCATACCTATATTCCTATCCTTTGGATGTAGACCTATTATAGACTTATCGTCAAATAAAATATCCCCACTGGTAGGATCAAGAATTCCTGCAATAATATTTAAAATAGTGGACTTCCCACAACCAGAAGGTCCTAATAGAGTAACAAGGGCTCCGTCAGGAATTTTAAGATCAATATCCTTTAAAGCTTCATAGCCATTTTCATAAATTTTCTGTAAATCTCTAATTTCAATCATATATTCCTCAAGCTAGTTTTTTACTAATATATCACTTCTTTGTAATCATAAGGTAAAATTTTTGTAATAAACATATAAAAAACCGACCATGATATTGGTCGGTTTTATAAAAATTTGGTCTACAATTTCTATTAGATTGGAGCTTATTAAAATTTAATCCCTATTTCTATTGCCAAATAGCAAAAACATCCTTAAAAATTGTAGGGCTGTGGCAAGGGTTGCAGCTACATATGTGAAAGCTGCTGCTTTTAGCATACCTGCAGCATGTTGGTTTTCTTCCCCTACTAGCATTCCAGATTCTTCTAGGACTGCAAGCGCACGTCTGCTGGCATTAAACTCTACTGGTAGAGTTACTATTTGAAAAATAAGGGTTAGAGAAAATAGGATAAGTCCTACATCTATAAGATTTTGACGGGCTAAAATCATTCCTAAAAATAAAAGTGGAAAGCTAAGCTTTGATCCAAAATTTACTGCTGGCACTAGCCAAGATTTTATCCTAAGTGGTGTATATCCTTCTTTATACTGGATAACATGGCCTAACTCGTGAGCTGCAACTGCAACTGATGCAATTGATGTATCGTTTATAGACTGTGGAGATAGGGCTACTTCTTTGGTAGCTGGATTAAAATAATCTCCCATGGCATTATTTATTTGCTTTATTTTTATATCATTATAACCCCTAGTATCTAGGATATAATTAGCAGTTTGTTTACCAGTGATTTGTTTTTTAGTTTGTATCTTGCTATATTTTGCAAAGGCTCTTTGTACATTTGCTTGCGCAATCATTGTTATTATCAGACCTATAATAACCAAAATATAGGTTCTATCAAATCCATAATAGTAAGGCATAAAAATCCTCCTTATCTTTTTTAAATATTATACCCTTGATTTATAATATTTTAAAGTATATATAAATTTTATTAAAGGCATTATTTAATTTATGTAAAAATAAGCATAGAAAAAGGGCTAGTTACCTAGCCCCTCTTCCTTTTAGAAAAGAATAAGTTAGTCCTAGTTTTCTATAGGGAAAACTTTTAAGGAATTAATAATGAAAAACCTAGCTATGTAATAGCTACTTATATTATAGCATAGAAAATAAATTATGCAAACATTTTCTCAAGCTTTTTCTAAATCCTACAGCCTTTATTCTAATTTCAATCCATAGGTTTATTCTTGAATAGCTTTAGCGTTTTCTTTCTCTCCTATTAAGACAATTGTGTCGTCTTCTTCTATAAGTAAGTTGGGATCAAAATCTATGATCATGTGTCCATCTCTTTTAAAGGCTATTACGTTCATCTGGTATTGCTGTCTAAAGTCTAAATCTACTAGACTCTTACCTATCCAAGATTTACGAGCCTTTATTTTTATAAGAGAAATATCATCAGAAAAATCTATTATTTCCATTAAGCTAGGACCTGCTAGTGATCTTGCAAGTCTCTTTCCAGTATCGTACTCTGGGAAAACAATACGATCCGCACCTATTTTTTTAAGTATTCTGGCATGTTGGATACTAGAAGCTTTTGCAATCACCTCTTTTACTCCGCTATCTTTACATATTAGAGTAGCTTCTATAGATGCTTCTAGATCTGAGCCTGTGGCAATAATTGCTACATCATAATTATTTATACCTAAAGATTTCATCGCTATTTCTTCGGTTATATTTGCCTGAACAGCACTCGATACAGAATTTGCCATTTTCTCTATCAAATCATAATCTGAATCCACAGCAGTTACATAGAAACCATCCTTAAAGAGCTCGGTAGCTACCGACATACCAAAACGACCTAAACCTAATACTATTATATTTTTTTTCATAAATTCTCCTAACCTATGCTTATAAATCCTTCTGGATATCTAATTAATCTATCATCTGATTTTAATCCAAATGAAAGGGCCATAGTCATAGGTCCTATCCTTCCAAGATACATACACAATCCAATTATTACCTTAGATAATCCAGATATTTTATCTGTAATTCCTCTAGTAGTCCCCACAGTACCTAGTGCAGAAACCGTTTCAAAAAGTATATCAATAAATTTTAAATCATTCATAGCTGCTAATATAAAACAAACAATTACCATCAAGGTCATTGATACAACTAAAATTGATAAGGCTTTTTTTATTGTATCATTGCTGATGCTTCTTTTAAAGACAACGGGTTCTTTTTGATTTTTAATAACAGAGATAACTGCTAATAGAATAACTATAAAGGTTGTAGTTTTGATACCCCCAGCTGTAGACCCCGGAGACCCTCCTATAAACATCAGGTTCATTAGTAATATAGAAGTAGAATCTTTTATTTGAGATAAGTCCAGAGAATAAAAACCTGCCGTCCTTGCTGATACCGATTGAAAAAATGATATCAAAAGACCATGGCCTAGGCTCTCATTAACGAGGACTCCTCCTCTTATAGATTCTAGAATAAAAAATCCTAAACCTCCTACTACAATCAAAGCTATATTAGTAAGCAATACCAATTTTGTATGAGTAGATAAGTGGTTTAACTCTCTCTTATTATATATTTCACTAGTAACCATAAACCCAAGACCCCCTATAGCAATTAGGGCCATTATAGTTATATTTACTAAATAATCATAACGCAATGGATATAATGAATCCCCTAGTATATCAAATCCCGCATTGCAAAAAGCAGAAATAGAGTGAAATATTGCAAACCATAGCCCCTTAGAAAAACCATAGGCCGGTACAAATCTAATAGCTAAAAAAAGTGCGCCCACTCCTTCTATAGCTAGAGTAAAAAATAGAACATATCTAAATAGTTTTAAGACTCCCGCCATACTCTCAGTATTCAGCTGTTCTTTTAAAATTAGTCTAGATTGTAATCCAATTTTTTTTCTTAAAATAAGGGGGATTAGAGATGCAAGTGACATAACTCCAAGTCCACCTATTTGTATCAATATAAGTATAATTACATGGCCAAAAGTATTCCAATGCTCAGCAGTGTTTACAGGACTAAGACCTGTTACACAAGATGCACTAGCAGCCACAAAAAATGCATCTATAATATTTGTACTTTCTCCACTTTTAGTTACAAAGGGAGTAGATAAAATGATCCCTCCCAAGGTAATTACAATAAAAAAACCAATAGTTAAAACCAATGGCGGTTTTTCAATTATTTCATCGAATATTCTTCTTATAAAATTTTTTTGCATCATTACCTTCCTTAACAAAATAGCATACAAATGCTTTATAAAGCAATTTTATATTTTATAAAATAATTTGTCAAAATAAATTTATATTGCATTTTAGGGTATATTCATAGCGATAATATATTAAGGAGGCCACATGAAAATATTAAAAAATAGTTTGAAAATACTTTTGCTAAGTCTATTAATATTTTTCCCAAAGCCCGTCCTAGCCGATGGCTTTGATCATATCAATATAGATGTAGATATTGATGAAAATGGAGTTGGTAAGGTTAGTGAACAATGGCAAATAGATGAAAGTGATAATGACTTTACAGAAAGATACAAAAATATAGAAAACCTCAAGGGTCTAAAAATAGAAGATTTTTCTGTATCTATGGGAGGTAAAAAACTTAGCGAAAAAAGTTCTTGGGATATAGATGAAGATTTTGACCAAAAAGCTTTTAAATATGGACGTATAGACCATAGCGAAGATGAGGTAGAACTTTGCTGGGGCATTAGCGAACGCAATGCAAATAATACATATGACCTATCTTATAAAATAAACCCTATAATAATTGGGTTAAATGATAGTGATATGCTCTTTTTTGAATTTGTAGGAGCATATCTCGATCCAAAACCAGATAATTTTACGATAAATATAAGCTCTTATGAGCCTATAGATGAAAATACAAAAATGTGGGCCTTTGGCTATGAGGGTGATATCCATAATGAAAATGGAAATATAGTCGCTAAATCAAACGGAGAAATTAGCAAAGGAAGAATATTACTAAAATTCCCGAAAGGAACTTTCAATACAAGCTACAGAGAAGATAAAAGTTTTGATGACTATAAGGATGTAGCCTTTGAGGGAGCAAGTTTTGAAGATAGCGAAGGAACAGCCCAACTTACTGATGATGATTCTGATTTTCCAGTTTTAATAGTATCCATTATAACCCTTCTTGGAATCGCCCTTGGGGCTTTTGGGATAAAGAAAGCTGTAAATGAAGCAAATAAATATAGATTTACAAATATAAAACAAATACCAGATATTAAAAATATCAGAAAATACTACTATGACACTATCCCTTATGATGGTCACATAGAAGACACCTATCTATTGCTAGCCAACGCCTATCCAAACCACCCAAACTTTGATAGCATAATCAATGCCTTTTTCTTAAAATGGATAGACGAGGGTGCTATTAGTTTTATAGAAGATAAAAAAGATCATGGTATTTTTAAAAAATCTCTAGACCAGATAGTTATAAACCACAGACCAGATAATATGGGAGATATAGAAAAAGATTTGTTTGGTTATCTGATGGGTGCAGCAGACCAAAGAAGTGATGGCAAAATTACCCAAGATTCTTTTGAAAAATACATGAAAAAAAGACATAAGTCTTTAGAAAACCTAGCCGAAAGAATAGAAAAATCCAGCCTAGATGCTCTATTAGAAAAAGGCTATGTAGAAAAAATAAGTATAGCAAAAAGATCTGGTAAAACAAAAGAAGAAATCCACCTTACACCAAAAGGCATGGACCTATACAAAAACTTTGTAGGTTTTAAAAACTACCTAGAAGACTATAACAAAATCGACCCAAGCCAGATAGAAAATATAGATATTCTAAACCAATACATGATATTTGCAGCTATGTATGGCATAAGCGAGGATGTCTATGATACATTTGTAGATGTATATCCAAGCTATGCCC
Organism: Anaerococcus cruorum; assembly: GCF_046365495.1. Classification (NCBI taxonomy): domain Bacteria; kingdom Bacillati; phylum Bacillota; class Tissierellia; order Tissierellales; family Peptoniphilaceae; genus Anaerococcus; species Anaerococcus cruorum. Next base: position 92,550 of record NZ_JBGMEH010000002.1, on the reverse strand, counting down.
AAAACGGTTTTTATAACTATTATATGATTCACCATATCAATTCCTATGCTCACACTACAAGTACTGGAGGAGAAAGTTCTTCCTATGCAGGTGGTGGAGGATCAGCATCCTTTGGCGGAGGAGCTGGAGGCTTTGGTGGCGGAGGCGGCGGTGGCCGTTAAATCAATCAATAATCATAATATAGTGGGTATATAAATAATGGTAATAATGTAATAAACAAGGAGGTATATATGAAATTTTTTGTAGATCAAGATGAATGCATTGGATGTGGTATGTGTGAAAATATTTGTCCAGATGTTTTCTCTATGAATGATGACAATATATCAGAAGCAATTGAAGGGGATATTCCTGAAGAATTTATAGACTCTGCCTTAGAAGCAGAGGAATCTTGCCCAGTAAGCTGCATATCTCACGAAGAATAATGCATAGGTAAAGCCTAAAAGCTTAATGCTTTTAGGCTTTTTACTTATAGATAACTGGCACATCATTATCCTTAAAAATTTTAAGGATTTGGCCACTCCTTTCACTAGAAAAACGCCAAGTATCAATATTATTAGAATTTACTACTAAGGTAAATACTGCTTGGTCGGCTTCTTTTGAGAAGTTTACTTGTTTGAGATCAGAAAATGATTTCTTTTGATTTACAAAAGATATATTGCCTTGAAAAACAAAACCATCTGCCAAAAATCCCCTGTTATATCTAGCCGCGAGAAAATAAATAGATACGGCCAAGCACATAATAAAAGTCTCAACAATATCAAAATTTATAAAGTAGGCAAAAACTGCAAATATAAGCCATACTAAAAAAACACCTAAAATATCTGTCTTGGTCATAATAGGTCTTATGACTATATCTCTACCCTTATAGAATATAAGCCCTGAAAGGACTATAAATACACTAACTATCAAATAAAGCATAGGCTCCTCCCATATTTGTCAATACTTACAAATATTATATAATAGAAAAAAGCTTAAAGGAAGTAAAGGATATATTATGAAAAAATTGTATTTTAAAGAAAAGTTTTTTAAAATCACCGACCATTACCCAATATTAGATGAAAACGGCCGCGAAGCTTATTACTTAGACCAGGACTTTACCTTTGTAGGATATAGGTCAAAAGTAAGTGATAAAAATGGCAATACTGTATTTAAAATTGGCAGAGAAATCCTAGCATTTTTCCCTAGATATACCATTTCTTTTGATGATGGCCAAACTATGGTAATCCAGCAAAAAATTGAATTTTTTAAACACAGAGTCCATGTTTATATGGATAATGAAACCCTAAATCTAGTAGGAAATATCTTCCATTATGATTTTGATATTCAAAATGGAGCTGGTAAAAATATAGGAACAGTAAGAAGAAAAATATTTACCCTAACAGATACCTATGAGCTAACAATTGTAGATGAAACTTATACTGAAGAGCTGATAGCCCTGGTTATCTGCCTAAACAATATGATAGATAGAGAGCAAGCATCATCTGCAGGATCAAATAACTAAGGAGAAAAAATGACAGAACAGATTTTAAAATATATAGAAGAACTTTGTAACACCCCTTCCCCAACAGGCTATACAAAAAGAGCTGAAAAATATTTAATAGAAGAATTTCAAAAATTGGGCTACAAGCCTTACCAAACTGTAAAAGGCAATGTAATAGTCCCAATCAATCCAGGAAATGAAAACGGACTTTTAATGTCAGCCCACGTGGATACTCTAGGACTTATGGTACGATCCATAAAATCAAACGGCAGACTTAGAGTGACAACACTAGGAGGTTTTCCACTTTCTTATGTAGAACAAGAAAATGTAACCATAATTACAAGAACTGGCAAGGAATATACTGGAGTTATGAGAATAAATAATCCAGCAGTCCACGGATCAAATGACCCAAGAGAAGTAAAACGTGATGATATTAATATGGAAGTAGTTATAGATGAGATAACAAATTCGGCAGAAGAAACAGAAAAGCTTGGCATAGCAGCAGGAGATTTTATAGCCCTAGACCCAAGATTTAGAATAGATAACGGCTTTGTAAAATCCCGCCACCTAGATGATAAGGCCTCTGCCGGAGTCCTACTGGCACTTGCCAAAGAAATAAAGGAAGAAAATATAAAAATAAGCCGCCCATTATATTTCGCCTTTACAATCTATGAAGAAGTAGGCCACGGAGCAGCAAGCGGTCACCCTGAGGGAATAAAAGATATGATAGCAGTAGATATGGGAGTAGTTTACGATGACCTAAAAACAGACGAAACAAAGGTATCAATCTGTGCCAAAGACTCATCCGGCCCATATAATTTTGATTTGACAAACGAGTTAATCGATATGGCAAAAGCAAACGAAATAGACTACGCCATAGACATATACCCACAATACGGCTCAGACGCATCAGCAGCAGTAGCAAGCTCCAACGACTTTAGACACGCCCTAGTAGGCAGCGGAGTCGCAGCAAGTCACGGCTATGAAAGAACCCACGTAAATGGATTAAATGGACTTTATAAGCTATTAAGAGAATATGTAAAGAAAAACTAGGTTTTGGGCCTAGTTTTTTATATTATTAACTTCTCTATTATTTTAATAACTACGGTTGGGGATGTTTGACTCCAAGATAGATCTCTCGACTGGGCTCGAGATGACAATGGAGTGGATGGCTTCGAATGTTATTATGGGTCTTATTTACTTTTTGTTTTATGAGAAGCTGAGTTGTTTGTAAGACTTATTTTTAAATTAACATTCGCCCCCACATTGTCATTTCGACCGGAAAAGCCGGTAGGCTTTGGAGTGGAGAAATCTTTCTTTTAGTCATGGTTTCGTAAATCTTAGATGTTTTATTTATATAATTATTTTTCTACCTACGTTTGGGAATGTCTGTCGCTTAGGTAGATCTCTCCGTGCGCTGCGCACGAAAACTCGCTTCTTCCGAAGCTCCTCCGTGCTATCGCACTACGTTTTCGGCATAAAAGCCCAGAATCAATGGGCTTTTATGTAGTCGAGATGACAAGGAGGAAAAGTACTTCGTTTTGATAAATTATTTCTTGTTTACTAAATACGGAGTGAATTAAGTTTATAGGATTTCTTTTACACAGAAGAAAATGACTCCGCCTTTGTCATTTCGACTGAAGCGGCAGCGGAATGGAGAAATCTTTCTGGGACTTATGTGACTGTTATACGATAATTATTACATTTATTCTATTATTAATTTTTATAGTTAGGATAATACTACCGGCTGGGGATGTTAGTCTCTTAGGTAGATCTCTCCGTGCGCTACGCTTAGTCGAGATGACAATGGGGTGAAATGCGTCGATTTTATATTATTTTCTTATTTAGTAAATACAGAGTGATTTTGTATATAAGATTTGTTTTTAATACGCATGAATTTCCCTTATTGTTATTTCGACCGGAGCGGCAGCGGAATGGAGAAATCTTTTTTAGCCATATTGTTAATATAGAGCTTAGTCGTTTAATTTATCAACTAATCCTGTCCCACTCAATCATCAAGTCTTTCCACTCAGGATTTTGCATATTGATTAGTTTCTCTTTTTTCGCCCTACTCCACTTTTTTAGTTGTTTTTCTCTAGCAATAGCTGCACTTATATCTGGTGTGCTTTCTACATATACTAATTTATAAATATTATAACGAGAAGTAAATCCATTTACTTTCTTATTATTATGCTCATCTAATCTACGATAGAGATTATTTGTTACACCTATGTAAAGGCTTTTGTTAGTGTAATTGGTTATCATATATACGTAATACAATTTTTCCATAATGATTCCTTGAGTTTTTTTATATTTATATCCTTGTTGAGTGGGGTGTAATCTTTTTTATATATTTTATGAGCTACGGTTAAGGATGTTTGACTCTTAGGTAGATCTCTCGACTACGAAAACCCGCTTCTTATGAAGCTCTTCCGTGCTATCGCGCTATGTTTTCGGCATAAAAGCCCAAAATCAATGGGCTTTTATGTGGTCGAGATGACAATAAATAGAATTCCTCTTGTTAGGAGAATGGTCTTAGTTACTGATTCCCAGATGTTAGGTTGGTAAGATTATTCTATCAGTGAAATTTTCACTACTACATTGTCATTTCGACTGGAGCGGGAGCGGAATGGAGAAATCTTTTTTTGGGTTATGTGATTATTAGATGTGTATATTAAATTTGTTTTATTATTAATTTTTGTCATTAGGATAATATCTACCGGCTTAGGATGTTTGACTTGTAGGTAGATCTCTCGTCTAAGCTCGAGATGACAATTGGGAGAATTGCTTCGAATGTTAATTTGCTTCTTATTTACTTTATTTAAGATTCGAAGGTTAAGTGTCTGTAAGATTTATTTTTATAACAGTATAAGCGCCCTCATTGTCATTTCGACTGGAGCGGGAGCGGAATGGAGAAATCTTTTTTTGGGTTATGTAATTATTAGATGTGTATATTAAATTTATTTTATTATTAATTTTTGTCATTAGGATAATAGCTACCGGTTGGGGATGTTTGACTTGTAGGTAGATCTCTCGACTAAGCTCGAGATGACAATTGGGAGAATTGCTTCGAATGTTAATTTGCTTCTTATTTACTTTATTTAAGATTCGAAGGGTAAGTGTCTGTAAGATTTATTTTTATAACAGTATAAGCGCCCTCATTGTCATTTCGACTGAAGCGAAGCGGAGTGGAGAAATCTTTTTTTGCCCCTTGCTTCCCAAATAAAAAAAAGAGGACTGGACCTCTTTTTTCTAATCTCCACTACTATCAACTTTTCTTAAATCAGCAGCTTTTATAGTTTCATCAGCTACCTTATCTATATCTTCTTCTTTCACTCTTAATTCTTCATAGGCCACATCTGTTGGCAATCTAAATTCCATACTATTTGCTCTAAGCATATTTACTTGTCTAACTGCATGCTCTATACCTTCCGCATCGGTTAGTTTTTCATCTTCTCTGTAGGCTTCTTCAAGTTCTTCGAAAGACATCACTTGTAGCTCGGTGCTTTCTGCTTGGCCTAGTTCATTTAGAATTTTTTTATAAAAATCTTCATAACTCATATAACCCGTAGCAACAGCATAAGTTTTTCTATGTTCTCCATTTTCTATGGCGCTAATTGCCGCTTGGCCTACTTGATTTACAGTTATAGTTGCAAATCCTCCAGTTGTTACTGGCATAAATTTTTGATCCCTTAGCATATCTACATACATACTTGTCATAGGTACTTTACCTGGCATGGTACCAAAAATATATGGCAATCTTAGGACAGAAACATTCATTGCTCCCTCTCCTGCATACATAGCAGCTTTTTCTTGGAGGAGTCTAGTTTCTACATAAGGCTCTGCTTGATAATTATGTGCTCTTAAATCATCATTATTTTCCGCAAATTCTGATGTATAAGAGCCAAATAATACAAAATTGCGCACTCCTGCTTCTTTGGCTAGCCTTGCTATCCTTGCTGTTGGCAATACATTTGTATCATAGAAAAATTTTCTAGCAGGTTTTTTAGGAACTATCCTATCATCTACCCCGCCTGCATAGACAAAACTATCGCATCCACGAATCATTTCTACTATTTCTGCATCAGAAAGAGCAAAAAAGTTTTGCACTATAAATTCTACATTAGATTCTTCATTAAATTTTAAATCATCTGGCAAGGCTACTACATCGACAGTTTTTACCGCATAATTGCGAGCAACTGCCTCTTTTATAGTATGGTAGCCCAAAAATCCTGCCCCACCTAGGACAAAAATTTTATTTACTTGCTCCATAGTCTACTCTCCATCATTTGATAAATAATCATAGGATATACCATAATAATTTTCCACACACTCTTGTTGGGTACCGTGTTTTAATTCTTCTACAGTTTCCGCCCCTTTAATAATTTCCACTAGACGCATAGCAAGGTAAACAGTTACAGCTGCCCCACGGCTGGTTGTGATATTACCATCGGTAACAACCATTTGATCATCAACGTATTCTAGGACATTATCTATCTCATCTTTTAAATCAGGGAAAGAAGTAGCGCGTTTGTCAGCAAGTACTCCCGCCTTGTTTAAAACAATAGGGCCAGCACAAATAGCTGCAATTAATTTTTCTTCATCATTAAAAGTTTTTACAATGTCAATGACACGGTCATCATCACGAAGAGCCTCAGCTCCCTTAGTACCACCAGGGATATATAGACCATCATAGTTGTGTGGATCTATGTCATTTAAGTTTTTATCTGCAGTTAGGGTTATGTTTGATTTTGTAGTAATGTCGTTGGTGTCATGGATAGAAACAGTTGTAACTTCAACATCAACACGACGAAGGTAGTCAATAACAGTGATAGCTTCGACATCTTCACATCCGTTGGCTAAAAATACTAGTATTTTCATATGCATATTCCTTTCTATATGAATTTATAAACTGTAAAGTTCGAGTCCTTTTTATGTATATATACCCAATTGGGGGTGGGTTTTTGGGGATAATGGAGTTGGCTGCGGTTAGGGAGGTCTGACTCTAGGATAGATCTCTCCACTTCGCTTCGCTACGGTCGAGATGACAATAGAGAGAGTTGCTTCGAATTTTAATGTGTTTCTTATTTACTATATTTAAAGTTCGAAGGGTAAGTGTTTATAAGATTTATTTTTATAGCAATCTAAGCGCACTCCATTGTCATTTCGACTGGAGCGGGAGCGGAATGGAGAAATCTTTCTTTGTGTTATGTGATTATTAGATGTGTCTATTACATTTGTTTTATTATTAATTTTTGTCATTAGGATAATATCTACCGGTTGGGGATGTCTGACTCTGGGGTAGATCTCTCCGCTTCGCTTCGCTACGGTCGAGATGACAATAAGGGAAATTGCTTCGAATGTTAGTTTGTTTCTTATTTACTTTATTTAAGATGCGAAGAATAAGTGTCTGTAAGATTTATTTTTTAGCAATATAAGCGCCCCCATTGTCATTTCGACTGGAGCGGGAGCGGAATGGAGAAATCTTTTTTTGATTTATGTGATTGTAAAACGATAGTTTTTGTTTTTATTTGATAATTAATTTTTGTCATTAGGATAATAGCTAACGGATTAGGATGTTTGACTCTTAGGTAGATCTCTCCACTTCGCTTCGCTACGGTCGAGATGACAATAAGGGAAATTTCTTCGAATGTTAATTTGTTTCTTATTTACTTTATTTAAGATTCGAAGGGTAAATGTCTGTAAGATTTATTTTTTTAGCAATATAAGCGCTCTCCATTGTCATTTCGACTGGAGCGGTAGTGGAATGGAGAAATCTTTTTTTGATTTATGTAATTATTAGATGTGTATATTACATTTGTTTTATTATTAATTTTTGTCATTAGGATAATATCTACCGATTGGGGATGTCTGACTTGTAGGTAGATCTCTCGACTAAGCTCGAGATGACAATGGGGAGAATTGCTTCGAATGTTAGTTTGCTTCTTATTTACTTTATTTAAGATTCGAAGGATAAGTGTCTGTAAGATTTATTATTTTAGTAATATAAGCGCACTCTATTGTCATTTCGACTGGAGCGACAGCGGAATGGAGAAATCTTTCTTTGCTTTATGTGATTGTTTGCCGGAGTTTCTAAGTTTATTTTATTATTAATCCTTCTTATTAATAGAGGTGATATTTATCAAGGAGACCCTTCGGCTACGGTTTGGGATGTCTGACTCGTGGGTAGATCTCTCCACTTCGCTTCGCTACGGTCGAGATGACAATTGGGATAATCGCTTCGAATGTACTTTACTTTGATACTCCCTCCGTCGGCTTCTTGACAAATCGAAGATTTGAAAGTGCTCTATTAGCCGCACGGGCTATTTCGCGACATCTGACCTACCATCAATCCCTTTTTAACTTCGTTTAATCTGTTACTAGCTTTTAACAAGCCGGCTTCGTTAGCCAAATCGTAGATTTGGACTACGCGGCATTTGACCTTCCTTCGATTCTTCTTTGAAGAATCGGGATAGGTCAAGAAAAAAATACTCCCACCTTTATTTGGTGGGAGCATTTTCAAGTGAGTACCGCGGTTACTATTAGTTTTTAATTTTGAGTCTTATCGAGTGCACTCTTTATATGACTCTATTTATTTCTTGTAAAAATTACTAATATTTAAAATTAGTTATTTTTTTTGCTTGCTGCGTAAGCAACTGAAGCTGCTGCTAATACACCTGCAACGCCAGCTACACCAGCGATACCTGTTTTAGCGTTTGTTCCAGCTGTTTTGTTAGCTGATGATTTGTTAGCTGCTTTTTCTACAACTTTAGTTTTTTCAACTACTTTTGTTGTATCTTCTTTTTTGTCGTCAGCTTTGTCTTCTTTTTTATCATCTTCTTTGTCTTCAGCTGGTTTTTCTTCTTCTTTTTTGTCATCGTCTTTTTTGTCGTCTTCAGCTGGTTTTTCTTCTTCAACTTTAACGTCTTTGTCGATGTCTTTAAGTTCTTTTTGGATAGCTGCTGTGTTGTCGTCTAATTCTTTGATTAGTGCGTCAACGTCTTCAGCTGTTACTTCTTCATCTTCTGCAGCGTATGCTGTAGCTACTAGAGCAACTTTTTTATCAGCAGCTTTAAGGATAGCTTCTGCTTTAGCGATAGTTGCTTTTTGTTCAGCTACTAGTGCGTTTAATTTAGCTCTATTGTTAGCTGCTGTGTTTGGTGTTAATTTTTCAAGAAGTTCAACTGCTCTTAGAGTTTCATTAGCTCTGTCGATAGCTGCTTGAAGACCTACATAGTCAACGTCTTTTTTAGCTGGAGCTTCTTCTTTACCTTTAACTTCGATACCATTGTTTGTTGCAACGATAACTACGTTGTATCCTTCAGCTGCACCTTTAAGTTTAGCTAGAGCTTCTTCGTAAAGAACTACTGCTGGATCAGCTGCTTTTTTAGCCGCTTTGTATTCTGTAACTGCAACATCGTAAGCTCTTTCTGCTGCGATTAATTCTTGATAAGCAGCGTCTTTTTCGCTTAGTCTGTTAGAGATTGTGTTGTTCCATGTTTTCCATGCATTTGCGTATCTTTCGTAAGCAACGTTGAATTCTCTTTGTCTTTGTTCAGAAACTTCAGCATCTTTAGATACATTTTTGATTGTTGATTGAGCTTCTGCAGGATCATTAGTAAACCATTTTGTAACTACTGTTCCATTATCATCGAATTCAAAGCTTTTGCCTTTTCCGTCTTGAGCTAAATATTTATATTGATCCCAACCATCGTCTGTTTTTTGGTAGTTTGGATTTTCTACTAATACAGATTCAGCTTCAGTTTTTGAATTTACATCATTTTTTACTTTAAAGATATTTTTTGCTGCTGGTTCTTTTTTAACTATTGTTCTTGTTTCTTCAGATTCTCTTAATACATAACCAAGAGATGAGTTTCCAGATAATGTAAAGATTGTTGTTGGTTCTTCATATGTTTTATCTATCTCAGCATCTTTGATTTGTTCAGCAGTTTTATCTGTAAGTAGTGCTAAAGCTCTTCTAGCTTGTTCAACTTCATATGCTAGAGATTTATCTCCATCTAATTTTGATGTGATATCTACATAAGCTTTGTTTGCTGCAAGTACTCTATCTTCAGCTTCTGATTTTGCTACTTCAGCTTTGTCAAGTCTAGCTTTTTTAGCTGTTGCATCTTCATATAGAGCTTGAGCTTTTTTAAGTTCTTCAGCGTATTTTTCTTGGAATAAAGTTGTTGCTGCAACTTCTGTTTTTGTTGATGTTGTGCTAGCTGCGAATGATGGAGCTACTGCACTTAATCCTAGAGCTAGTGCTAATGCACCTGCTGCTAATTTATTTCTTTTCATTATAAGTTTTCTCCTTATTTATTTCTATCTACTATTTCATCTAATAAATAGTACTCACTTTACATATTCTATAGTACACCAAGTTCTACACTTTTGCAACACAATTGGTAAATTCCTCAATATTTCTAAAAAATATATTTATAAATATCTTCACATTTACTACAATATTGATGCATATGTGTATTTGCTGGTCTTTTGCTAATAGAAATATGTTTTAATAAGCTTTTTGTATATGGCCAATATCTCTAAAGTTTTGTTAACTTTAATGGATATTGGTTTACAAGGGCTTATTTTTGTTTATAACTATCGATATTTTTGCACTCATGTTTTGTGGTTATCACCCATATATTGATAGTTACATTTATTTTAGCAGATATTGGGGTTTAGTCAAGTAAATTTTGTTGAATTTCGCTTACTTTGGGTGTGGTTTCTCTCATGACTGTGGCTCTGATTTGATCGAGGGTCTCGGCCCAGTCGTAGGAGGCTATGAGCTGCTGACGGTAGAGCATGGCTTTGGCGTGGTTTTTGTTGGTATTTAGGGTGGCAAAGGTGTTGAGGGTGGATATGGTTTCTCCGGTGGTGAGGATGATTTCGCTATTTTCTATTTTTTCGACACAGGTGATGTTTACAAAGCCTCTTCTTTCTCTATCGTAGGTGGCGTTTCTGTATTTGAAACCAAAGAATACGTGGCTGGTGTCTATGATGTAGGGCATATTTTTTGTAATTTGGAGAGTATCCTTGATGACTTGGTCCATTTCTTTTTTGTTTTTGCCTCGTTTTTTGTACATTTTGTTGAGGTAGAGGGTGGGTGTTTCTTCTATAAGGTGGGTGGTGGTTGGTGTATAGACGCGCGATCCTATGCCAAAGGTCTTGATTTCTTCTGGGAGGATGGCGATGATTTGGATGTTTGTAATGTGCATGTGATGCTCCTTTCTGTTGGGGTGTTTTGGTTAATTTGTAATGTTTTTATGTAGTTGGTGGCTGGGGGCTGGGGATGTCTGACTTTTGGGTAGATCTCTCGGCTACGAAAACTCGCTTCTTTCGAAGCTCCTCCGTGCTATCGCACTACGTTTTCGGCATAAAAGCCCAAAATCAATGGGCTTTTATGTGCTCGAGATGACAATGAGCGGAATTCTTTGTATTAGAAGAATAATCTTAGTTACTAGTTTCTGAGTTTTGGGTTGGTAAGATTAATTGGCTAATAGAACTACAATCCCCCCCATTGTCATTTCGACCGGAGTGAAACGGAGTGGAGAAATCTTTTTTAGAGGCGTACTTCTATTTAGCGATAGTTCTTTGATTTATTTTTTTGTTAATGTTTGTATATTTTTAATAACTACGTTTAGGGAGGTCTGACTCTGGGGTAGATCTCTCGATTAAGCTCGAGATGACAATGAGCGGAATTCTTCGTATTAAGATAATGGTCTTAGTTACTCGTTTCGGTGTTTTGGGTTGGTAAGATTAATTGGCTAATAGAACTGCATTCCCCCATTGTCATTTCGACTGGAGCGGTAGCGGAGTGGAGAAATCTTTTTTAGAGGTGTGTTTTTATCTAACGATAGTTCTTTTTTTTGTTTTTTTGTTAATGTTTGTATATTTTTAATAACTACGTTTAGGGAGGTCTGACTTTGTGGTAGATCTCTCGGCTGTGCTCGAGATGACAAAATAGTGCGGTGCTTCGTTTTTGCGACAGATTTCTTATTTACTTTTTTCTGAGTGATTGGTTTATAAGATTATTTATTAAATAGAGATTAGGGCTTCTCTTTGTCATTTCGACCGGAGCGGCAGCGGAGTGGAGAAATCTTTCTTTGAATTATGTGATGCAGAACGGAAGCTTTTAAGTTTATTTGGTTATTAATACCTTTTTTACCAAAGATAATTTGCATCTAGGAGACCCTTCGGCTACGAAAACTCGCTTCTTTCGAAGCTCCTTCGTGCTGTCGCACTAAGTTTTCGGCATAAAAGCTCAAAATCAATGGGCTTTTATGCGCTCAGGGTGACATAGCGGTGTTAATGTTCTTATATTTTTCTGTCTTTTATTGTCCTATATGACATTAAGTGTACTATATTTGCTATCGATTGTCTAGCTCTTTTTCCCAAGAAATATTTTCTATATCATATTAGCCTGCTCCCCTTTATAAATGGAAGCTATTATATATAGAAAGGAGTTAGCTATTATTTATTTAAGAATTTAGGATGATTTTGTAATTAGCATAGCTTTTTCTATATTGGGTATAAATTTCATATATCTATAAGCAGAAAAAGTTTTATTGAATTTTCTAAAAATATTTGAGGAGGAACTATTGATGGATGATTTGGATAAAAAACAAACTGGTGCAAGCCCTGTCGATCAAAGTAATAATATTGATGATGTACCTGAAGTAAGGAATAGGACTATAAAAGAAATAGATGAAAAAGACTTAGACCGTGGCCAAGAGTTATATACTGGTTTTGGATTTGGTAGTGTAGATACTAGCGATGTTGAAGTAGAAGACATTGCTAAGAGCAAAAGTGTCCCTGGGGTAAGTGAGGGTAAAAGTGATGAGCATGTTTTTGTAGCTGATAGTGCTAACTCTGTTAATAAAGATAAAAGTGTACCTATAAAAACTATTGCCAAAGAAGAAAGCACTGTTTTTGAAACTGCTAGGTCAAATGAGGCACAAAACATTGTCCCTAATAAAGTAGTGGTAGATAAGAGGGTGGAAAACCGCCGTGTTGTACCTGAAGATACTAAGATAGTTATCAAACCTGACAATGGGGATGTGGTATATACTGAGACTACTGTGGATAGACCTGCAACTAGGTCTAGAGTGGTAACTACTGAAAAAATAGTAAATCCTACTAATAGAACTACTGGACTAGATATTAACGAAGAAAGTGCTATCGATGTGCCTGCTGATTACCAGCTTGCAGGTGTATATTATGGTAATGATTATAGGGATAATAGAAACTATCTAACTAGCGCATATCAAACTGATGCTTATAGCATAAAAAGACACTACAAAAACCAGGCAAAAGAGAAAAAAGGCGGACTGTCAATTAAAAAAATCGCCCTAGGAGTAGCAGCTGTGGCTGGTGTGGTGTGGTTGATAAAAGATGATGATAGTTTTTTGAATTAGTTAGTGGGAAAATAAAGATAAAAACTAGGCTTTAAGCCTAGTTTTTTTGTTGGGATGATTAAGTAGTGGTTGGTAATTAATGTTGTTATATATGTAATAGCTGCGGTTTATGATGTCTGACTTTAGGGTAGATCTCTCGACTACGAAAACCTGCTTCATAGGAAGCTTCCCCGTGCTATCGCACTACGTTTTCGGCATAAAAGCCCAAAATCAATGGGCTTTTATGAGCTCGAGATGACAAAATAGTGAAGTGCTTCGCTTGTGCGACAGCTTTCTTATTTACTTTTTTTCTAAGGGGTAAGTTTGTGAGATTATTTACTAAATAGAGATTGGTACTATCCCATTGTCATTTCGACTGGAGTGGAACGGAATGGAGAAATCTTTTTTTAGAAGCGTGTTTTTATTTAACGATAGTTCTGCACTTTATTTTTCTTGGTAATGTCTTTATATTTTTAATAGCTACGGTTGGGTAGGTCTGACTTTTAGGTAGATCTCTCGACTGCGCTCGAGATGACAAATAGTGGGTACTTTGTTTATCAGATGGTTTTCTTATTTACTTTTTTTCTAAGGGATAAGTTTGTAAGATTATTTACTAAATAGAGATTGGTACTCCCTCATTGTCATTTCGACTGGAGTGGAACGGAATGGAGAAATCTTTCTGTGCTTTATGTGATTGTAGAACGGAAGCTTTTAAGTTTATTTAGTTATTAATATCTTTTTTACCTAAGATAATATGCATCTAGGAGACCCTTCGACTTCGCTTTGCTTCGCTCAGGGTGACAGGGGTGTGGTTAATGTTTGTATATTTTTAATAACTACGTTTAGGGATGTCTGACTTTTAGGGTAGATCTCTCGACTGAGCTCGAGATGACAAAATGGTGCGGTGCTTCGTTTGTGCGACAGCTTTCATATTTACTTTTTTTCTAAGGGAGAAGTTTATAAGATTATTTACTAAATAGAGATTGGTACTCCCTCATTGTCATTTCGACTGGAGCGGTAGCGGAGTGGAGAAATCTTTTTTTACTTTATGTGACTGCCTAACGATAGTTTTTTGTTTTGTTTGCTTATTAATACCTTTTTTACCTACGATAATATGCATCTAGGAGACCCTTCGACTTCGCTTTGCTACGCTCAGGGTGACAGGGATGTGGTTAATGTTTGTATATTTTTAATAAATACGTTTAGGGATGTCTGACTTTTGGGGTAGATCTCTCGACTGAGCTCGAGATGACAATTAAGGGAATACTTCGTATTTGGATATGCTTCTTATATATTGTGTTTTGGATTCGAAGGGTTAGGGTTTGTAAGATTTATTTTTTGTAACAATATAAGCGTCCCCCATTGTCATTTCGACCGGAGCGGTAGCGGAGTGGAGAAATCTTTTTGTGCTTTATGTGATTGTAAACGGAAGCTTTTAAGTTTATTTAGTTATTAATATCTTTTTTACCTAAGATAATATGCATCTAGGAGACCCTTCGACTTCTCTCAGGGTGACAGGGGTGTGGTTAATGATGTATGTATTTTTAATGGCTGCGGATGGGGATGTCTGACTTGTGGGTAGATCTCTCGACTACGCTCGAGATGACAAAATAGTGGGGTGCTTCGTTTGTGCGACAGTTTTCTTATTTACTTTTTTTCTAAGGGATAAGTTTATAAGATTATTTACTAAATAGAGATTGGTACTCCCTCATTGTCATTTCGACTGGAGTGGTAGCGGAATGGAGAAATCTTTTTGTGCTTTATGTGATTGTAGACGGAAACTTTTAAGTTTATTTAGTTATTAATATCTTTTTTAACTAAGATAATATGCATCTAGGAGACCCTTCGACTTCTCTCAGGGTGACTGGGGTGTGGTTAATGTTTGTATATTTTTAATAAATACGTTTAGGGACGTCTGACTTTCAGGTAGATCTCTCGACTACGCTCGAGATGACAAGAGGTGTGGATGCGGTGTTTTTAGATGGTGGTCTTTTTTACTTTTTTTCTAAGGGATAAGTTTATAAGATTATTTACTAAATAGAGATTGGTACTCTCCCATTGTCATTTCGACCGGAGCGGCAGCGGAGTGGAGAAATCTTTCTTAGAAGCGTGTTTTTATTTAACGATAGCTTTGTGCTTTATTTCCCTTGTTAACGCTTATATATTTTTAATAGCCTTATATTTCCAAACAAAAAAGAGGGTCTGCTACCCTCTTCTTTTTTAACTTCTAATTATTTATTTTCTTTTTTTGTTAAAGCAAATCCTGCTGATGCTAGGGCTGCTGTTGCTGCTAGGGTTGTTGCTGTTGCTACTCCTGTTTTTGGGTTTTCTCCTGCGTTTTTATCTTTTTTGACTTCAGCTTTCATCTCTGTTTTTTCTTTTTCAGGAGCTTTTTTTGCTTTATCATCTTTACCTGCATTTGTTGTTTTGCTCACTTGTTTTTGGTTGTTAGTTTGAGTTTCTTTTCCTGCTTTGTAAACTCTTTTTTCGCCAACTTGTGATGTTTGTTTGTTAGTATTTGTATCTGGGTTTTGTGCTGTTGTTTGATTTTCTCCAGATTGTTGTTGGGTGTCTGCTGGAGTGTTTGTGTTTGTATTTGTATTTACATTTTCATTTTCTTGTGGTTGGCTTTCTTCTTGATTATTATTTTCTTGTGGAGTTGTCTCTTCTGGAGTAGCTGGTTTTTCTTTTACTTGATTTGGATCTAGGGTGCTGGTTGTTTTGATTTTTTCTTCTGTTTCTTCTTTTTCAAAATTACCAGTATTTGCTACTCCACCTGTTGTTACGTTTACTGTTTGGTTATCTTCTGGAGCTGTTGGAATGGTTACATCATCTGCATGAGCGCTTTGTACTCCTGCTCCAAATACTAATGTTGCTGATAGGGCTGCGGTTAATAGTTTTTTATTCATTGATTCTCTCTCCTTATATTTTTTAAGATAATTTTATCTATTTTATTGATATTTACCCATTTTTTTAATAATATATCTTTGTTTACTTGCTTAGAACATAGTTATATTCTGCTAGGGCGTAGTTGGCTTCTTTTAGTAGCCCTTCTGATTCTTTTAATAGGGCATTTATTTTTTCTCGGTTTTTGGCTACTGTTTTTGGAGTGAGCTCTTCTAATAATTCTATGGCCCTAACTGATGCTTTGTTGTGGGCTATGGATTTTCGGAGTTGGTCGCGTTTGGCTTTAAGGTCATCTACTTTGTGGCTACCTTTTTTGATATATTTGTAATTTTCTTTTACTATTATGGTATCTTTAGCTGACTGAAGCTTTTCTTCTGTTATTTTGATAGTTGTCGTGTAGTCTTTGCCGGATGGGTCTATTATCCTTATAGTGGCAGAGTTTGGGTATATCTTTCCTAAAATCTGGTGTAAATAGCTTTGACTTGGTTTGGAAGTGGTTTCTTCTTTGTGATTTTCTACAGAAGTCTTATCTTTATTTGTATCTTCTTTATTATCTTGTGGAGTATCTAAAGGCTTAGTTTCTGGGAGACTAGCTAGGTCATTATCCGTACTGATTGTTGGCTTATATGATGAAGTATCATTTTTTGGTTTTTGATCTGGATTTGGAGTAGGTGGTATTTCTTTTGGTTTATCTTTGTTTTCTTTTGCTGGGGTGTCTGCAGATGGTTTTTCTGGTAATTGCTCTTCTCCTACCGGTTGGTATGTAGTAGGTGATTCTGCCTCATCTGTAGGTTTAGATTCTTCTTTATAGTTTTTTATTTCTTCTAGAATCTCATCTACTTGTTCTTTGCCAGTAGCTTCTTCGATTTGTTTCCTAAACCCTTCTTTTTTCTCATCTGAGATTTCTTTGTTTTCTTCTAAGTTTTTTAACACATCTTCTTTCGCTAAAGATAGTTGGGCTGAATTATTGTTTTGTTCTTCCTGATTTTGGGAATCTTGATTATTTGATGTTTCTTCTTTAGGCTGATCCATTCCTTTTGCTAACGATTCAACTTCAGCCTTTATTTTATTAAGTTCATCTTCTGTAGTTGCATCTTTTAATTTTCTATCTAACTCGGTTCTCTGTTGACTGCTTATCAAACCTTCTAATTTATAACCTCTTAATTGGTATATAGTATCTGCTTTATCAAGAGCAAATGAATTTCGGGCTTTATCATAATCATTATATAGAGATCTTTCTCTTGTTGCTATCTCTTGAAGATAGTTGTATTCCTCTACTTTTTTTGTATATTCCTCTTCTAGCTTTATTAATTCTTCTTGACTTTTTTGCAATTCTGTTTTAAGATTCTCTATTTCTAGGTCAAGTTTAGAGATTTCTTCATCTGATAAATCTTCTATAGCAATTTCTTCCTTTTCTTTTAATTGTATATTTAATTGTTTTATTTCTTCTCTCTTATTATTACGTGTTTTTTCAGCAACTCTTTTATTTTCTTCAGCATTAGATATTTCTTTTTTTATTTCCTCAGATTTTGATTGTTGTTGATTCATTATTTCACTTCTTCTAGTATAAAATTCACTTTCCTGCTCTGCAGTCATTTCAGTATCCTGAGCAAAAACAGGTGCGCTAGATCCTGCAAATATTAAACCAAATGATAGGGCAACTATTAAGATTTTTTTAGGTATCATTTTTCCACTCCTTTTGCCTATATTCTATAACTTTATTGTATAATACCCAGTTAATTTATACTAGCCCTAAAAAGAAAAAAAATACATAAAAAAAGGATGGATTAAATATCCATCCATTGCCTGCCTTTGCTATCTTTGTAGGCTACATATCTGCGCTGGCCGCTGGTGTTTCCTATATAAGAAAGCCAATGGTAGCCATTTGCTATAACTATTCTATCGTAGTTTATTTTATCTCCTTTATGGTAATTAGCTACTATGGCTGCCTGAGTGCTTGGGGCTGATCTAACATAGGTGGAAGCATAGACTGTTGCTATCCCTGTTTTATGGTTTTTAAGGGGTTGATTTTTTACAATAGGTCTAAAATATCTCTCATAATTACTTCTTTTGCAAGATAGAAAGTACCTTAGAAAATTTTCCTCTCCATTGATGCTTACTGTGCCGTTTACAGCATTGCAATGTATAATTCTTCCTTTTTCTAGGAAAATTCCTGTGTGGCCACCAGCTCCAGCTGACCTACCTTCTAAGCCGCGTATAAATATATCTCCTGCTTTTATTTGATTATAGGAATAAATCTCTTCTAAAACTGTGCCCTTTAATTTATAAAGGGTTTCAGTATTGCCAATGACTGCAGCTTGGGGCAAAAAGCCCCCAGCTATCAGTGCATAGTAGACAAAAGATGAGCAATCCAAGTAGGCAGGCCCTAACCTTTGTGGGTAGGCCATAGAATATCCCACTTTTCTGTGTTTGCTTTTTGCATAAGCAAGCATTTTTTCAATTGACTGCATAAACCTCCTTTAGTTTTGGTTTTTAAGTTCGCGTATTTCTTTGAGTATCTCGTCTAGTTTATAGTCGAGTTTGTAGATTAATATAAGGCTAACCACGATAGGAAAGCCCAAATCGCCAATTAGTTGAGTAATGTCCATGGTTTTTTTGGCATTATTAAATACGGAAATGAATGGGAAATTTTCCTCTTGTGAATCCATAAGAATTGGAGTAGTTGTGGTAAGGGTTTTATGGGTTGATTATTTTATAATAATTGTAGCTACGGTTAGGGATGTCTGACTCATAGGTAGATCTCTCGACTGCGCTCGAGATGACAATGAGGGTGAATACTTCGGATGTTTATTTGCTTCTTATTTACTATATTTTGGATTCAAAGTGTTAGTCTTTATAAGACTGGTTTGCAAATTAATGTGGCCCCCTCATTGTCATTTCGACTGGAGCGGCAGAGTAATGGAGAAATCTTTCTGAACTTTATGCTACTATTAGTACTATAGCTGAAAAATATATTGTTATTAATTTTTGTAATTAAGATCATAGCTATCGGTTGGGGATGTCTGACTTTGAGATAGATCTCTCGACTGCGCTCGAGATGACAATTGAGGGAGTACTTCGTATGTTAAGTATTTTTCTTATTTACTGTATTTTAATTCGAAGTGTAAGGGTTTGTAAGATTTATTTATATAAAAATATAAGCCCCCCCATCGTCATTTCGACTGGAGCGGTAGCGGAATGGAGAAATCTTTCTTTGATGCTTGTCTTTCTTAACCTTTGCCACTATCTTCACATCTTAACAAAATCAAACCCATAACTCTCCTTACCAACAACTTTATTTGCCTACCTCCTTTCTTTTTTATTCACAATCTTTATCATTATTGTATCTTTTTCATCATCTTTTTCTTCTTTATAGATTAAGATTTTTGTCATTTTATCACCTCCTATTTATATATAGAAAATATCTCCTTATTTTCCCAAAATTTTCCAACAAATAAGCCCACATCCGGGCTAAGTCTTTAAAACTTGCCTTTTGTGGGCTTTTTATAGCGTAGACATCTATGTCTATATTATCTTATTGTTTTACTGTAGCTGATATATTTTGTTGATTTTTTAGCAACTTATGTTATAATAATAGGTGCACATATGGGAGCGGATGAGTGTCTGGTGTGCTCTGCGGTCTTCAAAACCGTTGTGAGAAGTGTACTTCTCGGGTAGGTTCGATTCCTACACGCTCTCGCCATTAGACTAATATTCTATAGTCTTCCACTCTTTTTGTTATATTTTTCTTATCTAGATATTCTAAAAATACTATAGCTTGGTTTCTGCTAAGTCCTGATAAATCTCTAAATTCTTTAGCTTCTAGCTTATCATTATCTTTAAAATAATCTTTTACCATATCGACCAATTTTGTATAATATTCATTAGTTATGACAAATTCTTCTACCCTTACTAGGTCTTCTTTTAGTAAAAATGCTAGTAAATCTTTGTCTTTTTTATCAAATACATCACTTTCTTTGGATAATTTTGGTTCATTCGCCTTGATTTGTTCCATTAGTTCGTCGATTCTTTTTTGATCGTTGGCAAGGCTTATGGCAAAGTTTTTATCTTTTACATAACCTTTTTGAAGCATGATATTTTTAGTTAAGATTTTATTTTTTAGCATGGCTTCAAAGTCCTTGCTATCTAAGTTTAAGTCTAATTTTTGCCTTAGTTCTTCTTTTGAGATTCCTTCATCTAAAGGATTTTCTTTGTGGTAGTCTTTGACGATTTGGCTAATGTCTGCTGCAATTTTTTCTAAATTTTGATTGGCTATATAAGATTCTCCGACCATTTGGATATCATTATTGGCTACCATTTGCTTTAAATTTTCTTCTAGGGCAGATTTTTCAATACCCATATGAGTATAGATTTCATCTTCATTTTTAAAGCTATCTAAAAAGTCTATTATCTCATCGATTTTTGTAAATTCTTCCTTATTTTTTAGATAAGCCACATAGTCTGTAGAGTTTACTGTGTGATTTTGGCTATTTGTATCGATAATTTCTCCCCCACCTATGGTTTTTAGTGGTGAGTAGGATCTAATTACAAATTTGTCCCCTCTTTTTACAAAAATTTCTTCTTCTAGGCGGAATTCGCAAAGGGCAGTTTGGTTTGGTTTTATCTCTTTTTGGTCAAGTGGTACAGCTCTTGCTAGCACTTCTTTTGTTCCATGGAAGAATCTTACCCTAGTCCAGTGTTCAATTTTTATATCATCAAATTTGGATAGGGAAAGCTTGGTTTGGACATTTTTTACTCTTATTAGTGAATCATTTTGGGCAATGATATCTCCACGCTTTATTTCATTTGAAGAAATATTAGCAAGATTTAGGGCAATCCTTTGGCCCCTGTGGGCTACATCTATAGGCACATCGTGGTTTTGTATGGACCTTACCTTTACTTTTTCGCCGGATGGGTAGAGCATGTATTCATGATCTTTATAGATTTCTCCCTCGGTAAGGGTTCCTGTTATAATTGTCCCGATACCTTGAAGGGTAAAGGACCTATCGATATTCATCCTCATGGACTTGCTATCTTCTGTTTTTTGTGTAGAAGTTATTTTTTCTTCAATAAGAGCCTTTAGCTTGTCAATATTTTCTCCTGATACAGAATCTACTGCCACTATTGGCGCATCTTCTAGGATAGTATCGGCAAAGGACATTTCAATATCTGCCTTTACTAAATCAACCATTTCTGGGGCAACTGTGTTTTTTTTGGTAATGACTATTATAGCATTGTCCACACCCATGTAATGGAGAATTTGGGCATGCTCTATTGTTTGTGGCATCACTCCATCATCTGCTGCTATTACTAAAAGGATAATGTCGATACCGACAACTCCAGCCATCATATTTTTTATAAAGTTTTCATGACCTGGCACGTCAATGATTCCAGCTCTTTCTCCATTTGATAGGTCAAGGGCGGTAAAGCCAAGGTTTATGGATATACCGCGTTCTTTTTCTTCTTTTAAATTGTCTGTTTCATTTCCAGTTAGGGCCTTGATTAGGGTTGTCTTCCCATGGTCAATATGGCCTGCTGTTCCGATTATATAATTATTTTTCATAATAATCCTTTAAAACTTTGTAAATATCATCGATTTGGCTTTCAAAAATTGTCAGAGCATTGAGGTAAAGATTGCCATCATGGACTGTGCTTATAATGTGGTGGTCTGATAATCTAAGGTGCTCTTCTAGATTTTTGACATCAGTATTACTTATTTTTACCGAATAAGTTCTTTTGATATCTAGTGGATAAGACCCACCACCGATTTTTCCTTCACTTTCAACTATTTCTGCATCGATGCCCTCTATTTTTTGGATTTTTCTTAAAAGCTTTTGACATCTTTTTTTGACTACGTCAGCTTCTTCAGTAATCATCCTAATAGTTGGATTGTCGGTTTTCATTTGCTCAAAATCTAGGTATTCGATTAAGGTTGCTTCAACTGATGCTAGGGTTAATTTATCAACCCTAAAGGCTCTTAAAAGCTGATTTTTTTTCATTTTGGCTATGTATTCTTTTTTACCAACGATAATTCCTGCTTGGGACCCACCGATTAGTTTATCACAAGAAAAACTTACTAAATCGATGCCATCTTTTAGGCAGTCGCCCACAGTTTTTTCGTAAGAATAGCCATAAGGAGTAAGGTCGATTAAAGATCCACTTCCTAAGTCTTCGTAAAGAAGAATATCACGATTGCCGATTAATTCCTTTAAGTCTTTGGTATCTACAGACTCGTTGTAGCCCACCATTTGGAAGTTTGACTTGTGGACTTTTACAATTGCCGATAAGTTTTCATCATCGATTTCATTTTCATAGTCATATAGGTGAGTCCTATTTGTAGCCCCAACTTCTACTACATTTGCCCCAGATTTTTTCATAATTTCTGAAATACGGAAAGACCCACCAATTTCCACTAATTCTCCACGGGAAATAAGGGCATTTTTGCCTTGGCAAAAGGTATTTAAAACTAGAAAAACTGCTGCAGCATTGTTATTTACAATAAGGGCATCTTCTGCACCAGTTAGTTTTTTTACTATATCAACTAGGTGGGTATAGCGAGAGCCACGGACTCCCTTTGCTACATCATATTCTAAGTTTGAGTAGCTAGCTCCAATTTTTTCAATTCGTTCAAGGGATTTTTCTGATAAAACCGCACGGCCTAGGTTGGTGTGTAGGATAACCCCAGTTGCATTTATCACATTGTATAGAGAATAAGGGCTAAAAGAATTGATTTTTCTATCTATATCAGCATATATATCTGCCGTTTCAAAATCTTCCTTAGCCGCAATTTTGGCACGGTAAGCATCCAAAACCTTATTTGCAATATCTTTTACAATCACAGGATTTTCATCATATCTATTTAAAATCTCATTCATTTGAGGTAATTTTTTGTATAAATTTTCCATACTGCCTCCATATATGGTTATTATACAATATTTTACTAAATTTGTAACAAAGTAATGAAGGACTTTTTAAAAAAGTTTACAAAATCTTTTTCTTATTAGGTAATTGACTTGGTTTCAGTATTTTAGATAATTCTTCGTTCTCCGGGGGATAGGGATAAGGGGTTGCGGAGACCCCTTACTCCCTTTTCCCCGGTCCCCCAAAACCCTTCTAACCCCCTCCGCCACTGCGTGGGGCAATGAGCAGTAGAAGTTCGCTAGCGAATTCTTTTTTGGAAAAATAAAGGGTATTCTTCGAATTAATATAATGGTCTTATACACTTTTATCCCAGTATTGGATATGTATAATTTTAAACTTGATTGTTTAAAGCCCCCTATTGTCATTTCGACTGGAGTGATAACGGAATGAAGAAATCTTTCTTTGCTTTATGCGACTTTTGAACGCTAGTTTTAAATTTTATTAGTTTATTAATGATTTTATAAATTCTAATAACTACGGTTTGGGATGTCTGATTTTTGGGTAGATCTCTCCGTGCGCTGCGCTTAGTCGAGATGACAATAAAAGGTATTCTTCGAATTAATATAATGATCTTATGCACTTTTATCCCAGTATTGGGTATGTATGATTTTAAACTTGATTGTTTAAATCCCCCTATTGTCATTTCGACTGAAGCGATAGCGGAATGGAGAAATCTTTTTTTGCTTTATGCGACTTTTGAACGCTAGTTTTAAAACTTATTAGTTTATTAATGATTTTATAAATTCTAATAACTACGGTTTATAATGTTTGACTCTTAGGTAGATCTCTCGGCTACGCTCGAGATGACAAAGATGTGGTAAACTTTGTTTGAAGATATTGGTCTTATTTACTTATTGTAAATTCATTAGGTTTATAAGATTAGTATCCTCATAAAACTATGCCTTCCCTATTGTCATTTCGACTGAAGCGATAGCGGAATGGAGAAATCTTTTTTAGAGACATGTGTTTAATAAACTTTGATTGTTAATCTATCTTAAAAATACAGCACTATTATAGTTTTATATTATATTAACTAGCTTAATCCACAAAAAAAGCACCTGCTTTACGCAAATGCTTAAAATTTTCATTTATTTTAGTAAAGTGAATGAATACCCCCATCTCTTGCTTCATTTGGTGTCAAAAGTACTGGGCTATTTTTTCTTAGTCTTATATTTTCCCCACCAATTATTCCTGCTGGTTCATCAGGTTTTATAAAAGTATCATACATGCATCCTACACCTGAAACTACTTTTACAATGCCTATTTTATATTTGCCTGGTCTTTTGATATTGTAAAAGTCTTTGCTTTCATCATATTTTCCTTCATATGATTTTAAGATTTCTCTTATCTTTCCTATGACCTCATCAGCTATTTTGTGAGCTGTTATTATCCCATCTGCTGTTCTCCCCTCGCCTTCTTTGAAGGTAAAGTCTATATGGAAAATGTAATCATCTACTGATGGGGTTCCTGCTCTATCAAAGCTAATTTTTTCTTCTAAGCTACCATCACATGATCCCATGTTTGCTGGTTGCAGGTCGTAGGCTTCTTCTACTCCTGTAATCATTGCTACTACACCTCGTAGTTCTACTGTTTCACCCTCGCCAAGTTTGCCTGATTTTTTTGCTGCTATAGGCATAATATCTAGGTTAGTATTGGCTTCTTTTTTGTAATCGCCTGGTTTTATGATATCTACACACATATCTACGATTCTATCTTGGCCTTCTAGGGCATCTCCCGCTATATTTTCATCAACTACTAGGGTGTGGCCATCTATTTTATTTGTATCACCAAATCTTACTTCTTTTATATCTATATAATCTTTTGTAAGTTTACCCTCTTTTTTCTCGTTTGGATCTTTTTTCTTATCCCATTTTTTGCCGCGTTTAGCCATTTTTTTGCTAAGTTCTACCATAGCTCTCATAGCATCTATTTCTGCTAGGGAGTTTTCTCCTAAAACTTGAGTTTCAAATCCAGATTCTGTTTTGTTGTAGTCAAGAACTAGGTCTACGTATTCGTTGGTTGCTACAAAAGTTGCTTGTTGGCCGATAAAAGATAAGCCTGCTGTTGCTACTCCATTTTTTTCTAGCTCACCTATTACACTTGTAAAATCAATGTGGTGGTTGCCCCAACCATCTAGAGCTACAATAGCTGCATCAAGACCTAATTCTTTGGCCATTTTGCCCGTTTCTACTGATGTTCTTTCCTTATCTGCTTGCTTATCAGAAACTCCTTTTGCAATTACTCCTACAAATTCTAATCCATCATAGGATGAAACTACATTTACTATCGGACACCTATAGTGGTGCATGGTTGTCATTTTTGTACTAGGGCCAAATCCCATTTTTGCCTCCTACTTTTTGTTTTAAGTATGTAAAAAAAATCGTTTTATATATTAATATTATATCACGCGGGCGATTATTGACAAGATTTCTACAATGAGTAATTTAATAAAAAAAGACCTAGGACATCCTAGGTCTTATTTACTATTATAGTCTGCTGCAATTTCTTTAATAGCATCAATAGCAGCATCTATTTCTTCATCAGTATTAAAATATGAAAATGAAAATCTCACTATACCTTGGTTTTCTGTACCAAAGTGTTTGTGGATAAGGGGCGCACAGTGGGCGCCGGGTCTGGTTTGGATATTATATTTTTCATCTAATATTAGTGAAAGTTCTGCACTGTCCATATCTGATAAATTAAAGGAAACTATGCCAGTATAATCCCCTTCTGGTTTTTTGGAATAAAATTTGATGCCTGGTATGTCTTTTATCCCATCATAGAATTTTTTAGTTAATACCCTTATTTTTTCATTTATATTAGCTACCCCAGTTTCTAAAAGAAATTTAAGGCTAGCATCCAGAGCTATTTGGGATAGGAAATTGCTAGTACCCACTTCAAAGATAGCAGGGAAATCTTTAGGGTGGCACTTATCAAATGAATTTACCCCTGACCCTCCGGCAAAGACATTTGAAAAATCAAAATCTCCTACTTTTATTATCCCACCAGTTCCTGACGGCCCATAAAGAGACTTATGGCCGGTGAAAACAAAAATGCTATTTGGATATTTTGATAAATCAACATCTACACATCCTGCAGTTTGGGCCATGTCTATAATCATTATTAAATTATATTTCTCTGCAATTTCGTGGATTTTGTCCAAGTCATTGAGATTTGCTAATAGATTTGAGGCATGATTTGTTACTATGAATTTTGTATTTTCTTTGATAAGTTCTGAAATTTTGTCAAAATCTACTTCGTAGTTTTCATCAAAATCTAGAAAAGAAAGTTCTGCCCCCGATTGGTAGAGGGGTCTTAGGACAGAATTATGCTCTGTTGTAGTGGTTATTACATGGTCACTTTCTTTTACCAAAGATTTGATTACCATATTTAGGCCAAAACTTGCATTTTCTGTAAGGGCTATATCATTTGGATCCGCTATATTAAATATTTTTGCTAAATCCATTTTGGTCCTAAATATCCCCATCATAGAATTTTGAGAAAGGGCATGGCCTGACCTTGATGGATTGCCGTAGGATTCGCTTTCTAAAAGCTCTATATATTTTTCTTTTAAGGCCTTTGGTTTATGTAGGGTTGTGGCTGAGTTATCAAAGTACATATTCTTTTATCACTCTCTTTTTTCCCTCATGGTAGAGGGTGTAAATTTTATCATAGTCTGATTTTTCTAGAATATTTAAAGCATTTTCTAATTCACTTTTATCTATACGCAAGCAAAACCCACATCCAGCACCAATTTCGGTGGGAAGTGGGATAAGTCTTGCACCAGCTAAGTGCTCAGTTTTTTCAAGAGCAGCCATGGCTGTGGATGTATTTTCAAATGAAAATAGGATATGCTCTACTTCCTTAGCAAGGGTAGATGGCATGGTTTGATCTCATTGCTTCTACGATTTTGTACATATTGGTGATTTCACCAACTGCAAGGTCATCTTTTTTGCCATAATGGTCTAGGCATAGGCCACATGAATATACTCTAACTCCACGTTTTTCAAGATTTTTTAAATCTTCAATTGTTTTTTCGTTTTCTGTTGTTAGGTACACTCCCCTATTAAAGAAAATAATTTCTACTGGCAAGTGGTCTTGTTCTGTTACTGAGTAGATGAAACCTTCTAATATTTGTTTAGAGAATTCTTCATCTCCATCTCCGATTTTATCTGAGTTTACAATTACAACGTAGTTATTACTTGTAGCACTATTTACTGAGTAGTCCTCGATTTCTCTGTGGTCTCTTGATGCCTCAGTTTTTTCTAGGCTAACCTTGTATTTTCTATCTGCAAGTTTTTCAACTTTTGAATTAATTTTTAATTCATCAGCCATTTTTGTTAGGTTTTCTGTAGAAACTTCGTTATCTACTAAAATTTCAAATTCTTTTTCGTCTGGATTTTCTCTTAAAGCTTTTTTTGTCTCAATTACTGGGATTGGGCAAGCTTTTCCAATTACATCTATTTCTCTCATTATCTTCTCCTTTTTATTTTACAATGATAGGGTAGGATCTTTTCGCTTTTACTTCCCCTATTTCATATATATCCATATTTTGCTTTTTAAACTCTTCTATTATTTGGTCAGCAGTTTCTCTATCAACTGCAACTAATAATCCACCACTGGTTTGTGGGTCAAATAATACCTCGCTCATAGCAAAGTCGTCTTTGTAAAACTCAACTACATTTTTTAGGTAATTTCTGTTATTTTGGCCACCGGATGTAAACAAGAATTCATTGGCCAAGTCTAGGGCTGGTTCTAATACTGGTACTTTGCTGCTATCTACTATGATAGAAAAATCATCTCCAGCCATTTCTGATAAGTGGCCTAAGAGACCAAAACCTGTAACATCTGTTGCTGCGTGGATATCGTAGTTTACAAAAACATCTCTGGCATATTTATTTAATAACTTCATTTGGTCTGTGCAGGCCTTAAAGTCTTCATCACTTACCATACCTTGGCCATATGATCCTGTGATAAGCCCTGTACCAAGTTTTTTAGTAAGTAGGATAACATCCTTATCCTCTGGTGTATTATTTTCCCAAATTTTATCGATTTCCACTTTTCCAGTTACTGATAGACCATATTTGGTTAGGTTGTCATGGATTGAGTGGCCACCTACTAAAGAAGCTTTAGCTTCGCTTACCTTATCATTTCCTCCACGAAGGATTTCTCTTAAAATATCAAAATCTTCTTCCAATGGGAACATGGCAATATTTAGGGCACTTACAACTTCCCCACCCATGGCATATATATCACTTAGGGAATTTGCTGCTGCAATTTGCCCAAATAGATATGGGTCTTCTACCATAGCTGGAAAAAAGTCTAGGGTCTGAATAATTGCAGTTTTATCATCTATATTTATAACTGCAGCATCGTCTTTGCCATCAAAACCTACAAGAACATCATCACGTCTATATGGATTGATATCTTTTAATAAAGAATCAAGGTTTCCTGCAGCAATTTTGGCATTGCATCCACCGCAAATTTCTATCTTACTCATTTATCTCCTTTATTTATAACATTTCTACAAAGGCAGCCATTCTTGTATTTAGCTGGCCTATATCTGCTTTAGAAAAGTCAGTTTCTACAAACATATATGGGATGCCTTTTTCTTCAGTAACAAATCTTTTTATTTTCTCACGCTCAACTATATATGGATGGCAGGCAACTAAGTCCATTTCTATAACCCCATCTGCATCGTATTTATCTATTAATCTGCCTAATAAATCATAGCGATTTGTATCTGGGGTCATTACAGAACAACCAATATCTAAGTATCTACGAGCTATAGCTTCGTTTATATCATCTGTTTCTAAATCTATATTGTTATCAAAGTTTTTCTCACCAGAGCAGTTTTCAAAACTTACTACTACCGCACCATTATCTTCGATAGCTTTTATAACTTTTTCAGTAGCTCCTCCCATAGGGCAACCTGTTACTATGATTCTAGGTTTTTTCTCTAGTTTTTCTGGGTCATATTCATCACGGATTTTTTTGGCAATAGCGTTTATCTCATCAGCAACTTTTGTCTTATCCATTTTAAATTGAGACCCATAGGTAACATGGAAAAAGTCTAGGCCACTCATTGGTGCTGGATCTAGTTCCATAGTATCTGCCAAATTCTTTTGAGCATCTCTTATATCATTACCCACCTTTGACCATTCTACCAAGGATTGGTCGGTAATTTTTGTATCAAATTTATTTTCCAGATATTCTCTAAGCTCCAAGACCTCATCTTTCCAATAGCGAAGGGCTTTTTCGTTTTGTGTTTGAGGTAGGTGCATGATATACATTGGCTTTATATCATTCATTAGCTCGTACATTTTCTTTTTACCATCGCAAGTAGTTTCCCCAACTACTACATCAGAAAAATAAAAAAATGGGCACTTATCTGTTTTGGCAAAGCCATAGGATGATTTTATAAGTGGGCAAAGGTTGACTGGCAAATCTTTTTCTGCTTCTGGGATTGTTTCATCACTGGTAGCGCAAAGGCCCACAGTGCTTGCTCCCGCTGCCCAAGCTACTTCTTCTGGAAAATATGTACAATAGGCTCCAACTAAGGGAATCCCCTTATCCTTTAATTCTTTTACTTCTAAAAACGCGTTTTTTCTTTGATCTGCAAATTCTTCAAAAACTTCTGGTAAATCTTTTACTATGTCTGTCATCTTTTTTTCTTCTCCCTTGCAAGTAAGGCTGCGCCGTAGGAACCGGCAAACTTGCCATCTTCTGTGGTGTGGACTGGTGTATTTAATTTTTTACTTAAAACTTTTGCAAAATATGGGACATTTGATAGACCACCTGTAAGGATTACTTCATCTTTTATTTTTGCGCGTCCTGCAAGCTGGCTTACTTTTTTGGCAACAGAGTCTATCACTCCTGCTGCTATATCCTCTTTTTTTCTGCCTTCTCCTATGTAATTTATGACTTCCGATTCTGCGAAAACTGTGCACATGGCACTTATTTCTATTGGGTCTCCCTCTTTAGCTATATCAAAAAGCTCTGCTAGGGTTAGATTTAGCTTATCTGCCATAATTTCTATAAATCTGCCCGTACCTGCTGAGCACTTATCATTCATCAAAAAATCAGCTACAAAGCCGTTTTCAAGGCTAATTACCTTGGTGTCTTGACCACCTACATCTATAATTGTAGTAGTTCTTGCTCCAGAAAGTTCACGTCCACCTCTGGCATGGCAGGTTATTTCTGTTATTTCAAAATCTGCATAATCTACAGAAATACGTCCATATCCTGTGGCAACTGTTCTGCAGTCTTCACTTTCTACATCTATATCATAATCTTTTTTTAGCCTATCTTTTATTAGCCCTGCAGTTTCTTTGCTGGACCAACCAGTTGGCATTACAAAGTGGATGATGTCCCCATTTTTTATAAGAGTTATTTTTGCAGCAGTAGACCCTATATCTATTCCTACATAATCCATCTTTCCTCCAATAAAAATTTATTCTTACAAAGAAAAATAGTGTACTAGCTTATCGCTTATTTTTCTTAAAATTATATATTATTTTATGTTTATAAGCTAAGTGTACTTATTGAAAAAACTCAATTTAGCTCTAAAATTACTAAACTTTTTATTAGAATATTGTCAATTTTTTGCTTAGATGATTTAATACAAAAAAAGACGGGCCTTATCCCGTCTTTTTTATTAATTTTATTTAGTTTGCACTATATACTTCTTGAGTTATTTCTGGATCTATAACAAAAGAGTCTTCTTCTTTTGGACTTTTGCTTTTTCTAATCATTGTTATAGCTGTGTAGAAAATTACTAGGATGATTAGGATTTTAAGAGCGTCAATATTTGCATTTTTTACTCCAAAATATGCACCAAGTACACCTAAGCATCCAAATATATTGATAAATACAGCTGCTGTTCTATCATAAGCTTTTTCTTTTATAAATCTAATACCTGCTGTTGGCATAAGAATCGCACAAGAACCCATCATAATTGGGAATGCTGATTTGATATTCATACCTAAAAGTGAAACCATAGCCATGCATGGAGCATATAGACCTACACCTGCACACATTAAAACTCCTAGGATAAAGTTACCAATTACTGCAACTATTAATCTCCATCCAGATATACCAATAGCTGTATTTTCCATTTCAAATAAACCTAGGTATGGGTGTGTTACTAACATAACTGTTGCTGCTATAAATAGGGCAACACCCATTACAAATTGAACTTTTTTCTCATCCATTTTTGCAATTATCCCAGCTCCTATATATGAGCCAATAGTAGCTGATGCTATCATCAAAACTAAAGTAAGTGGATCAACTTCTATAGCTGAAGTAAATAAAATAGCCTCTAAAAGTGTTGGTAATGAGCAAGAAGCATTTAAAGTACCGGGAATAAGTTTATCATTAATTTTTACCTTAAGTGCTCCAAATAAAGCTACTATATTTCCAAAAGAACCTATCCCAAGAGAATCACCAAAGTTTGCTAAAAATCCTATAAATGATTCTTTGGCCTTATCTATACTTGAAACTTTTTTTAAATCTTCTTTATGTTTGCTAACATCCGCACCTAGGTAGCCTGCATATCCTACAAAATATGCATAGTATAATCCCTTTAATATACTAATAATCATATGTCTCTCCTTAAAATTTATTTATATTTTTACTAATGAAAAGGTTTTTAAAACTTTTATAAATTTAATTATATTTATTATTTTAAGGCGAGAGTTACTGGGACTTTTGAGATGCCATTGCCTACACGTCTTACTCTTTTGTCGGCAGCAAAACTATAGTTGGCACTATTTTTTTGATGAAATCTCATAATAACTCCTTATAATATAAATTTGCAGCCATTTGATGTACTGGATAAAAAATATTCCAATAAAAAACACACCAATAATTTTATAAATAAAGTTACAGATGCAGGTGGTTAATAATGATATTTTCTACATCCACATTATCATTTTAAAAAGACTTTGTCAAACTTTTTTAAAAAGTTTTTTTTAAAGCCTATTCTTTACCAAATTTTGGTTAAATTTTCTATAAACTTACATTATAAGCTAAATTAAATTTTTATATAAAAAAAGACAAGGACTAAACCTTGTCTTAAATTTTATTTTATTTTGATTCGTAAACTTCTTTTGTATCAGTTACTCTATCAGTTGATTCATGAGTAGTTGTAGTTGTTGTTTCAGCTACTCTTGGAGCTTTACTCTTTTTAATCATTGTATAAGCTGTGTAGTAAATAACTGCGATAATAACGAATTTTAAAATATCGATATTGGCATTTTTTACTCCCCAATATGCTATTACTACCCCAAGTAAACCAAATAAGTTAATAAGAACACCTGCTGTTCTATCATATGCACCTTCTTTGATAAATTTAACTGATCCTACTGGCATAAGTAGGGCACAAGAACCCATCATGATTGGGAATGCTAATTTGATATTCATACCAAGTAGAGAAACCATAGCCATACATGGAGCGTATAGACCAACTCCGGCACTCATTAGAGCACCCAGGATAAAGTTACCGATAACAGCAACTATTAGTTTCCAACCTGTAAATCCTATAGCATCATTTTCCATTTCAAATAAACCAAAGTATGGGTGAGTAATAAGCATCACTGTTGCTGCTAAAAATAGAGCAATACCCATAACTCTTTGGATTTTTCTCTCATCCATTCTAGAAATGATACCAGCTCCTAGATAAGAACCTATTACAGCTGCTGCAATCATAAGTGCAAGTGTTAGTGCATCCATCTCTACTGCAGATGTGAAAAGAATTGCTTCAAATAATACTGGTAGGGTACATGATACGTTTAATGTACCTGGGATAATTCTATCATTAATATTTACTTTTAATGCGTTAAATAAAGCTACGATAGGGCCAAAAGAACCAATACCTAGGGTGTCACCAAAGTTTGTTATAAATCCTATACCTGATAATTTTGCTTTTTCTTTACCAGAAGTAGCTTTGAAATCTTCTTTATGTCTTGCTACATCAACCCCTAAAAGACCTGCAAATCCTACAAAGGCGATGTAAAATAAACTCTTTAATACTGTTAATATCATCTACATCTCCAATTATGATAGGATAAACCCGTGGTTTAGAGGGTCTTCATCATCAAAGATAAAGTTATTGAAACCTGTAATGTAAGCTGTACCTGTAATTTGTGGAACTATTGCATCAAACTCACCAACTTTTGTTTCTTCTACAATTTCTCCTTCAAATATTGTACCAAGGATTGATTCGTAGTAGAATTTTTCTCCTATTTCTAGTTCACCTTTTGCAAATAGGGTAGCAAGTTTTGCTGATGTACCTGTTCCACATGGTGATCTATCTACTTGACCTTGACCAAATACTACACAGTTTTTAAGTGTTGCATCTGGGTTATCTGTTTCTGACCACCATTCAACTAAATCAACTGTTTTAATATGATCTAAAGTAGGGTGTTGGATTTCAATTTCTTCATTGATAATATCTCTAAGTTCGATACCAAGATCTCTTAATTGTGCTGCGTTTTCCGGAACAATTTCAAGTCCAATTTGTTCTACTTTAGCTATAGCAAAGAATGATCCACCAAAAGCTATATCAAATTTAATTTTACCATGACCTGGTAGTTCTACTTCTTGGTCTTGTTTGTAAAGGAAAGATGGTACGTTTTTAAATGAAACTTTTTTAGCTACTCCATCTTCTACAGTAACATCTCCACGGATAATTCCAGCTGGAGCTTCTTGAACTATATGTGTTACTGGTTCTACTGCTTCAACAATTCCTGTTTCAACAGCTATTGTCATAGCACCGATTGTTCCGTGGCCACACATATTTAAGTATCCACCACCGTCCATGAAAATAATTCCATAGTCAGCTTCTGGATCAACTGGGTCTACTAGCATAGAACCAAACATTTCATTGTGTCCTCTTGGTTCAAGCATGATACCTGTTCTTACCCAGTCCATGTTATCTTCTAGCCATTGTTTTTTCTCAGGTAGAGTTTTACCTGGTACTTTAGGAAAACCACTTACAACTGTTCTAACAGCTTCACCTGCAGTGTGTCCATCTACAGCATTAATATTTTTTTGAAATTTCATAATGTCTCCTTATAAGTTAAAATTTACTAATAATACCGAATAAAATATGTAATATAAAAGCTTGTTGAGGATAATAGGAAAAGCTTTATAATATTTCAACAAGCTTTGTATATAAGTAAACGATTTTTTCTACATCTAGATTGAATTTTAGAATATTTTTTGTCAATCTATGGTAAATTTTTTTAGGTATAAATATTATTAAAGTGAATATAAAAGGAGGCATTTTACCTCCCCTTATTCACTTATAAACTAGATTTATTAGATAAATCTAGATTGATGCCTCATATTCGTAAGGAAGTGGAACGATGTGTCCTGGGCTATCTAGAGTTTCTAGAAGCTCTAAACTTTCTTTTACGATTGCTGTTTGCATTTCTACGTTGTGTGGTTCACCAGCGTTAGCACCCATTGGAACTCTTGGAGCAGATACTCTTGGAGCACCATTTTGTCTAGCTACTGGAGGTAAAGCTGCGATTAATACTGTTGGTATACCAGCTTCTTCAATTGCTCTCTGCAAAATCACGGCAGAGCGGTGGCAAGTACCTCAGCCAGCAGTTAGTATAGCAGCGTCTACGTTCTCATCTAAAAGTCTTTTAGCGATTTCTGGACCTACTTCTTCTGTGAAGACTTGTACGTTTCCACCACCACCCATTGTACCAAAGTTTTCTGGTGCAACAGCTTTGATGAATCCTTCATCAGCTAATTCTCTTAATCTATCAATTGGGAACATGCAGTTGATATCACGGTTAACGTCTGAGTTATCGTATCCACCGTGAGATACCATCATATCTTCTGTTTTTCCATCTCCAGGAATGATTCTGTAAGATGTATCTCCAGCTAAGTTAAATCTTTTGTCACTTTTCATGTGTACGCCGGCACATGTTACAAGTGCTACTGTCATTTCAGATAAATCTTTGTTAACTTCAGCCCAAACTGGATCTGGAGTAATAGGTACAAAGATTTCTGATTTTAAACCTTTTACAGCCATTAATTATTCTCCTTTTCTTCGTATTCTTCAATTACTTCTGGATAAGTTAACATTACCCCTACAATATCGCCTACTTTCGCAGGTCTATCACTAATAATCATTCTTTTTGGTATGTGTAGTTCCCCAAGTCTACCAAAAAATGATATATGAACTCCCCCATCGGAGACATCCATTATAGTGCCTTGTAGGTAATTTAAATTACCCATTGGGTCATCATAAGTTTGATTCTTAGACATCTGTTGGATCGAAATCGTCTGCTTCGTAGATTTCTTTACGTTTTTTACTCATTTTTAGAGAAGTTTCATTTGGAACTAACTCAATTTTTTGACCAGTTTGTTCTTCTATAGCTTTAACGTTAGCTTCTTTAACATCTGGTGTCCATTTTCTGTTTGGTTCTTCGATTTCTTCTCCTTCAATCTTAGCTCTTAGCATTTCAAGTGCTCTTATTGCATCTTCTTCTGCTAGACAGTTGTTTTCTAAGATTTCGTTTTCGATACCTTGACGAGATTTGTTATTATCAACCATTGCATTCATGTGTTCGTTACCAACTACAAGTTGTCCTTGAACTGCTGAATATGTCATACCAACTACTGGTACTCCACGTCTACCAATTTGGTCAATGTGGCTTGCAAAGTCGATGTGGTTGTTACCAAATCCTTCTGTTGTAACAATTGCACCTTCTAAGTCCATTGTATCAATTGCTGTTCCTAGGAATCTTGATACATATGTTTTATCTGTGTTTGCTTGAGGTGATCCTACTAGCATAACACCACAAACATCATAATCAGGATCTTCTAGAGCTTTTAGTACAAGTGGTTCTCTAAAGTAGTGTCTTGATGTTTCTTTTGAAGCAGGTCCTATACATGTTAATGCGTGGATAACACCGTCTAGTACTTGAAGTGGGTTTACAATTACTGGTACGTTACCTAAGTCTACGTTAGCTTTTGCTCCTTCAGTACCTACTGGTTCTGTTGGCCAGATGTAGTTATCGTGCATTGCACCTTGTCCCATGATTTCTTTTACTAAAAGAATTTTGTGTTTACCTGGGTGACGAACGTGTTCAAATTCATCTACTCTTTCGATTGCTGATTCTTCTAAGTCTTTTAAGGCATTTCTGATTTCTTGAGTAATAATATCAGTTGCTCTGTGTGCTGACATTGGTCCTGGTCTTTCCATGTTTGTACCAGCTTTGATTGTAACGTCAGTTTTAATTAGAATATCTCCATCATCTGGTGATCCTGGTCTGTTAAACATAATGTTTCTGTCCATTTCACCTTCTGAAGAACCGAACTCACCGATTTGTACTCCGTTTTCATCTGTACCTGTTACTACGATTACAGCACCTTCAACAAGTCTTGTTGTTCCTTCACCAAGTTCTGCACCATCTAATTTTGTTGCAATTGGTTGAACATCCATAATTGTGTTTGAGTATTCACCGTAGTTATCTGGTGTGATGATGTCAAGTTTAACATCTACTACTAATTTTTCTGAATCGATTGCTTTTTGAATTAAGCTTTCATCAATTGTAATTACACCATTTTCAACTTTAGTTTCATCACCAAGTTTTACTTCTTTGATTTTTACGATTTCTCTTTTTAGTACAGATTTTTTTACGTCAGCTTCGCTTACGCTTGCTTCTGCTGCACTTCCGTCAACTTCTGATGGATTTGCTACTAAAAGATCATTATCATTTGAAGAAACTGCGCTTGCTCCATTAGCTGCTGCTGATAATGGAATTTCAAGGTTGATGTTTTTACCTTCTCCAATGTGAATTTTTACAACACCATTACCTAGTTTTGGTGCGAAAGCATTTCCTGCTTGTGCATTTAAACCAGCGTTTGATTGGTTTGCTGAAGCTGTTTGTGTTTCAGCTGGGCTTACTTCTTCACTTACTTCTTCGCTTTCTTCAACTGCTTCTTTATAATCATCAGCATTTGCTGGTGTTAAAGCTGTTAGTGAATCACTAGTTGTATTAAGTGTAGCTCCTAATACTTGACCGATTGTTAGTGTATCTTCTGGAAGTTCTAGAATTCCCATATCAACCATTTCATCAAATAATGCTGGGTCTTCTAAGTTATGTTCTGAAAGCACTGTTCCTGCTTCTGCTCTACAGCAAAGAACGGCAGGGTCATTTTTATGCTTTTCAGCCATTTCTTTTGATAGTGACATACGTCCTCCTTAAAAAATATTTATAAGTAAATACTACTAATAGCATCCACCTATATTTACTATAATTATACTATTTTTGGAATGTATTAACAATATTTTAACTATATTTTACAATCAATAAAATTGGTGAATTAGAATTCAAATTCTAGTTTGATATCTTTTCCTTCTTCTATATAAATTACAAAGCCATTATTTGCTGTTTCACTAAAGTCAAAGCTGATATCTACATCTTCACTTGTAGTAGCTGCAATAGCTTCTTCATTTGATACTTCAGCACTTGTTTCATCTGCTGCGCTTACAACTTTAGATGTATCTACTAATTCTGGTGTGATTGCTGTAAGTCCTTCTACAAGATCTTTAGTTTCTGCACCAAGTACTTCACCA
The DNA here is from genome assembly GCF_046365495.1 of Anaerococcus cruorum. Classification (NCBI taxonomy): domain Bacteria; kingdom Bacillati; phylum Bacillota; class Tissierellia; order Tissierellales; family Peptoniphilaceae; genus Anaerococcus; species Anaerococcus cruorum. The sequence goes on along the minus strand of NZ_JBGMEH010000002.1, from coordinate 55,241 downwards.
ATTGTAAGTGTATTTTCAGGAATTTCAATAAGTCCTAAGTCTTCTAGTTGATCAAACATAGCTGGATCTTCTAAAAGATGTCCTGTAACTGTTGTTCCTTTTTCTGATCTTAGAGCTAAAACAGCTTTTTTATCAAGATTTGCTTGCGCTTGTTCATTTGTTAATGCCATATTTGCTCCTTTACTTCATTGCTCTTGTTCTTTCCATGCCCATTGAATCTTTTGCATGGTCTGTAGCATGGTGCATTTCTACTGGGATATTTGCAACGTTAGCTGCTACTGTGTTTGAACAATCTGTACAGTGACCGATTAAGATATCTTTTGCACCGTTTTTGTAAAGATTTAATACTTTTTCTGCTTGTCCTGGGCAAATACCTGGGTTTTGACATTTAAATACGCCTGGTTTTACTTCGATAGCATTTTTACAAGTTTCATATCCTACTAAATCTTCTTCTTTTACACCCATCATTTCTGCAATGTGAAGTAATCTATCTTTGTTTGGTCCACATGCACAACGAATGATTCCAAGTTTTTCTACTTGTTCACATTTATCAGCTACAATAAGACCACCAACTGTTTTTGATAAAATTTCTTCTTCAAGCATTGTATGACCTGTGTATGGTCCACCAATTATGATTTCACCAGAATTTTCGCGAACTCCACCAAATTCTTCGATAATATCAGAAAGAATTGTACCAATTGGGTAGGTTTTTACTTCGTATTCGTTTTTACCTAAATTATTTAGGTTACCAGCTACTGTCATCATTTTATCGATAAGTGGTTTACCATCTGTATAAGCTTCATAAACTGCAATAGCTGTCTCTGAGTTCATTACAACTGCATCAGCAACATTTGGTAGGTCAGTTACACTTAGTAATTGGTTTAAAACATCTCTAATGATAGCACGTTCTTCACCAACTGGATACATATTTTTAAGTGGGAATACTCTAATATCTGTAATGTTGTTTTCTTTAAGAAGTTTTGTTAATGCTTTGATTTCTTCTGTGTGTATTATCTTCATAGCAATAAATGCCATTTTTGCATTAATATTTTCTTTTACAAGTTTTACAGCATCAATAAATTTTTGTGGATTTTCTTTAATTTGTGCAATATTATGCTCAAGAATTGGTTCACATTCTGATGCATTGATTAATAGGTATCCTTCGCCTTTTAAATCTGTATTTAATTTTACATAGGTAGGAAAACCTGCCCCACCAAGACCTATAATACCAGCTTCTCTTGCAACATCTGCAAGGTTATCTTTTTTATCTATTTTAAGGTATTCTTTATTATCATCTGTTTTTTCTATGTAGATGGCTTCATCAGTTACTTCTTTAACTTTACCATTTACAGATGAATAAATTGGCACTGATAATTGTTCAGGGTCAAAATCAGCAATTTTTTGGCCTCTTTTAACCTCATCACCATCTTTTACGATAGGTGAAGCAGGAGCACCAATACCCATTCTTAGGTTAAATTTTAACATATATACTCCTTTACTTTCATTAAGTAAGTTATTACACATTCATGATTGTGAATATTTGATAAAGACGTCTCCTTACCTATACTAATAGTATGGTTTTTTATCAAAAAAGTCAAGCGTTTGCATACGTTTGCTTTCTTTAAGTATAGGCAAATATCTTTGATAAAAATATTCCTTTAAAGATATCACAACGATGTTTTTTAATATTTTTTATCAATGTTTTTATGTATTTATCTACTATACATAAAAGAGCTATTATATTTTAAATTTCTTATTGTATTTTTTATAGATTTAGCCTATAATAAGAGTAGCAAAAGGGAGTAGCCCAATTATTTAATCGTCAAAACGAATTTTAAATTCCGGTTAAATAAACCCTCATACGGTGGCAAGACTTTTGGCAGTTTTTGCCAAAAGTCTTTTTTATTACCATTTTTGCAAAAATATTATAGGAGGAAATATGGACTACCAAGGTTCTAAAAAGGAATTATTAGACAGATTAAATTCTGATCCAAAAACCGGTCTTTCCTCTAGTGAAGTAAAAACTCGTTTGGACAAATATGGACCAAATAGAATCGAGTCATCAAATAAAAGATCTTTACTAGAAAAACTTAAAGACCAAATCCTTGATCCAATGGTTATTTTGCTTATCGTAGCATCAATCATATCAGCTTTTACAGGCGATACTGTTGAGGCAATTATCATTATTGCTATTGTAATTATTAATGCTATTATGAGTATCTACCAAGAAGGTCAAGCAGAAGATAGTGTAGCTGCCCTACAAAAAATGAGCAGTCCAGAAGCAACTGTCTTACGTGATGGAAAAAGAGGAAAGGTAAAAGCAGAAGAGCTTGTACCTGGAGATATTGTTATTCTTGAAACAGGTGATATTATCCCAGCTGATATTAGACTACTTGATTCAAGAAACTTACAAATTGATGAATCATCTTTAACAGGTGAATCTGTTGCTGTAGAAAAAGATGCAGAAGCAGTATATGATACAGAAGTAGGTATAGGAGATCGTAGTAACTCCGCATTTTCATCATCAATCGTAACATACGGACACGGTGAAGGTGTAATCACTGCAACAGGCCATGAAACACAAATAGGTCAAATTGCAACAAGTCTTGATTCTGTAGCAGATAAAGAAACTCCTCTACAAAGACAATTAAAAGATTTATCTAAAAAACTTGCAATTCTTGTAGTGATAGTAAGTATTTTAGTATTTGTAGTAGGTTACTTTAGAACAGGCATGGACTTATTAGATAACTTTATGGTTGCAGTATCTCTTGCGGTTGCTGCTATACCAGAAGGTCTAACAGCAGTGGTAACAATTGTTTTATCAATTGGTATGAACCGTATGGTTGAGAAAAAAGCTATTGTTAAAAACTTAGTTTCTGTAGAGACATTAGGTTCTACAACAGCAATTTGTTCAGATAAAACTGGTACACTTACCCAAAATGAGATGACCATTACAAAAGTATTTACAGACTTTAAAGAATTTGATGTTGAAGGAAGTGGATATACTCCAGAAGGTGATATCAAACTTGATGGTGAAACTATAAAAGACCATGACCAAATCAAACTTCTAATGACTGTAGCATCTTTATCTAATGATGCAAACTTAATTGAAAATAATGGTTTATATGAAATAACAGGTGACCCAACAGAAGGTGCTATGCTTACTCTTTCTGAAAAATGGGGCATTGTTCAAGAAGATTTAAATGAAGCTCATCCAAGAATAGATGAAATTCCATTTGATTCTGATAGAAAAATGATGACAACCTTCCACGAAATGGATGGTACCTACTATGCAATGACTAAGGGTGCTCCTGATATTATGATTAATAACTCAAGTAAAATCATGATTGATGGCAAACTAGAAGATTTCACAGAAGATATGAAAAGACAAGTTTTAGAAGAAAATACAAAACTTGCCAAACAAGCTTTACGTGTTATGGCTTACTCATTTAAACCATACGAAACTCTAGAAGGTGAAGAGCTTACAACAGAAAATATCGAACGTGAAATGGTATTTGTAGGTCTTACAGGTATGATTGACCCACCAAGACCAGAAGCAAAAGCTGCAGTTGCCGAATGTCATGCATCTGGAATCGATGTAATAATGATAACTGGTGACTACTTTGAAACTGCCCTTGCTATTGCAAAAGACCTTGGCATTGCAGAAAGCGAAGACCAAGCTATGCAAGGATCTGATTTAAATAACAAATCAGAAGAAGAAATCAGAGAAATTGTAAAGACAAAAAGAATCTTTGCCAGAGTTTCTCCACAAAATAAGGTGCAGTTAGTAAATGCCCTTCAAGCCAATGGTAATATTGTTGCCATGACAGGAGATGGGGTAAATGATGCTCCAGCTATTAAAAATGCTGATATTGGTATATCAATGGGTATTACAGGAACTGACGTTGCCAAAGATACTGCTGATATGATTCTAGTAGATGATAACTTTGCAACAATAGTAAATGCCGTTGAAGAAGGAAGAGTAATCTTCTCAAATATCAAAAAATTCGTTGGTTTCTTACTTTCATGTAACATTGCCGAAGTTTTAATAGTATTTTTATCAATCCTATTTGGACTTCCAAGCCCACTTACACCTATCCAGTTACTTTGGTTAAACCTAGTAACAGATGCTTTCCCAGCCCTAGCTCTAGGAGTGGAACCAGCAGAAGCTGATATCATGGAACGCCCACCACGTGATCCTAAAGAATCAATCCTTGCTGGTGAAACTGGAAAAAATGTAATTTTACAATCAATTGCAATTACAATTTCAGTTCTAGCTGCCTATATCATTGGTCTAAAATACATCTTCCCTAACAATATCGAAGGTGCCCACACAATGGTATTTGCGACACTTATTACAAGTGAGCTTTTAAGAGCATTCTCTGTAAGAAGTGAAAGATATACATTAAAAGAACTTGGATGGTTCTCTAACAAAAACTTAGTAAAAGCAAACCTATTATCCTTTGCCCTACTACTTTTAGTTATGTACGTACCACCAATTAGAAGACTTTTTGAACTTCAATTTATCACATGGGAATGGTGGATAATACTTCTATTATCTTTCCTACCACTTGTTATTGGAGAAATTAGAAAAAGAGTTAGAAGATAATAATAAAAAAAACCTAAGTCGACTTGACTTAGGTTTTTTTGTGCTTAAATTTATACAAGAGTTTCTAAGAATATTTCTTTAAATTTATCTATATCAATATCAGATACAAAATTCACGTTTTTATAAAAATTAGAATGAGCCCTTAAATCTGGGACTGTCATACCACGAGTAAATTCACCTTTTGTTTCTACATCCATATGAATCATTTCACTTTTAAAAATTTCTGGATTTGTATGATACATAACTGCTAGAGTGTCGTGCATGAAAGTTGTATAGTTTTCCTCTGCCCCTGCTTGGTCTATCCTTATATCCATAACAGCTGATAAGATTTCATTTATTTTTTTATCTGACTTTTTAAATTCCTTGTGCATATCTATATCATAGGAAGTCTTTGTTGTTACATTTAAGCCTAGCATATTTACTTTTATTCCACTAGAAAATACTACCGCTGCTGCTTCTGGATCGGCAAAGATATTAAATTCTGCAGTTGCTGTTACATTTCCCATACCAATTGCCCCACCCATTATTGTAATTTCTTTTATTTTTTCTTTTAGGTCAGGGCGGGCTAGTATTAGGCTTGCAATATTTGTAAGAGGGCCTACAGCAATGATTAGTGTCTTATCATTTGCTTCTAAAACTTCTGCCATAGACTTTATTGCAGATTTATCTTCTAATTTTTTAAGCTCATTATCAGCAAATTCATAGCCTAAAAGTCCATTTTCTCCATGAAAGCCTTCTGCTAAAACTTGTGGACCCAAAATAGGTTTAGCAAGACCCTTATAAATTGGTACTTGCCAGTCCATAGCAAAGGCTAAACCTTGTAAGTTTCTTGTAGTATGTTCTAGCTTTACATTGCCTGCTACTGATGAGAGCATCTTTACATCAAAAATTTCACTTTTATTTAAAAAACTTAGGGCAAAAGCATCATCAATGCCCGGGTCTGTGTCAAATATTGTAGGTATTTTTTCTATCATCTTTAATCTCCTTTTATAAATTTTATCAAAATAAAAGACGGAAGTCTTCCCGTCTTTATTTTTTCTATCATTATATTAATAAACAAAAGTTTTCCAAACTACATCCTCGCTTGGACTATATAAGATTGGTCCAAAAGCATGATCTACTACCACTTCTTTATCTGCTGGAGTAGTAGTTGGATTTATTTGATTTTCTAGAGCTGTTCCTTTTCTATCAGCTAATGGAATATAAGCGCCATCTAAGTAAAGAATAAACTCATCTCCTACTTGTAATTGTTTAGTAAAATCTACAAAAACTTTTTGTGGAATTTCACTATCTACACCAGCTTCTGAAGTAATATTTAACTCTTTTAACCTCAATTTGTAGGTTTGCTGGTTTAATTGTTCTACATATTCAAATTTACCTTCATAAGTACTCACATGTTGTTCTTTTAGTTGAGCTTCTCCTGAAACTTCATGTAAGCCAGCATCATAGCCATCTGCTTCTTTAGTTGCAAAATATTCTCCAGTAAATTTACCTTCTTTTCCAAAATCAATTGTTGTATACATTTGAGGATCATCTTCAAACTTGCTATGGATATTAGTTCCATCTAGGGCTTTGAAGACTGCTACACCCTCTTCTAGTTGGTCTCTTAGAACTTCTTCTTTTATATTTTTATAGTTTTCTAATTCTTCTTCTATAGTATCTCTATTTAATTTTGGTACTGGATTTATAATATCTTCTCTTTTTAGAGGCTCTTTGTTATTATTTGAAGTATTATCTTTGCTTTGATTGCCACAAGCTGCCAATAAAAGCAGGGCAGATAATATTAACAATTTATTTTTCATTTATTCTCCTTAATAAATTCTTAGATATTTATTCCCTTTAATTAGTATTTATAAACTAAATATTACTCCAACTAAAGCACTTACGCAAATAATTGCAAGAGGATGGACTTTTTTAAATTTAATTAATACAAAAAGATATATTGCAAAAAGTACAACTGGCACTACTCTTATGAGATCAAAAATATTTCCGCTTTGTTTAAATAAGGGAATATTAAAAAGAGTTATAGCTATAACTGAGCTCATGGCTCCAAGAATAAGACCAGCAGTTGCTGGGCGGATGGTTTCAAACATATCATGAACTGCTTTTGATGACTTAAATTTTGCCATAGCCCTTGCAATTATAAGAGTAATTATAATAGGCCCTGTAATAAGAGCAATAGTTGCAAAAATCGCACCAATTACTCCATAAGATTTAAAACCTGCAAAGGTAGAAATATTTATACCAATAGCTCCCGGTGTTGATTCTGAAACTGCTATCATATCTAAAAGGTCTTCTTCACTAAACCAACCAAAGGTCTTAGACATTTCTTGTAAAAATGGAATAGTGGCCATGCCCCCACCTATAGCAAAGATTCCTGTTTTAAAAAATTCCCAAATTAACCTAAGCATCTTTACCCATCCTTCCTAGTAAAATTCCAAAGACACCTACACTTATTACAATAATAACTGGTGAAACTTGTAAAAATCCTATAGCAACAAAAGTCAGCAAAAATATGGAAAACTTAAGCGGTGTCCTTGCATTTTTCTTTATCATTTTTAAAACCGAATAAAAAACCAAGGCTGAAACCCCTACTCTTATACCAGCAAAGGCATGTTGGATCCACTCAATATGGCTAAAGGCTTGTAAAAAATTTGCAATAATTAAAATAATAATTATAGATGGGGTGATAAAACCTAAAGAGGCTATCACTCCTCCTAAATTTCCTGCTTGAGAATATCCACAAAAAGTTGCAGTATTTACTGCAATAATGCCCGGTGTGGACTGACCAATAGCATAATAATCTAATATTTCTTCACGACTGGCCCATTTTTTATTATCAACAACCTCTCGCTCCAAAAGTGGCAACATAGCATAGCCCCCACCAAAGGTAAAAAGACCAATTTTTGCAAAGGTAAGGTACAAATCAACTAATATATGCAAAATAAACTCCTTAATTATTTTTATATTTTAAGTATAGCACAAAAGCCCTATTAATTTAGATTTTACATAAAAATTACATGGGTATAATAGACTTTTTCTATAATTACTTTTGATATGTAAAAAATAAAAAGGAAATAAAGATGCTAATTATAGATGAAAATTTAGATTTAACCAAGGAAGATAGCCTAACCCATAGGCGTTTTCCATTTAAACTTGATAAAAGCTTTGATAAGCTCATTATAAAACTCTCATACTCGCCAACTCTAGTACCGGATGATGAAAAAATAGATCCTTTAAAAGAAGCAGTTGATAAATATTTACAAGATGATATTTATACTGATGAGGACCGCACTGGCACTCTAGATGCAAATGTAGAAAATTTTCTAACAACCAGTCTTTTTTATGAGGGCAAATTTGTAGGCGCCTACCATAACAAGGTAAATGACCAAGAAATTACGGTAAGCAAAGACTATTCTTCCCGAGGCTATAAAAAATTCGATGTAAGATCTGGGTCTTACGAATTTGTCCTATCCATGCACTCTTGCAATAGTAAGGTCGCTGCTAAAATTTCTCTGGAGGCTATAGATGAGTAAATTAAAATATTATCCAGTCTTACTCCACTCCCACACCCACCATTCTGATGGCCATTTAACTACAGAAGAAGTAGTAAGAAATGCCAAAGACTTTGGCTATAAGGCTATGTTTTTAACAGACCACAATACAGATGCAGGGGTTGATGAAGTTTATGAAAAGGGTTTTGATAAAGAAATTCTTCCAGTTTTTCACGGCATAGAGTGGACTACATTTTTTGGCCACATGCTGATTTTAGGAGCCCATGATGCAGGAAATTACACCAAGGCAACTCTTACAGACATGGAAGCTTGTATAGATGAGATATTAGCGGAAAATCCAGATGCAGTTTTTTCCATAAACCACCCCTTTGATATGGGCAACCCTATTTGTACTGGCTGCCACTTTGAATTTAATATAAAAGATTATTCTAAATTTTCTTATTTGGAGCTAGTAAATGGAGAAAACTCTGAAGATAGTAAGTCAACAGAACTTGCCTATAAGTTTTGGAAAAAACTTTTAAAGGATGGCTATAAATTGGCAGCCCTTGGAGGCCGTGACTGGCATGTAAAATCCAAAGATGATGATACAGTGCCTATCAATATGGTGGGTATAAATGGCGAAATAAACGAAAAAAATACTTTAAGTGCCATAAAAAACGCCAATACTTACCTAACTTTTGGGCCTATATTTACTTATGATTTTAGTAATGTAGAGTTTGGGGATATGATAAATGAAGGAGAGCTTACTGGAAATATCATTGTTAAAGAAGGTTCTTTTAAAAATACTAGGTATATAGGAGCTATTCCTAGAAAAATTCTTATTTACAACAATGATAAAATAGTTTTTGAAAAAGAAATTAGTTATGATGAAAATATTGATTTTTGTATAAATTCTAAAAAGGGGTATCTAAGATTTGAAGTCCTTGGCGACTTAAAAGATAAGAAAAATATTAGACTAGTAACAACTTCCCCAATTTTTGTAAAATAAAGGAGAAAAAATGAAATTATTATTTGATTGTGACGGGACAATCCTTGATTCTATGCATATTTGGGTAGATCCAATTAATGAAGTATTTGAAAAATATGGTTTTAGACTCGATACCCTTAGCAAAGAAGAAAAAGGCAAAATAGAAGCCCTTCCCCTAGAAGGCATGTGCGAATTTATAGCAAATGAAATGGCAACAGATATGACCACGGAAGAGGTAAGAGAATATTTTGATGAAATTATCCAAGATGGTTATAAAAATTCCTTACTGCCAAAAGATGGAGCCTTAAAAAAATTAGAAGAGCTTCACGAAAAAGGCTATGAAATGGCTATAGCTTCATCAACAGATTCAATTTACTTAAAACTAGCCTTTGAAAGATTAAATATCGACAAGTACTTTAGCTTTTTAACCACCCCTGATCTAACTGACTTTAAAAAATCAGACCAAGAATATTGGCAATACGCTATCGATGAGTTTGGAGTAGATGCAAGCGAAGTCATCCTATACGATGATGCCCTTTATGCAATAAAAGCTGCAAATGCAGTAGGCATCAATACCTGCGGAGTAAAAGACTTTCCATATAACGAAAACGAATGGGAAGATATAAAAGAAAATGCGACTTTATACCTAGATGGCATTTGGGAAATAGATGCTTATAATTTATTAGGATAGGTAAAAGAAAAAGATACCGGGTATGCGGTATCCTTTTTTTATTTAATATTAATATAATTTTTAAAATTATCTTTTAGTAAATCAGGGTTTAATAATAAAGTTATCTTTTAAACCATGTTAGAAGGATCAATCAATTTATCAAATTCTTCTTCATCTAAAAATCCTAATTTTCCATTAGCCTCTTTTAAAGTAAGTCCCTTATCAAAGGCATATTTTGCTAGTTCACTTGCCTTATCATAACCAATTTTTGGCGATAAAGCTGTTACAAGCATTAGAAAATTTTCTAGATTTTTATCTATATTTTCTTTATTTGGACTAAGACCTTCTAGAAGATTTTCTTTGGAATAAGGCGCAGTGGGATAAAACAAAAGATGCTACTGATTTTGTTATTGACGAGATTTCTGATTTTGGATTTGATAATTTTAAATAATTTACTAATAAAAGAGCTCCTAGAAGGAGCTCTCAAACTATAAGGATTTATATCTATAAGGTTAATTATCATGTTATCTAATCTATATGATTAGTTTATAAAATGTTTATCTAAAATTTATAGTCTTTCATTTTAGAAGTAACATTTGGGTTATCTATTTTTTCTTTTTCTTCTTCACTTAAACTTATATCTCTCCCTCTGCCTTTAACTGTTACATCTTCATTTTCTAAGGAAATTATAGCATACAGAGGATCAGGATATCTTAATATGTATGGTAGAACTGGATGCTCTTTTAAGTAATCAGCAGGATAATTTGTATTAACTTTTTTATCTTCTCCTAGCCAATAATAAGATACTGAGTTAACTTCTAAAAAAGATAAATTATCTTTAATAGTTAGTTTATCTATATGTTTGTGACCAGATAGAGCTAATATTTTTTTTCCTGTGTTATTCAATATATCATCGACAACTTGGTGATTTCCAATTCCACGAGGATCATCGTTTAGAACATTATGAGAACAAATAATTAGGTTTTTTTCAGTCTCGACTGCAATCTTTAGCCATTCGACCTGTTCATAGGGTAAAACCGCTTTATTTTTCTGATTAAAATTATTACCAAATTTGTAGCTAATTTCGTTATTATTTTCATCTAAGTAATAATTTGTATCCAAAACTATAATTCTAAAATTTTTTATATCATAGTAGTAGTAGTTATTTATCATTCCATAATCTTCTACCGCAGTCTCTTTAGAATTAAAATCCATATCATGATTGCCCAATGTATGAAGTATCGGAAGATTAAGATCATCAAACTTATCTAATAGTTCTCTAGTTCTTAGCATATATTTATTACTTTTTTGGCTATAAAAAATATTATAATTAACTGGTTGGTTTTCTTCTTCACATAAAGATTCGGAGGTGTTTCCATGATATCCAAAATCACCAATATTAATAATCAAATCTACATAATTTGCTTTTGCACTGTTAATAATAGAATCTACTCTTTTTTCTGCATTGTCAATGATTTCTGAATGTAGGTCAGTAAAAACTAAAATTCGTAAGTTATCATCCATCTACTCACTCCATTCATTTATTTCTTGGATTTCGCCTGTGTATTTATCATAGTGTAATTCCATATAATTAATCTTAGAACTATACTCATATTTTGCCCTAAGCAATCCATTTTCACTATCATCAGTAATATTTAAGGAAAAAAGAGGATTTTTATTGATAGATACCTTTACCTGATTTTCAAAAAATGGAGAAACTTTATAATCTTGATTATTAGCTCTTAAAGTGTATCCCCCATCATTATCTACTTTTATGGCCAATCTCTTTTCACCATACATATCCACCAAATCCATCCATTCTTCAGGACCAAACTCTGCTCTAAAGTGAGGAATTGCATCAATAGATGATGTGTTTTTTACATTCCTACCGGATTGATCCACATAAATGTGCGGAGCTTGAGAACCCACTCTATATGGCCATCTTAAAATTAAATGCCAATGTGGTGGAAAATCAGGATGGAGAGCATTATTAGTCTCAAATCCTAATATCGCAAAGTGGCCTACTTTATCTTCTGATACACTACTTGCTATTTCACTAATATTTAATATTTCCCAACAAGCAAACATATAATGTAATACAGCTTTAATTTGTAATTCTGGATATTCTTTATACAACCCTACATATCTACTATTTTGATTATGCTCAATTCTCATAGTTTGACCTTCTTTTCTTATTAATGTATGAACACTTAATGTACTAGTTTTTAATGGAAGATTATCGAAAGTTAATGATATATTTACAACATTATCTTCTTGAGTAAAATAATAATATTGTTTTTCAATTAGCACCTTTTCAATTTGTAAATTACCTTTTAATATTATTTCTAAATCTGCAACAATTACATCATCTAGAGGAGGGTGCTCTATGTAAAATACAAATTCCTCTTCTGTTTCATAAAAATATTTTGCATTATCTAAAACTTCGATAGGAAAATCAGCGTATACATTAATATCTGGTAGTCCTACAAATTTTTTTTCGCTCTTTATTAATCTTATAGATGTAAGTTTATTATCTTTATACATACTTTTCTATTCTGCCTCCTCAAATATTGATACAAATCCCCCACCTTCTAAAAGATTTATTTCTAAAATATCATCTTTTTGATATTCTTTGCTATATCTAATAGATTGAGATCTATCATCAATATCATCTCTATATTCTAGAGACTTATATTTCTTTCCTTCTTCTAAGAAATTAAGTTTTATTTGTAATTTCTTATTTTCACTATTACTATTTTGTATTGCAAGAAAATACTCATTGTCTTTTCTTCTTACAAAAGCACTTAATTCTCCAATTTCGCTTTGGTCTAATACAATTGTCTCATCCCAGCTACTATGAACCTTAGAAATAAATTCACTAACATCACTATTTTCAATATTATAAGGAGATTCCATGAAAGTTAGTAAATTTGATCTAATAATTACAGTATTAGCTAACATATGTGTTAACGTACCATCACCCATTCTAGTAGTATTTGATAGGCTTAAAGGCGTAAAATCTGCACCACCAGTTAAAAGCCTTGTATATGGTATAACATTAGCATTTGTAGTATTTAAATTGTACTGCATCCCCTTAACACCCTCTTGTGTTAACAGATTTGGATAAGTCCTATTTAATCCAGTTGGTTTGTTCGAGTTATGAAAGATTATTAATAGTTCTTTTTCTAAAGCTTCTTGCATTATTTGTCTATATATATTAACCGCTTGCGGTGTTTCCATTTGAATATGTCCAAATTTAATACCAGCAACTCCAGCAGCTTTTGCTTTTTCTAGAAATTCTTCTCTAGTATAATCGTCATACATATTATCACCACTTTGATCAATATCAGGAACATCATTTCCAATAAATAGCCCAACACCATATTCTTTGCAAAGATCTGATATTTTTGCAACTTTTTCAAAAGCTTTATCTTCATTATCAGACCAAGATCTCCAGTTGTTTCCTATTACCATATATTCTATATTTAATTTTTGAGCTGCTTGTAAATTTTTAACAGCTTCCTCTTCAATAATATTTCCTTCTTTATCATAGCCTTTAAACCAAGTAGCTTTTCCTGTTTTTACCCAGTCGAAGTCGCCTGCGGGAACATCATTTAAGTTCTGTGCAATAGTATTATTCACTAGGTTATTAAGGTTATCTGCTACAAATATAATTCTCCAAGGACTAGATTGAGCAGTTGTATCAAATCCATTTATAGTATTCCAATAATGAGCAGAAAATTTAGAAGCACCCATATACTTTAAAGCCATGCCAGAATAGTCTTTTAAATTGGCCTCACTTACGGAAATGTATCCTTTATTATAAGGTAGTTTAAATGTAGGTAGGGCCGCCATTATAGTATTCTCTTTTAAATCTGATATATGGCTTTTTTTATAAACTTCCTGCATATCAAGTAGTTCCGTGTTATAAAAAACTGATGAATTTTGATCTATAGTAAATTCCGATGTTTCATTATCTATTCTTTTTAGACTATCATCTTTAAAAACATATTGAAATGCTGCCCCATTATTAAAGATTTTCCATACTATAGAATATTTAGAAGAGTCTTCATTTTCAAAATTTATGATATATTCGTTATTTAAATCATTGGCTATATTAGAATTTTCCATTGATGCGTAAGTTGAGTCATTATATTTCTCTTCAATAGATACTATTTTTGCATTATCAAATATATTATTACCATCAATGCTTATTCCTAAATTTGAATCAGATATAAATTGATCATCATTTAAACTAAGGCTATAGGATAGACTATCTTTATTTGATAAATTTACTATAATATTTCCATCAGGGCTTTCCATTTCTATACTGTCTATATACTTATTTGTATTTACCTCATAATAAATCACTCCTAAAAGTATAACTATAAAAATAACAAGTATACTCTTTTGGGATTTTTTGAATTCTTTCATTTTACCATCTTCTACTTAATTCTGTTTCCAGTTTCTTCATTAAAATATAAGATGTCATCGTCATCAAATGTTATATATATCTCATCACCATCTTTAACTTGACAACTTGCATCTGCTTTGATGACATATCTATTATTATTGATTGTAAAGTATACCATTCTCTCAGCACCGTAATATTCAGTAAGAATTACTTTTACTTTTAATGAATTTTGAGAGTTGCTTACAATTCTAATTTTTTCAGGTCTCACTCCTACCATCAAATGTTTAACATTATTTCTATGCATTAACTCTGCGTGCTCAGCAGTTAAGTTAATAGGTCTATCTGATCCAATTAAATAAACTTGATTGTTTTTATATTCTGCTGGGAATATATTAGTTGCAGGGGAACCTATAAACTGAGAAACAAAGATATTAGCAGGATTTTCATAAATTTCTTCTGGAGTTCCTATCTGTTGAATTACACCCTTATTTAAAATTACAATCTTAGTTGCCATAGTCATGGCTTCTATTTGATCATGAGTTACATAAATTGTAGTAGTTCCTAATCTTTTATGAAGTTGTATTATCTCAGTCCTCATGGCTACTCTTAGTTTAGCATCAAGGTTAGATAATGGCTCATCCATTAAAAAGAAATCAGCATTTCTAACGATAGCTCTTCCTAGTGCAACCCTTTGTCTTTGTCCTCCAGATAATTCACCTGGTTTTCTATCAAGTAGTTCCTCTAAGCCTAAAATACCAGCAGCTTCATTTACTTTTCTTTCAATCTCTGCCTTGCTTTCATTTCTAACTTTTAGACCATAGGCCATATTTTCACGAACAGTTTGATGAGGGTATAAAGCATAATTTTGGAATACCATAGCGATATTTCTATCTTTAGGTTCTACATCATTAACTCTTTTTCCATCCATAATTAAATCGCCAGAAGTTATATCTTCAAGACCAGCTATCATTCTGAGTGTAGTAGACTTTCCACACCCAGAAGGACCTAGCATTACAACAAAATCTTTGTCTTCAACAGCTAAATTGAAATCATCTACAGCCTTAAATTTGTTCCCATAGACTTTATCTATATTTTTTAATTCTAATTTTGACATATTATCTCCTAAGTTAACCTTTAATTCCACCTTGATCAACACCTTTTATCATCTTATTTGATAAAAATGCGTACAAAATAATTGTTGGCGCTGCTGCAACTACAACTGCTGCAAACATTCCTCCATAATTACCAGTTGCTATCATTGCTGCAACCATTTGTTCAAGCCATACACCTACGGGTCTCATTGATGGTGTATTAGCAAATATTAGAGGTAGGAAATAGGCATTCCATTTCCCAATCAAATTGAAAATAGTAAGTGTTATTATTGCAGGCTTAGCCATTGGAAACATAATATCCCAAAATATTCTAAAATGACTTGCTCCATCTATAGCAGCAGATTCTTCGTAACTTGTAGACAGGTTTTTAAAGTAAGCTGTAAGATAGTAAACATCATACGGTACAGATTCTGCTACAAATAATAAGATAATTACAAGTCTTGAGTTAACAATGCCCATTGAACTTAAGTGATAAAATATTGGCATGGTAACCATTATACCTGGGACAGATAAAGACATTACGAATAATTGTTGTGTTAATCTATTTCCTTTAAATTCAAATCTTGAAAGTACATAAGCAGCTGGAGCTGCAATAAATATTAGTAAGATACTAGAAGGGACCGTATAAATTAATGTGTTTAACAAAGTTAATCCAGCATTTGTTGTTGTACCTTGGAATATCTTTCTATAATTATTTAGTGTCAAATCTCCTTGTAGTATATTCCCAGAAAATATATTTGGAGTATTTGAAAAGGAAGCAAGTACTATCCACCCAAACATATAAAGGGTAAATACTGTGAATAACAGTAAGATGAAATATTGTGGACTATTTACACTTATATTTTTAAAAGTTTTTTTTGAATTAGACATTTTTTCTCCTAGTATTCAAAATCTGTGTTCTTAACAATAATACTTGATATCACAAAGAATAGGACACCTAATAAAGTCATAATAACCCCAGACGCTGCACCTATTCCTACATTGGTATTTGGATTTATTTCAGTACCAAAAATTTGATTATAGGTAAATAGCATCGGGGTAGCTGTTGTAATATGTCCAAATATTCTAGAAAAAGCAAAGAAACCTATTGTTCCTGTTGTAAATAGAACTAAGGAAGTTTTTATTACATCTTTTATCAAAGGAAGAGTAATGGTAAAAAATTGTTTAAACTTACTTTCTCCTTCAATTTTAGCAACTTCATAGTAATCTTTTGGGATTCTTGTCATAGCGGATATATACATAAGCGTATATTGTCCAATAGCGTTAAATATAGCTGCAAGAATCATAGCAGTAAATATGTGATCTGGTGATAACCATTCTATTTTCGCTAATGAATTAAGTCCTATTCCACTAAAAATTTTATTGAACAATCCAAATTGACTATTAAACACATAAAGTAACCAAGCATAACCAATAGCAATTGCTGATATAACTTTCGGTAAATATATAATTGATGTGAAAAATCTTTTGCCCATAATATCACTATTTAAGATAGCAGCAAAGATCAAGGATATACCAATTGTTCCTATTCCAGAAAAGAACCAAATCTTAACAATGTTTTTTAACGAAATTTTAAAAATGGCATTACTAAATAAATCCACATAATTTTGGAGTCCGACAAATTCCCATTCATTTATAGGTGTTGTAACTGTATTTACTCTATATAAACTCATCAAAAATGTTCTTAATACTGGATAGAGTGTAAAAACAATAAATAATATTATGGCTGGACCTAAAAATAACGCAATAGTAGATTTCTTTATTTTCATACTTATCCTTTCTAAAAATTCCCACCATCTCTCTGGTGGGAATTTTATAGGTTCTTTTAATTAATTATTTTTTACTTCATTTACAAAGTCTTCAGCAGTTGAGTCACCTGCTAATAGTTTTAATAATGCAGATCTAATTATTTCAGCATTGTCTTTGTTTGTAGCTATAGCTGTTTGAGAAACATATTTTCCCTTTGTATTATCAAATATTTCTCTAGCATCTTGTAAGTTTTCTGGATATTCTGAGTTAGGATCTACTGGAAGTGCATTAGCTTCATCTACCATTTTTTGATCAAATTCAGTATTTACAAATACTGCAAAGTCAACGGCAGCATCTTTTTCTTCTTGAGAAGCATCTTTGTTAACACCTATACCGTATGAACTATAAGCTGTATATGTGCTATCATTTACTCCTCCTTCAACTTCTGGGAATGCAAATTGTCCCCATTTGAAATCAGGACTTACAGAATCTTGGACTTCGCCTGGTAACCATGTCCCGTTTAGGTACATACCGATATTTCCATTCATTACGAATTCTTGTTGTGCTTGTGGGAATTGTACTGATGCTACGTTTTCTGCAAAGTATCCTGCTTGAGCCATTTTTTCTAACTCTTGAGCAGCTTGAAGTACAGCTGGGTCGTTCCATTTTTCAAACGTTGGATCGTTTACTAATTCATCAACCCATTCCTCACCTTTAAGTCTTGATAAATAGTATCCTAGTATTCCTGTTGAATAGTTAGGGTCTGTTGTAAGAGGGGTAAATCCAGCATCTTTAATTTTTTGACAAACATCTAGAAGTTCTTCCCATGTTTTAGGTGTTTCTGTTACGCCAGCTTTTTCAAATACATCTTTATTATAGAAGTAAACGAAAGCTTGAGGATTCATAGGCACGTAGTAATATTTACCTTCACCTAATTCTTCATCTAATAGTAGCATAGCTTGTGATGTATAATCTTTGTATGCTTTGCCATCTGTTGTTTCGTAATCACTATCAAAATAAGAAGTTAAATCCTCATTTGAAGTTTCAAATTTTTGAATAATATTATAAGCATTTGCATCATACATTGTTACGTTTTGTCCACTTTGTAAAGCAGTTGGTAATAATTTTGAGTTATCTCTACCATTGAATGTAAAGTTTACTTTTATATTAGGATTTTTTTCTTCATAAGCTTTTGCTGCTTCTTGTAAAACTTGCGCTTGTGGTTCTACTTCATTGTAGCTAGACCAATATTCAAGAGTTACTTCACTATTATTATCTGTATTTGCTGCAGTTTCATCTTTTTTTGTATTATCTTCTGTTTTAGCAGCTTCCTCAGTTTTTGAAGTATCTTCTGTCTTAGCAGTATCATCTGTTTTTGCTGCTTCTTCTGTTTGCGCTGGGGCAGTAGTATTATCATTTGCGTTATTTGCGCTATTTCCACATGCTGACATTGTAAATGACATTGCTAATGTAAGCAAAAATGGAAGTACTTTATTATTTTTCATTATTTCCTCCAAAATTATTATAATGAGATTTTCTGACGTAAATAATTTAACACCCTTAAATTAAAATATTATTATGGTATCGTAAAGTCTTTGTAAAATTTACTAATGTCGTGGATTTTAGTAAAGTTTACTAAATGCTTTCATTAAATTATTTAATAAATTTATTTTTTTTAAATTACGCTACTTTGGCGAATCATTAAATCAGAAGGTATTACTAATGTATATCCTATCTCTCTTCCGCTGAATCTATCATTCATCAACATAATTGCAGATTTAGCCATCTCATCTGTATGTATTCTTACTGAACTTAATGGTACATTTGTGTACCTAGCATATTCAGTATCATCGTAGGATACGATTTTAATTTGATTAGGAACACTAATATTCGCATCAGATAAAGCTTTTAAAGCCCCAACTGCGGTAGTATCGTTTCCTATAATGAAGGAATCTGGCATATCACCTTTTGCAATAGCACTGCTCATAGCCTCATACCCATATTTAAACCCATATTTTGTTATGTACACATTCCTAGAATCAAAAACTTTCAAATTTTTAGTGTAAAATTTAAAGGCTTCATATCTTCTATCTATAGATAAAATCGAATGATCATTATGTTTTATATATGATTTACCTCCCATAAATCCAATATTTTTTGATCCATTTTCTAACAGATGGTCTATAACATTAATTGTTACATCAAATAGTTCTGGTATAACACTATCAACATTTTTTATCCTAGCTTGATGACCAACTATAACTACATTTTTGTATGTTTCTTTTATATTTTCTATAATTTGATCAGATACCATTCCTATAATAATAACGCCATCTATTTCATCATTATCTTCAGTTTTAGTAAAGTTTTCTAAATGAATTACCCTATAATTAAAATTATTGGCAACACACGAATTTTCTACATTTTCCCTTAACATGCTGAAAAATGGATTTTTGATTTCATCTTCATAATCGATTCTTACAAGAATTAATATATTTTTTTTGACTTGATCTTCGTTTATAATATATTTTTTTCGATAATTTCTCTGATAATTATTTTCCCTTGCTATTGCTAAAATTTGCTGCCTAGTCTCAGGCTTAACACTAAATTCTTGATCATTATTTAAAACTCTAGAAACTGTTGAAACAGAAACATTCGCTTGTTTTGCTATTTCTTTTAATGTTATCAAAACATCACCTCTCGATTTTGATTATATAAATTTATTATACTGATTGAAATAAACCAATGTAAATTAAAAGACTCCTGAAATTTGTAATCTGATTGTTTTCAGAAGTCTCTAAAGTTCTTTTATTTTATACTAAATAAAAGATATGTGAGGGACTTTTTCTTTAGCATTTTGTTAAAAATGTAGTAGCTTAGGTCTATGAATATGCCTGGTAAGAGGATAAATATCAGTAAGTCGGAGATTTTATAAAAAATCATTGCTATTGCTGTTATTAAGGCATTTAATACTAGGATGTCGATTATGTTTACTATTACTAATGCTATTGCATTTTTTGCTATTTCTGTATATTTCATTTCCGGATATTTTGCCATTAGGTAAAAACTTAGGGTCATGGCATTTACTAGCACAAAGGCCATTATTATATTTAAGTAAAACATTCCGGTAAATAATGGGTTAATAGATGTTGAAAAGTAAAATAAATCTATGGCTAAAATTAAAATTAAACTTACATATAGCAGGCTAATTTTTAAGTATTTAAGGGCATAGGCTATTATATTTTCCTTAAAAAACTTAAATACTTTTATCTTTTCCTTATATCTTTCACCATCTATCTTTTTTACTAAATCAAACATCATCACATGGCCCCCGGCAAAGGTTAAAAACCCTAAGCCCATGACCATAGCAACTATAAGCATTATAGAATAGGTAAAGAAATAATATATTTTTTCAAAAATCATAGAAATTGTATTTCTAAATTTAGTATTCATAATCCACCTCATTTATTTTCATCCACTTACCAGATTTAAATCTTATGGTAAATAAAAGTCTTCTTAAAGCCTCATCTAGGATAAATATTATCCACACTGCCCTAAGTCCCATGCCTAGCTTAGTTACAAAAAGATAAGCAAGCGGGATTACTAGTGCATAAGTTGTAATTATTCCAACTATTACGGGGAATTTTACATCTTTTAGTACATTTAAAGAATTTACCAAAATCTCATTTGCCACACGCATAGGATCTAAAAGTATTTGGAAAAATAATAATTGGGTAACTATTGTTGTAATTTCTGGGTCTTTGGTAAAAATCCCTACCAAAAACCTCCCAAAAAGTGCCAAAACTAAATTAACTGCTGCTGCAATTAGACTTATCCTATTTGGATTTATAAGGCCAAATCTTTTTATCTTTTCAACTTCCTTATTCCTATACAAATTACCAATAACAAGATTGCCAGAAACTCCTGCTGCCACACCAATTGAAAATATAAAGGAAGTAATAGTTTGTGTATAAATTTTTGAACTTACCGCAATAGTTCCAAGAGAGGCTATTATGGCAGTAATCATAGTTTGGCTAAAGTTATAGGAAATTTGCTCCATAGCTGAGGGTATCCCTAGGGATAGGATTTCTTTTTTTAAGGGAATTTTTCTAAAACCATCTTTAAAATCAAATAATTCTGGTATCTTAGTTTTTAAAGTAAAAAATGTTAAAAGCATACCTAAAAGTCTTGAAATAAGAGTTGCAAGGGCAATATAGGTTATGCCCCCTAAATTAAAAATAACTATTACTGAATTTCCCAAAATCACTAAAAGAGTATTAATCACAGAAACTTTTACTGCAATTTTTACAAAACCGAAGGCACGCAAAGCCCCCAGCATAAGGGAAGTCATAGCTAAAAATATGATTGAAACTGACACTATCTTTATATATATAGAAGTTTCATTCAAAAGTTCCCTAGGAGTTTGCATGAGCATCAAAAGGTCTCTATTAAATAAAAATATAGCTATAACTATTAAAATTGCTATAATGACATTTAAAATTACCGATTCTTTTAAAATCGACTTTACATAGGCAAGTCTAGATTTTTCTGCATTTTGAATAATTAAAATACTTGCTCCAAGGACTACAATATTTGTTATCATGGCAAAAATGTTTAATAGTTGGTCAGATATCCCTATTGCTGCTACCATTTGGTCATTAAAAAGGGAGAATAAAAATACATTGAAATTTCCTATTAGGGTAAGGAAAATTTGCTCCACTAATAAGGGCCAAAATAAGTCTGTGTATTCTTTGGTAAAAAGTTTCTTATCTATTTGCATCAATCTGTATATTTCTAGTTTTTATTGCAAAAGGATCTTTTGTTATTTCTATAACTGTAGCTCCTTTTGGAACATCCCCGTAAGCTTGGTAGCCAGAAGAATTTGCAAAGGCTAAATGGATGCCAAAAAGTTCGCTATCAAAGTTATTTTCATGGTCATGGCCTACTATCATTCCCCAAGTTTCACCATTTAAAACCATATTTGCAAATAAACCAGTATTTATTTTTGGAGCAGAAATTTCTTCGTTGGTTTCTTCTTGTACTCCTGATAAGATATTTTCCTTACTTTGCCAATATTCTGGGATAGGAATGTGTTGGAAGATTATATTGCGTTTTACCCCATCATTTTTCTTATATTTATCAGATGTTTTTCTAAACCATTCCACCTGTTCTGGTAAAACCCATTCATAAGTCCCAAAACCTAATCTATCATCAGCACCCGAATCGATAAAGTATAAGTATGCAAGGTCTTTGCCATTTTCACTTAGAGGGATTACATAATTTTCCTTATCATCTATAATAAAGCTATCCTTTTTTTCTGGCTTATTTGCAATAGTTTTATCGTAAATTTCTCTTAATTCCGAGCGGGTAATGCCTTCTTCGCTATCGTGGTTTCCAAAGGTTATTGCAAGGGGAATATTATATTTATCAAAATATTCCATTACAATTTGAAAAACTTTATCAGAATCTTTGACCCCATCTGACCACATGATATCTCCTGTGTGAACTATCAAATCTGGTTTTTCATCAGTGAGAATTTTATCTATCAGATTAAAGGTTCTAATGTCATCCTCATGGTGAGGAAGATTTCCAAAATGTGTATCGGTAAACTGTACTATTTTAAAAGTATTATTTTTAAATTCCATATTATTCCTTTACTGATCCTATTGTGATACCTTGGACAAAATATTTTTGGATAAATGGATACATGATAACTATCGGTAGTATTACTACAATAATTGTTGCCATTTGTAGAGAGTCTCCTGTTACTTGGATTCTATCTAGTTGTTGGTAGGCTGCTCCTGCATTTTTTGCCAAAATATCTGCTAGACCTTGCTGACGGGTAAGCATATCTTGTAAGATTGTTGCAAGTGGTTTTAGCTTTTGATTTCTAACATAGAAACTTCCTGCAAACCAGTCATTCCAGTGACCTACAGCTGTAAAAAGTGTAACTGTAGCAAGAGTTGGTTTACTCATTGGTAGCACCATGTCGGTAAAAATTCTAAATTCTTTCATTCCATCTATTCTTGCAGCCTCCACAAGACTCATTGGCACTTGAGAAAAGGCAGATCTTAAAAGCAAAATGTTTGTCACACTATAAAGACCTGGCACAATATAAACCCAAATGGTATTTGTAAGACCTAATTGACTTAAAACTAAGTAGTAAGGAATAGTTCCGCCGCTAAATAGCATGGTAAAAAATATAAAAAATGTTATCTTGCCCCTACCTGGCAAATCTGGAATAGTAAGGGCCCAGGCTGCCATAGACATCAAAAATACACCAAGAGCAGTACCGATAACTGTTCTAAAGATCGATATGAAAAATCCATTTATTAAGTTATCTTGCTTAAAAACTTCCCTAAAGTTTTCTAGGGTAAATTCTCTTGGGAAAAAGGCAATACCTCCACGTGCCGCATCTTGACCTGAGTTAAAGGCAAGGGCTAGGATGTGTAAAAATGGCAAAATAATTGCTAGCGCCATAAGTGTCAATATAATATAAAAAATAATTTGTGACCACCTGCTAGTTTGGATGGCCTTATTTGATTTTTCCATAATCCTCCCTAAAATAAAAGATTCTCCGAGAAATTTTAACTTACTCTCGGAGAAGGCTTTTAATTTAAAATATTAATAGAATATTGTATCTCCATCTTTTTCTTTTTGTTCTAGGAACTTACAGAAACCTTCGATGTCAGCATCATTTAATCTTTGACGAGCTTGGTCTAGGATTGCATTTGCTTCTTCTTCACTTGTTGCGTAGTAAGCTTTAAGAATTGCATCATCCCAGTCTTCTAGAGCTTGGGTAAGGTTACCATCTTCTCCTTCAAATTCGTATAGGTAAGCTTTTGGATATAGACCATCAATTACTTCTTTGTCTTCGAATTTTTTATCAAAATTATATTCTTCAAGAAGTTTTGCTGCTCCACTTGCTTCTTCTCCTCTTACACTATCTCCCCAAGATTCTTCACCAAAATCTCCTAGATTATCCATGTCTGTGTAGGCAAAGTGTTCTCCCCAGAATGCTCTTACTCCTCTGAAACCTTCTTTGATTGCTTCGTCTGGATTTTCATCTTGAAGTTTTACTAATTCTTTTTTAGGAACTGGTTTACCATCTACCATGTCGTAGTGTTTACCTTCTAAACCGTAGAAGTATAGTAGCTTTCCTTCTTCACTTGCCATCCAGTCAGCAAATTTTACAATTTCTTCTGGATTTTCTGTTGTTGCTGGTATTGCCCAACCTGTGTAACCAGATTTGTATGGTTTTACCATATTATCTGATCCATCTACTCTTTTCATATCTCCAAGTGGCATCCATTCTCCATTGGCAATTTCTGGTCTATAGTTATGAGAGTCAGATACAATTGCAAATGATTTGTTTTGGATACCTTCTTGGGCACGCGTTTCTTCCATTGTGTAGAATTCTGGGTGCATTAGGCCTTCTTCTAACCATTTACGTACTTTAGCAACTCTTTTTTCACCGTAATCTGTCATAGATTCGTGTTTTACAGTGTCACCGTCTTTGGCAAATTTTTGTTCGCCTTCACCTTGCCAGATTAAATCTCTATATGGTCTTGGTCTTTCAGATCCACCCCATGATGTTGGTCCTAGTGGAGTAACAGGGTTACCGTTGTTGTCTTTATAATCACCTTTGGCAATTTTTTCTAATAATTCTTCTAATTGATCGCTTGTTTTTATATCATCAGTTTTTATACCAAGGTCTTCTGCAATGTCACGTCTTATAAACATATTTCCAAATAATTTACGTCCTGGATCTGCAGGATTTCTATTAATTGACATGTGAACTAGGTATGTTGCTCCATCTTGGTCATCTCTCATCATGATATTATCTTTTGTATCTGTTGGTAGATAGCCTTTTTCAAAGTATTTTCCATAGATTTTACTTTCTTTTAAAGGCTCAGAAATATCAGCAAACATTCCTTCATTACTTGCTTTTAATAATAATGGAAATTCTGGTCTACCTGAGTTATCTAAGTAAAAAGCAACTGCTTCTGGAAGATCTCCTGATGAAAGTCCTGCTGCAAGAGCTTCATAAGAATCTTCGTTTGATACTGATTCGATTGTTAGTGTAATACCAGTTTTGTCTTTGATATATTGAGCAATTTCTGGGCTCATTGTTCCTTCACCAGTATCTCCTGCTGATTCGAAAACTAAAAGTCTGATTTCACGATCAGCTATCCAAGTATCTGGTTTATCAGTATTTTGATCTGCAGTATTATTATCTTTTTTATCAGCATCTTCTGTTTTATTTTCTGCTGATTGAGTTTGTTCTGTATTATTATTTGTTGTGGTATTTGCTTCATTATTTCCACAAGCTGTTAGGGCAACTAAGCTCATTGCCATTAGCAATGCCTTGCTAAATGTTTTTTTAATATTCATATTTTCTCCTCTTACCATAAAGAATTTTCGCCGTACTTATCGGCTGCTTTGTTAACTGCAACTGTCAGTCCAAGTCCTACAAGCCCTTGGATAAGGCCAACTGCCGTAGCTGGACCGTAGCGAGCTTTTTCAAGCCCTGTTTTTACTACATAAGTATCAATTATTTCTGATACTTGGTAGTTTCCTGGATTTTGCATTAAATAAACTTGGTCAAATCCAGCTGATAATATGCCACCAAGGGAAATTATAAATAAAATCATAATTGTTTTTGATATCCCTGGTAAAGTAACATGGCGGGTTTGTTTTAATCTATTTGCACCATCTATAGCTGCAGCTTCATATAGTGATGGGGATATACCCATGATTGCTGCATAATAGATAATGGAATCCCAACCTACATTTTTCCACAAATAAGTTCCAAAGACTGCTGGATAGAAAAATTTATTTTCCATCATAAAAAATCTAGATCCATCACTGGCCCCTATATTTCTTAAAAGGTTATTAATCAAACCCGTGTTTGGAGCAAAAAGTTTATTTAACATACCTATTACAACTACCCATGAAATAAAATATGGTAAATAGGTAATAGATTGGAAAATTGATCTGTGTCTAGTATTTGATATTTCATTAAATATTAGGGCTAATATTATTGGGAAAGGTAGGTAAATAAATAATTTTATAGCTGATATTATAAGAGTATTTCTAATATATATAGGTGTTTGCCTATCAGCAAAAAATTCCTTAAAATATTGAAGTCCTACCCAGCCAGTACCATACATACCTGAGTTAAAAGAAAATTTTCTAAAGGCTAGGATATTTCCTGTCATTGGCCAGTAAGAAAATATCAAAAAGAACAATATGGCAGGAGCAAGCATTAAATAAAATGTCTTGTACTTAGCTATTTTTTGCCACAAAGTTTTTTTAACTGGTTTAAAAAATGGGTCATATCCATCATTATTAGGATGGTTGGTAAATGTGTGCTGAGCTATCGACGCTGCCTGACTCATCTGATTTCTCACGTTGGTGTTCGGATTTTCCACTTACATCCCTCCTTTCCTTAACAATATTTTGATAATTTTTCTCATTATCAAGGACTATGCGGTCTGTAGTGTCTTTATCAAAAAAGTTTGCAAAATTAAGGTCAAAAGCTAAGGTTAGCTCTTGGTTTCTAGAAAATTCATCTAGAGTATTTATTTTTGCTATGATATTTTCTTCATCTACTAAAAAGTGGATTAAAGTTTCTGATCCAAGCATTTCTGCAAGTCGTACATTGGTAGAAAATGATGAATAACGGTCATTATCTACATCTAAATTTTGTGCTAAAACAATATTTTCTGGACGAATTCCAAAAACTAATTCTTTGTTCATATAACCTTGAAAGGCTAATTGAGTAAGAATATTATCATTTAATTTTATAAGTCCATCTTTTGTTTTAAGTCCATTTTCTGTTAAAGTAGCTGAGATGAAGTTCATGGCAGGAGAACCCATAAAGCCTGCTACAAAAATATTATTTGGATATAAGTAAATATCTTTTGGTGTAGAAACTTGTTGGATGACCCCATCACGCATTAGGACAATCCTATCAGCCATAGTCATAGCTTCCACTTGGTCGTGGGTTACATATATTGTCGTATTCCCAAATTCTTTTGAAATATTTGAAATTTCAGATCTGGTTTGTACTCTCAGTTTTGCATCAAGGTTTGATAAAGGCTCATCCATTAAGAAAACTTTTGGATTTCTTGAAATAGCTCTTCCTAAAGCCACCCTTTGTCTTTGCCCACCTGATAATTCTTTTGGCAATCTATCTAAATAATCAGTAAGACCTATAATATCTGCAGTTTTTTTAACTGTTTTATCTATCTCACTTTGACTTTTATTTTGCATTTTTAGACCAAAACCCATATTTTCTGCCACAGTCATATGAGGATATAGAGCATAGTTTTGAAAAACCATGGCTATATCACGGTCTTTTGGATGGACATCATTCATTAATTTATCCTCAAAATAAAGCTGGCCTGAAGTAATATCTTCAAGTCCTGCTATCATTCTAAGGGTAGTTGACTTTCCGCATCCACTTGGCCCAACAAGTACGATAAATTCTCCATCTTTTATGTCAAGATTAAAATCTCTAACTACGTGTTGGCCTTCTATATAGTCTTTATAGATATGCGCAAGTTTTATATTGCTCATGCATGCTCCTTCTAGTTATAGTAGTAATTAAAATTTCGCTGGAATTTATTTTAAAATTTATCCATAGTAAATATGCTCGCCAAAAACCAGCACTCATTTATAAATATAGAGTAGGTATATTAAGAAAATATAATATAAATGTAAAATCACGTATTTACAAGAATGGTTTAAAATTGGCATTTTTTTTGCATAATGCTTTTTTATTTGTAAAAGTAGTTAATTAATCTTTAATGTTTTCCTTGCCTTTGTAAAACTTAAGCAAAATATTTGTAAAGAAAATTTTAAAATATTGGAAAAAAGAAAAACCCAGCAAACACTGAAATTTGCTGGGTTAAAGCTATTTATTAAAAAATTATTTATAACTTATATTAAGTTATAGGACTAGTAGAGGTCTCTTTTTATTTTTCTTAAGATTAACCCCATATTAAATGTTCCTTTTAAGATAGAAGTAAAGGTCATAGCAATCCATACTCCCGCTACACCAAAAATCGGCATAAAAAGTTTTGAAAATGGAATTCTTAAGGTATTAAGGATAATTGCTATTGTTGCTGGAGTTTTTGTATCTCCCATACCATTAAATGCACCATTTAGTCCAATTTCTACTGCCATAAATATTTGAGAAACTGATAAAATTGCAAGGTATAGGGCTCCAAGTTTTATAGTTTCTGGATCATTTGGTACAAAAGTTTTAATTAATGGATACCTAAAAATATAAAGAACAACCATGGAGATAGCTCCAATTACAAAGACAATTTCAAAAGATTTTTTGATTACTTCTTTTACTCTTTCAAAAAGCCCCGCTCCATAGTTTTGCCCAACCATGGCTGCTATTCCTATTTGCAAACCTTCTGTAGTATTCCAAGTTATAGATTCTAGCTGGCTACCAACAGAATAAGCTGCTACAGCTGCTTCTCCAAAGCCTGCCATAAATTTATTTAAAATCATACTAACAACTGCCATATAAACATTCATTAGTGCTGCAGGAATACCCAATCTAAAAATTTGACTCATCCAATTTCTCTTATAATCAAAACGAGTTATAGATTTTCTCAGTAACTGGTTTTTATTTAAAATCACTATTACAAAAATAATAGTAACGATAACTTGGGCTAAGACAGTAGCAAGAGCAGCTCCACGCACTTCCATACGTGGAAAGGGTCCTAAGCCAAAGATTAAAAGAGGATCTAGGATAATATTTGCAACAAGACCAATGGAGTTAATAATAAAGGGTGTAAGCGAATTTCCAAGAGACTGGAAACTTTGGGATAAGACTGGATTTATAAAGAAAAATATAATTCCAAGGGCCAAAATATAGATATATTCACGGGCATCAGTACTAGCAATTTCTGATAAATTAAAAAAACTTACATATATATTGCTAAAAATAAGCATAAGGCCCATATAAACAAAACCTAAAATAAAGGTTAAAATATAGCCATTATTTAAAATTCTAATTGTTTCATTTGTATTATCTCTACCAAAAGCTTGTGAAGCCAAAACTCCCATGCCAATTTTGGGAACCAAGGCCATGGCATTGGCAATCCATAATAAAAATCCAGCAAGTCCTACACCAGCTAAGGCATTTGATCCCAAACGCCCAATAAAAAACATATCCACAAAGCTATAGGTAATCTGAATAAAAGCAGTAAGGGCTAAGGGTAAGGATAGTTTTAAGAGGGATTTGGTAATATCTCCCTTAGTTAAATTTACATTTTGATTCATAACTTTCTCCTTTGATGATAATACTTTACAACTTAAATTTTCAATTGTCATTCTAGACCCATGTAGTATGGTTTTTATATGAAAACACAAAAACAAAGAATGATAGACGGTAAGCTTTATATGGGCGATGAAGAACTTCGCGAAGATACCTACCAAGCTCGCCGTAATATGCTAGAATTTAACAAGTTGATAACAAAAGAAGAAATTACTTCTATGGAAAGTAAAATTTTTGGAAGCTATGGTAACCCCTCCTATTAGATTTGATTATGGTTATAATACCCATATCGGAAAGGATACCTATTTAAACTTAAATACTACAATCCTTGATTGCGCGCCAGTTTATATAGGTGATAATGTAATGATTGGTCCAGATTGTTCAATCTTAACCCCTTATCACCCAGCAGATGCAGCAATAAGAAACACCGGTATAGGTTTTTCTAAACCAATAACAATAGAAAATGATGTATGGCTTGGAGGAAATGTGACAATAATTGGTGGTGTAACTATAGGAGAAGGCTCAGTAGTAGGGGCAGGATCTATAGTTGTAAAAGATATACCTAAAGATGTTATAGCAGTGGGTAATCCTTGTAAAGTTATTAGAAAAATAGATGAAAAAGATGCTATCCTATGGCAAGAAAAATACGATGAGTATTTAATAGAAATGGGAGAGGAATAATAAATTTTTACTATATAATCAAAAAAATTGAAATAAAATTTAGATTTAGAGGGCTTAGAATTTATAAAATTCCTATGGTCCTTTTTTATATTGTATTTTTTTATAGTTTTTTTCTACGTTTAAGAATGTCTGACTCTTAGGTAGATCTCTCCATTTCGCTTCGCTACAGTCGAGATGACAATGGGGCGATTTTCGTTGTATTTTGTTTTATTTTCTTAAAGACTTAATATTGATTAAAATGCTTATAAGATTATTATTTTAAATAACAAAGCTTCTCCTCTTGTCAATTCGACTGGAAAAGCTGCTAGGCTTTGGAGTGGAGAAATCTTCCTTAGATTTATGACACTTTTGGATTTTAATTTTTTTTACGTTTTATGATACCTAACTCTAGGGTAGATCTCTCCATTTCGCTTCGCTACAGTCGAGATGACAATAGGGTGAGGTTCATTGTATTTTGTTTTATTTTCTTAAAGACTTAATATTGATTAAAATGCTTATAAGATTATTATTTTAAATAACAAAGCTTCTCCTCTTGTCATTTCGACTGGAAAAGCTGCTAGGCTTTGGAGTGGAGAAATCTTTTTACGATTTATTGCCTATTGGGGTTTTATAAATTTTATTTAAAATTTTTTCTACGTTTTATGATACCTGACTCTAGGGTAGATCTCTCCATTTCGCTTCGCTACAGTCGAGATGACAATAGGGTGAGGTTCATTGTATTTTATTTTAATTTTTTAAATACTTAATATTAATTAAAAAGTTTATAAGATTATTATTTTAAATAACAAAGCTTCTCCTCTTGTCATTTCGACTGGAAAAGCCGCTAGGCTTTGGAGTGGAGAAATCTTCCTTAGATTTATGACACTTTGAGCTTTTATTTTTTATAATTTTATTTAGATTTTTTCTACGTTTTTTTGATGCCTTACTCTAAGGTAGATTTCTCAGCTAACATTGTGGTATTTTCTGTTGTGTTAATTCTTCTTTTTTAAATAATGTTTATTTACTAAAAAATCCCCAACACCAGCGGCATTAGGGATATTAAAATCATTTTTTTATTTAATCTTTATCTAATTTGTTCCATCAATATATTTTTCACGAAGTCTAAGTGCTGATGGACATACTGCTATACCGCCTTCTCCTGTTTCACGAAGGCCTGCTGGTAGGCTATCTCCTACTCTCTTCATTGCATCTACTGCTTCATCAAAGGTTACAAATACTTTTACTCCTGCCATTGCCATATCTGCACTTGCTAGGGCATTCATAACTCCGTTTGCATTTCTAATATTACATGGGAATTCTACCATACCACCTATTGGGTCACAGATAAGTCCCATTACGTTTAATAAGGCACATATTGCTGCATTTTCTTGTATTTCTATATCATATCCTCTTAGGTAACAAACTGCTGCTGCAGCCATTGCTGAAGCTGATCCTGTTTCTGCTTGGCAGCCACCTTCTGCTCCTGCAAATGTTGCGTTATCAAAGATTACTTGACCCATTTGAGTTGCTACTAGCATAGCTTCCATTAGTTTTCTATCATCAAAACCATATTTGTGGTACATAGTCATTAGCGTTGCTGGTAGTATTCCTGATGATCCTGCTGTTGGAGCTGCAACAATTTGTCCCATGGCTGCGTTTACTTCACTTGTAGAAAGAGCCATAGCCATAGCTTTTGCTGCGGTATCTCCTAAAACTGTATCTCCACTTAAAAAATAATCATTCATCACTTTTGCATTACCACCTGTCATACCTGTTACTGAAACTACTGGTACTTCAAGGGCTGCATGGGATGACTTTTTCATTACATCTAGGGTTCTTTGTAGTCTTTCAAAGATTTCTTCTTCGCTTCTGCCTGTGTTTTCCATCTCATCTTTAACAGATAATTCCCATAGGCTAGCGTTTTCTTTTTTGCATCTTTCTTTTAATAATTCAAATTTAGTTAGCATATTTTTATCCTAATCTATATATTTAATAAAGGTAAAGTCTTTACCGTTTTTAATTGTTTCAAGGGCTTCTTCATTTAGTGGCTCATCTAGCTCACAAACTAGCATTACATCATCGCCATCTTTTATTGTTTTCATCTCGTGGATATTATAACCATTGCTATAAAGAATATTTGAAACAAAGGCTATTATTCCTTTTTGCTCTCCATAGGCCATAAATAGGGTTGGTCTTTGAGCATAGTATTCTATAGGGTTACCATAGATTTTATTTATTACGATAGCTCCGCCTCCTATTGAGGATCCTTGGATATCTATTGGAGTTCTACCATCAGGGTATTTAAATACCATTCTAACAGTATTTGGGTGAACTTCTCCTAAATCTGTTTCTATAAATTTATAACCAATTCCTGCTTCATCAGCATATTCAAAGGCATTTATTATCCTATCATCTTCTGGACCATAGCCTAAAACTCCACCAACTAAGGCTCTGTTTGTACCATGTCCTTTATAAGTTTTTGCAAATGATCCATGCAAATAAAATTCTACTTCATTAAAGCCTGGATCTACCATTTTTCTTGCTACATTTGCAATTTTTGCCGCTCCTGCTGTGTGCGAAGAGCTTGGGCCTACCATAACTGGCCCTATAATATCAAATATTGAAGCATTTACTGCCATAATTACTCCTTATCTTTTTTAATAATATAAGCTAGCACAATTATATTATGCTAGCTTGATTTAGTTTTTACAAAGGTTATCTTTTATTATTTTGGATTTTTTATAACTGGGATTGGTTTCCAGTTTTTGTTTTTTAATATTTTTTTATTATAAATTTTATCAACGGCATTTGCTATAGCTACATCTCCAGAAATATTTGCTGCTGTTCCAAATGAGTCTTGGGTCAGGTAAAGAGATATTAATAATCCTGCCATAGCTGATTCTGGTGCTATACCTACCATTGGTAAAAATGGTAAGGCACTCATTACTGCTCCGCCTGGCGCTCCAGGAGCTGCTACCATTGCAATACCTAAAGTTACAATCAATTTAATAATAATATCAAATGAGTGTGGCAAATTATACATATAAAGGATGGTAAATATACATCCTGTTAAGGTTATCATAGATCCTGGCAGATGAACTGTTGCCCCAAGCGGTACAACAAAGTCTGCTATTTCTCTACTGACCCCATTATTTGCTGCACATTGTAAGTTTACTGGAATTGTTGCTGCTGATGATTGGGTACCTACAGCTGTCATATATCCTTTTACTTCATTTTTTAGCATAGCAGATGGATTCTTGCCTGTGTAAGCTCCTGAAATAACAAACATAAAAGTAACATATACTAAATGTAGGAGGATAAGACATATAAATATCTTCCAGAATATCCCTAAAATAGCCCTTACTGATCCTAGATAGCTCATTTCTGCAAAGTTACCAAAGATAAAAAATGGTAAGATTGGTATAATTGCTACCTCTAAAACCTTTACAATAATTGCGTTAAATTCAGATACTGCCTTATATAAAACATCTCCACTATTATTTCTTTTTAGCCAAGAAATAGAAATTCCCATCATAAATGCAAATATTAGTGCACTTGTTACATCAAAAAACGGTGTAAGTGGCACTGTAAAATATGGTTCTAGCTTATCTGCATTTGAAGATACTATTGCATCTATTTGTTCACTACTGATAAATTTTGGAAAAACGTTACTTGCCATTATGTATGATAGGCTACCTGCTATAAGTGTTGATAGGTAGGAAATCAAAACTGTAATACCTAAAAGCTTTCCAGCTCCCTCACCCAGATCAGAAATACCCTTTGTAACAAAGGCTAAAATCATCAATGGAATAATAAAGGATAAAAATGAACCAAAAATCTTTGAAAACGTAACTGCTACTCTAATAATACCAATAGGTAAATTTGCTCCTGCAAGAACCCCTAAGGCAATTGCAATAAGTAATTTTGGTATAAGACCAATACTTTTAATACGCCCCATAAATTTCTCCTAATAAATATATCTAATATAATTCAATTATATTAGAATATATAATATCACTTCTACGTGCAAAAGAAAATACGTTTTCAAAGTTTTTATTTATCTTATCATAGATTTAAGTATTTTCCAAATATTTTTTCATCTTTTAACATTAGTGTAATACTATGATAAATTTACACCAAAGTAATGTAAAAAAACTACTGGATAACCAGTAGTTTTGGAATTCTAACTATAAGGTATTATTTGCAAGTACCGCCTTTTTGGTATCTTTCTTCAATAACATCCCAGTTTACTACTTTCCACCATTCTTCTAGGTATTTTGGTCTAGCGTTTTGGTAGTCTAGGTAGTAGGCGTGTTCCCAAACATCATTGCCTAGGATAGCTTGTTTACCTTCTAGGATAGGGTTGTCTTGATTTTTTGTAGAAATTACTTCTAGTTCTCCATCATTAATTACAAGCCATGCCCAACCTGAGCCAAATTGGCCCTTTCCTGCTGCTTCAAATTCTTTTTTAAAGTTTTCAAAGGAGCCGAATTTTTTATCAATTGCTTCTTTTAATTCTCCAACTGGTTCACTAGATCCACCTGGTTTCATTGTATTCCAAAATAGGTTGTGGTTTAAAACTCCACCTAGGTTGTTGATTAGTTTTTGTTTTTTATCAGCATCATCTGTAATTTCATCAATGGCTTTTAATAAGCATTTTGGGCATTTCTTTTCTTCATAGCCTGTTCCTTCTAAAAGCTCATTTGCTGTATTTACGTAAGCTTGGTGGTGCTTATCGTGGTGGAAGGTCATTGTCTCTTTTGAGATAACTGGTTCTAGTGCATCATATTCATATGGTAAATCCATTAATTCTAACATTTATATTGCCTCCTAATGGGATTATTTTAAAATTTATTATATAGCTACTTACTATCCATAATTTATTATACCCGATAACGATAATTATTATCAACTGTTATGAAAATTGTTATAAGAATAAAAAAGCACCCCTTAGGATGCTTTTGATGACTCGATAGCCATTTTTATATTTTCTTTTAACTTTCCTTGTTGGTCTTTAGCTACTAGAGTTCCTTCAATTGGATCGCCTATTATATTTCCGTTTTTATCTACTACTATTGTTGTTGGATATACGAAAATATTTTCTAGGTAATCTTTCATTTCACCTTCATAATCTACTGCTAGTGCCTTATAGGTTGGTTTTTTATCTTTTATAATTCTTTGATAGGCTTCTTTGGTAGAGTCATCGTAGTTTACATCTGTACACATAGATACAAAGTCTACGCCATCTTCTTTTTTAAGCTCATCTGCAAGGTTATTTACTTCATCCATTTCTTCTATGCATGCTGAACAGCCTGTAAACCAAAGGTTGATTACTGTAGCATCATTTTTTTCTATATCTTTGTTAGAATATGGATTGCCATCTTGGTCTTTGGCTGTAAAGTTTGGAAGGGTTTTTTTATCATTAGTGTTTGCTGAATCGCTCTCTTCTTTATTTTCTTCTTTTTCAGCTTCTTTAGACATTTCTTTATTGTCTTTTTCTTCATTATCATCTGATTTTCCTTCATTTTTAGTATCACTTTTATCCTCAGCAGGCATTTCAGCTTGAGTATCGTTTTTTGTTGGTTGATTATCTTCTGGCTTATCATTATTTTGACAAGCTACTAGGGCTAGGCCTAGCATTATAATAGTATAAATATTATTTGCTTTTTTCATTTTCGCTCCTTTGTATAAAAGAGGAAGATATGGCTTTGGTCGGACAAGCTTTTGTACATTCATGACACCTTATGCACTCTAAGTGGCTAGAATTTTTTCTAATATCTACATCCATTTTGCAGACTTTTTCACATTTACCACAGTCGATGCATTTACTCTTGTCTACATCCATTTGGTAAAATGAATATTTATTAAAGAATGAGTAAAAAGCACCTAGGGGGCAAATCCACTTACAAAATGGCCTATAAAATATAATTGATAATATTATTGTCACAATAAGTATCCCAAGCTTTAGGTTAAACAGACTTCCTAAAGCTAACCTTAATGATGGATTTTTAATCGCAAGAGGTATGGCTCCTTCGATTATTCCTTGGGGACAGATATATTTGCAAAAATATGGAGGAATCACTTCATATCTATCACCCGCTATAAAGGCCAGGGCTATGATTAGTGAGAACAATATTATATATTTTATATATCTTAGGGGTTTTAATTTTTTTGTGGAGAATTTTTTGCTAGGAATTTTATGAAGTAAATCCTGAAACCAACCCATGGGACAGAAGAACCCACAGATAAGCCTTGCAACCATTACTCCAAAAAATGCCATCATACCAAAAACATAATATGAAAACTTGTACTTTTTTGACCCCATAACTGCCTGCATGGACCCTATTGGACATGATCCTGCTGCTCCCGGGCAGGAGTAGCAATTAAGTCCTGGCAAGCACAATTTTTTTGTAGAACCACTATAAATTTTGCCCTTAAAAAAGTTTGGTATATGAAAATTGTAGGCCAAGGCGGTAAGGGCTTGGATGGTGGATCTTTTAATATTTTTTATCTTATCCAATACCGATACACTCCAAACACAGGTTGATTGCCTTGGTAAATACACTATTAACTTCGCCTCTATAAGCTCCATATACCACAAAGCTTATAGAAAGAACTAGCAACATTCTACTAATTATTTTTTTGTCCTTTTCTATCATATCTTTACCTCGTAAATAATGATAGCAAATAAAACATTAATTTTCTGTTAAAAATGAAATAATAAATTTTGAACCTTGGGGTTTATCGTCTACAACGCTAATTTTAGCACCCAAAGCATCGACAATTTCTTTAGAAAGGGCAAGACCTATACCAAATCCTTCTGCTGACCTAGAACCATCTGCTTGGTAAAAAAGATCAAAGACTCTCTCCTTTTGCTCATCAGTCATTCCAATGCCTGTATCTGATACTTCTATTATAGTTTGATTGCTATTTTCTTTGGTTAGGATGTCTATAGACCCTCCCTGCCTATTATATTTGACAGAATTTTCTATAATATTAAATAAAAGTCTTTGTAAAAGAGCATCGTCAGTATTGATACATAAATCTTCATCTTTTATGAAATTTACCGCTATGTCTTTATTAGCAATCTTATCTTCTAAATCAAATAAAATCTCTTCTATTAAAGTTCCAACGCAAACCTTACTTATACTTGGTTCTTGATTTTTTGAAAACAACAATACCGATTCTATTAAACTTTTAAGCTTATCTATATTTTGATCAATTTTTTCTACAAAGGCAGCCTCTTCTTGGCTGATGTTCTTTCTCTTATAAACGTCTACTTGAGCTTTCATAACAGCCACTGGTGTTCGCAGCTCGTGGGCTACATTTGTTGAAAAATCTTTTTGTTTTTTATAATCTCTATAAATCCTTGCCATAAGTTGGTTAAAACTTTTTGATAGGTCAACTATTTCACTAGACCCATCCTCTATTAAAAGTTTTTCAGAAAAAGTTTCTGGTTTATTTATATCGATTTTGGCAATGTTTTTTTGTAAAGTTTTAAGGGGTTCTAAGATTTTTGAAATTATTAGAGCAAAAATTAAAGATCCTATTATAATTACAATTCCTGTTACAACAAATGTATATATCCTAAAATCTGTTGTTGATTGCAAATAAGCATTATTTACCGTTACTACTACCGAATTACTATAAGATGGCATATATTTTTCAATCTGCTTTAGCATCTCCTCAGTCATCTGAATTTGCTTTTGGTTGATCATGTAGTTTGTTATGCTAATCATGGCTATAAAAATAATTACAACAGCACTTATCAGCTTAAAAACTATGGACTTATAAAATTTATCAGCTTTCATAAATCCTATAGCCCTTACCAATTACATTTTGAATTTTATTCTCACCGCTAATCTCTTTAATTTTCTTCCTTAATGATGACATATGAACACGCACTGAGTTTGAAAAACTATCAGCATTGGAGTCCCAGACGTGGTCGATAAGCTCTTCACTAGATACAAAACGCTCTTTATTTAAGAATAAATATTCCAAAATCCCAGTTTCTTTTTGAGTCAGATTTATTTTTTCATCTCCCACAAAAGCTTCACGGGTCATAGTATCAAATTTCATATTTCCTGATTCAAGAATGGTTGATTCTGTTATAGATTTGCGACGTAAAAGGGCACGCATACGGGCATCAAGCTCTTTTAAATCAAATGGTTTTACCATATAATCATTAGCACCAAAATCAAGACCCTTTACCCTATCATCTATATCAGAACGAGCGGTAAGCATAATAATATTTACTTCTTGGTTAAATTTTCTAATCTCATCTAATACTTCAAATCCATCCTTTTTTGGTAAATTTATATCAAGGATTACAATATCATAATTTTCTATATAAGCCATATCGATAGCTTCCTCACCATCACTGGCTTTATCAACAGCATAACCATACATGCTTAGACCTTCTTCTAATAAATTTAATAAATCTAAATCGTCTTCTACAACTAAAACACGCATATTTACCTCCATTTTATTTTATTTTGATTATAGCATAAATATAGGTTAAATTTAGGTAAAGGAGTCAATAAAACTAAAGCTTTATAAATAATTATTTATTTTTTTGAAATATTATTTGACTTTATTATTGTAAAGAGTTATAATTTCTTTTAAATAAAAATATCAAAGAGGTAATAAAAATGTTTGTTTTTAATCACAACCTAGTTCTCATTATTAATATCATCATATAAAAGGCTAATTTTACTGGTTATTTTCATTAAAATAATTAACAAAATTGGTCCTATTAACGATTTTAAAAATAAGAATGGGACCTTTTTGAAGCTCTCATTCTATCTAGGTTGAGAGCTATTTTTATGACAATTTAGGAGGAAAGAATATGGATAGTAAAAAGGTATTTGAATCATCAAATAGTAATGAAAAAGTAAGTTTTAGAAATGTTATGAGGGTTGCAGGTGCAGTCATCGCTTTTTTGATAGGATCTGGTTTTGCATCCGGCCAGGAAGTTTTTCAGTTTTTAACAGTTTATGGATATAGGGGGATAATCGGATCATTGGTTGCCATGTTTGTCTGCTCTTGTGTATCTGGAATCTTAATGTCTTTTGGATACAGAACAAGAAATAAGGAAAATTCTAGCCCATATTCTCATTATTTGGGTAAATATTTTGGTCAATTTATGACCTACTACACACCCTTTTTTGCATTTCTAATTACAATAGTAATGATATCAGGGACAGGTGCTACATTAAATCAATATTTTGGCCTAGATCCTAAAATAGGAACAGTAGCAATGACTATTTTAATAACAATCATTGCCCTACTTGGTTTGACCAGAGTTGTAGATGTAATCTCTTTGATAGGACCTTTTCTTATAATATTTACCTTATCAATAGCATTTTATACTTTAGCAACAAATCCCGGCAATTTTTCATCTGCCGACCAAGCTTTAAAAAATATGAATAACTTGCCTTATGGAGCTGGTAACTCTAGGTCTTATTGGGTTTTAGCGTCAATATTATTTGTAGCCTACAATATAGTAGCAGGAGTCCCTTTTATGGTCGAACTTGGTTCAAAAGAAGTTACCAGTAACAAAGAAGCTTGGATAGGCGGAATAGCTGGAGGAGTTGGACTTATGGCAGCAGCCTTTGCCCTAAATTTAGCTATGCTTGGCCATGTTGATGAATTAGTTGGTGCAGAGGTGCCAGTTATAACATTGGCGCAAAAAATGGGTCCTTGGGTTAGTTTTATATTTGTAATTATCTTATTAGCAGGCATATTTTCAACATCTGTCCCTATGCTTTTAACCGTTACAAACGCCCTTACAAAAGAGGATACAAAAAAATCCACAAAAAATATATTAATAGTCCTTGTAGCCTTCCTAGCTTTAGTAGGCGGCCAGCTTCCTTTTGGTAGGCTAGTTGGTTTGGTATATCCATTTACAGGATATTTTGGTATAGCAATGATAGTTTTATTTATAGTAAAAGAGTTTAAAGAAAGAAAAGAAGGAAATTTATAAAATATAAAGGAGATAATAGCATGCAAGAATTAAGAAATAATGAGAAATCTAAGGAAATGGTAAAAAAAGCTGATAAGGTATATGCTAGTGCAGGTCAAATTCGCTATTTTGACATATGTTTAGCCTCTGCAAAGGGAGCTATATTAAAAGACCTTGATGGTAATGAATATATAGACCTTTTAGCAACTGCCTCTGCAATGAATGTGGGCCATTCACATCCAAAAGTTTTAGAGGCCATGAGAAAACAAATGGAAAACTTACTCCATTACACACCTGCCTACTTCTACAATCCAAAGGTTGAAGAGTTGGCTAGAAAATTAATCGAATCAACTCCAGGAGATTTTGAGAAAAGAGTTATATTTGGTAACTCCGGGTCAGATTCCAATGATGCTATGATGAAATTTTCAAGGGCATATACTGGCAGACAAACCATAGTTTCATTCACAGGTGCCTATCACGGATCTACATATGGCTCTATGACCCTATCAGCAGTAAGTTTAAATATGAGAAGAAAGATGACTCCCCTAGTAGCAGGGGTAGAATATATCCCTTTTCCAAATAGCTATGACAGAAGGGAAAATGAGAGTGAAGAAGACCTAGTAAATAGATATTGGTCATATTTTGAAGATGCTTTAAATACTTATTTACCTGTTGATGAAATAGCTGGAATAATAATAGAGCCAATCCAAGGTGATGGTGGATTTTTAAAGGCTCCTCAAGCTTATATGGATAAGCTATATCAATTTACAAGAGAAAATAATATAGTATTTGCAGTAGATGAAATAAACCAAGGCCTTGCTAGGTCTGGGAAAATGTGGTCCATAGAGCATTTTGGTATAGATCCAGATATACTAACAACTGCAAAATCCCTAGCATCCGGTATGCCACTTTCTGCCATAGTTGGTAGAAAAGAAATAATGGATAGCCTAGAGGCACCAGCCCATGTATTTACAACAGCAGGAAATCCAGTTTGCTGTGCAGCTGCTCTTGCAAGCTTTGACGTGATAGAAGAAGAAAAACTTGTAGAAAAGTCTAGAAAAGATGGGGAATATGTCAGAGAACGCTTTGAAAAAATGCAAGAAAAATACCCAGTAATAGGTGATGTAAGAATATACGGATTAAATGGTGGGGTTGAACTTGTAAAGGATAGAAAAACTAAGGAGCCCGACACAGAGAGTGCTTCAAAGCTAATAACCTACTTAAAAAATAATGGTGTCTTAATGATAACAGTAAAGGGAAATGTATTAAGATTCCAACCACCACTAGTAATAACAAGAGATCAAATAGACAAGGCGCTAGATACCATAGAAAATGGACTTTCTGAGCTTGAAAAAGGAAATCTAAAGCTAGATGATGATAAAAAAATAGGCTGGTAAAATAAAAAGTAAAATGAAATATTTAAACTCAAAAGGACTAGGTTATGGTTAACCTAGTCCTTTTTGAAGACTTTGGCAAAATATAACTTAAATTAATCCTATACCACGAATTATCCTAGGACTTTAATTCTTTTCAGGCAGATATTTCCAATATTTTTTTGGCATATTTGCTTGCATTAATTTTTCATTCTTTCGCTCATCTATGCCAATCGCTTCATAAAAGCCTCGCCAGGCGTCCTTAAAAATTGCTTCTTTATCGCTATCTTCTGCATTCATTTCCAAGATTTCAACTTCCTCATATTTTCCAAACTCACAAAGACTTGCTTTATTGCGATTTTTGTCATAAATTATAAATTTCTCAGCAGGCATTCTTTTTAAAAAATGCTGGGTGATATGAAGTAAAACATCATTTTCTGGGGCTATTTCTGCAAACAAGTAGCTATCTTGGATTTCTCTAAATCTAGTAAAGCCTTTATAAGCATGGGTTTCGTGGTTAAAGTTTTTCACTATTGACCTAAAGGTTACCGCTGCTTTTTTAGGAGAAGATAGATATACATTTCCATAGATTAGACAACTTTTTATAGTAATAGCAAGGACTTCTTCCTTTTTGGGGTGGTTTGATTTAAAAACTTTAAAGGCATTTTCAAAAAATTCATCCCCTATATTTTCCTTAATTCCTATAATTACTCTCTGAGCCTTTACAAGGTCAGTTTTTATAGTTTCGCTTTCCAAAAAGTTCACCTGGTCAGTTTTAGTTTTTATCTCACACTTGCCAATTTCTTGGTACTTTTCAAATATAACTGTAAAAAGCCCATCAAAGCTCCCGTCATAATAATAAATCATTTTAAACCCCATCAAACATAGATAATTGCTGGTAATTGCTATTATCTGGAGCGCTCATTAGAGTTTTTAATTCATTTTTATTCTTAAATCTTAGTCCCCTATAGACTCCATTTACAGTTATAAAGTGTTGGGCTCTTTTGGTGGAAATTTTTAAGGCTCTCAAACTATCGTAGGTAAGTTTTCTAAATTGGCGGGCTTCTATTATGCGATTTGCATAAGTTCTGCCAAAGCCAGGCACTTTCATCAAATCATAGAAAGATGCGGTATTTATTTCTAGGGGAAATCTTTCGATATTATTAATAGCCCAGTTACTCTTTGGATCTATTGCCAAATCAAAATTTGCATCTTTTGTAGTTAGCAAATCAGCTGCTTTAAATTTGTACCCCCTCATTAAAAAATCTGCTTGATAGAGCCTATGTTCTCTTAAAAGTGGAGTTTTATCAATTCCTTCAGTTAATTTTGATTTTACTACTGGAACAAAACCTGAATAATACACACGTTTTAAGGCATAATTTTGGTATAGTTTTTCACTGGTTTTTATTATATCTAGGTCAGATTCACGACCTGCGCCAATTATCATTTGGGTGGTTTGACCTGCTGGCAAAAATTTTGGTGTATGGTTAAATTTTTTCCTATCTTCCCCATAAACCATCATTTCGTTTTTAACCTTATTCATGGGTCCTGTTATGTCAGCAATTTTTTTCTCAGGTGCTAAAAGTGATAGGGCTTTTTGAGTAGGTAGTTCTATATTTATAGACATACGGTCAACCAAAAGCCCCATTCTTTTTACCAAATCCTGGCTAGCTCCTGGGATGGCCTTCATATGAATATATCCATTAAAGTTGTATTTGTACCTTAAAAGTTCTGCAACTTTAACCAATCTTTCCATAGTATAATCAGGATTTTTTATAATTCCAGAAGATAAAAATAAACCTTCTATATAGTTTCTACGGTAAAAATTCATGGTAAGATCTGCTATTTCTTCTGGGGTAAAGCTAGCTCTTTTTGTATCATTTTCCCTACGATTTATGCAATATTCACAATTGTATATGCAGTTATTGGTCATAAGGATTTTTAAAAGCGAAATACACCTACCATCTTCAGAATAAGAATGGCATATCCCACCCATTGACCCATTACCTAGGCCTTTATTTTTATTTTTTCTATTAGATCCGCTAGATGAGCAAGATACATCATACTTGGCTGCATCCGCAAGAATCTCTAATTTTTCTCTAATATCCATAGTAATTCCTCAAAATATTTTCACTAATGGAATCTCTCGTGTGGTAAAACTTATTATACCATTTAGGTCACTTATTGTCTATAAGGATCTTTTAATAAGTAAATTAAAAAACGAGCTCATATAAGCTCGTTTCTTAAAGAGATTTTTCTTTATGGTGATCATTTTAAGTATTCAAGCAGTTGCTTAATATCTTCCACAACTATATCTTCTTTGCCTTCATAAGTTGCATTGTACTCAAGAACTATATCTGCATCTGGTGTATATTTTTTGTATAAATTTACAAAATCTTTTAATTCATCGTAATCTTCCGATACACTTAAATGTTGATCATGAAGTCCGTCATTTGTATGGATATGGTAGGAAACAATTTTTTCTGAAAGTTTTTCAATTATATTTTCTAAATTCCAACCATTGGCTTTTACATGACCAATATCTATTAGTGCATTTTCTTCCCTAATTCTTAGAGTTTGTATAAATTCTTCTTCATCAAATAGCGAATTTTTTCTTACTCCTGCATTTTCTATTACTAATGGTGTTTGAGACCAGCCCTTAATTTCATCCAAGTTTTCAAAGGCATTTTTTATCATTTCTTCTTTGTCCTCTATAGTTTTATTGTTGGTATGGAAAACTATATATTTGGGATTAAGTAATTTGTCAAATTCTAATGATTGCTTATAAAGTTCAATAGTTCTATTATACAAGTCGCTTCCTTTAGGAGCACTGTGGTCTGTTTCTAAATATGGTCCATGAAAAGTGATAGAATATTCTTTTAACTTTTCTATATTACCATTAACTTCGCTAACGAAATCTTCTGAATTATTGAAAATAAATAATTCAATTCCTACTTGATCTTTATCAAAATGATCTAGGATTTTTGTTACATTCATGACACTTTCTGGTTTGTACATATTTGTGCTTATATAAATCATCTTATCTCCTTGTAATGTTTTCCTGACTATCATAGTCAAATAGATTAATAGATTTTTCTGGAAAAGCTATATTTATTTCATCTCCCGCTCTTATTGAGTGATTCTCTGATGTAAGACATGCAGTTGCATCAGCCAAGTCAAAATAATAAGCAGTTATGGAACCTAGGTTTTCAAGATATTTTACCTTAACTCTTAAACTGTTCTCTGTGTCAGATTCTACTAATTTTATGTTTTCTGGTCTAATTCCTAGGTAATATTTTTTATTAGGAGTTGTATCAATTGATGGTAACAATTCTTCTTTTACTTTAATTCTACGTTCTTGATCAAAAATTAAATCTCCCCCATCGAAAGATACTAGGAATACATTCATTGGAGGCGAACCAATAAATTTAGCAGTAAATACAT
This sequence comes from Anaerococcus cruorum, assembly GCF_046365495.1. Classification (NCBI taxonomy): domain Bacteria; kingdom Bacillati; phylum Bacillota; class Tissierellia; order Tissierellales; family Peptoniphilaceae; genus Anaerococcus; species Anaerococcus cruorum. The sequence continues at coordinate 10,463 of NZ_JBGMEH010000002.1, read as the reverse complement.
TAGACGGATTGTTATAAATTTCGTCTGGACTACCAACCATCTGAATTTTACCAGCATTCATTAAAACAATTTTTTGAGCAACTGTCATCGCTTCAACTTGATCGTGGGTTACATACACAAAGGTCATATTAAAGTTATCATGAAGTCTGACTAATTCACGACGTGCTTGAAGCCTAAGTTGAGCATCTAAGTTTGAAAGTGGTTCATCCAATAAAAGATAGGATGAGTTTTTAGCAACTGCACGTGCTAGAGCCACCCTTTGTCTTTGCCCACCGGATAATTGATTTGGTTTTCTATCGCTATATTCTTCTAGAGCTAGCATATCCAAAACATTTTTTAACCTACGTTCAATTTCACTTTTATCAACTTTATTAGCTTTTAGACCATAAGTTATATTTTCTTTTACAGTCATATGAGGATAAAGGGCATAATTTTGAAAAACCATGGAAACGTCGCGATCACCAGGAGCTACATCATTAACTACTCTATCATTCATGATTAATTTCCCGCCTGAAATTTCTTCAAGACCTGCAATCATTCTTAGAGTAGTTGATTTTCCACAGCCTGATGGACCAAGTAATATTACTCTTTCACCTGGTTCTACTTTTAGATTTAGATGGGGTATTACTACATTGTCCCCATATCTTTTTTCTACATTATCAAATATAATTTCTTTCATCTATTTTACTCCTGAACTTGCATAGGTTCCTATAATATATCTTTGGAAAATTAGATATAGAACAATTGGTAAACTCATAGTAATAACTGACACTGCCATTGCAATAGGAAAATCAGTTCCTCCTTCTGCAGACATAAACATTTGTAAAGCAAGTGGCAGAGTAAAATTATCACGTGATTTTAAAATCAAGGTTGGCCATACAAATTCATTCCACGAATTTATATAAAACATTATGCCAGATGATACTACCGCTGGAGATACAATAGGAAAAACTATATCTTTCATAATATGAAAATCGGATATATTATCCATTTTTGCAGCTTCTATTAATGATTTTGGGATGGTTCTCATAGCCTGTCTTATTAGAAATATACCTGCTACATCAGCAAACTGAGGTAAAGCTACCCCTATTAATTTATCAGCTAATCCAAGTTTTGAGATCATTAGATAATTTGGAACCATTGTTACTGTAAATGGTATAAACATTGTCATAAGCATTAGAAAATAGATAATATTTTTACCTTTAAAGTCAAAATAAACTAGACCATATGCTGCTAGTACGCTAGTTACAAGTTTAAAAATAGTAACTGTTGTTGAAATAAAAAATGAATTGCCTATTATTTTTTTTATTGGAAGTCTTTCAGCTACATATTTAAATGAATCTAATGTAGGATTTTCTGGGATAATGCCCATAATGTTATTTGCACTTTCTTGCATAGTTTTAAAAGAATTTGAAATTGCAAAAACTATTGGGAATATCATGAGTATTACGAAAATTAATAAAATTAGATGAGTTAACCATTCATTTTTAGTTTTCATAATATACTCCTTTTTCTATATATTTATATTCCAAGAATAATAAAACAGCAAAAATAAGCATAGTTATCATAGATAAAGCCGAACTTACTCCTGTTCTATAATACACAAAAGCCTCATGATATGATTGGTAAATCAAATTTGATGAAGCATAGTTTGGCCCCCCTTGAGTAACCACTTTTATCGGCGTAAATATATATTGTAGTCCTTGAACAATTGATGTAATTAGGACATAAATACCTGTTGCTGATGACATTGGTATTACAATGTCAGTAAATAATTTAAAATTACTAATTCCTTCTAGTTTTGCAGCCTCTATTACTGAAGTGTCTACTCCCAATATTCCTCCCAAAAGAACAATATAGTTATATCCAAAACTCTTCCACGAAGCTATTAATGATAGCCCTGCTATTACCCAACCATCAGTTTTTGACCAATTTGGCATAGCAAGTCCTATCTTTTTAAGAATGATTGCCACAGGTCCTGCTACTGGGTTTAGAATCCAGACAAAAAGTATTGAACCTATAACTAGTGACAATATAGAAGGCAGAAAGAATGCTTTTTTATAGAAATTTTGCAATTTACTAATCATAAAACGGGATATAAAGGCTAATATATAGGGAATGACAAAATTCATCAAAAGCATAATAATTATATAAATAAATGTATTTATAAAAATTTTTCGTAAAATTGGATCACTTAATACAAGTGTATAATTAGATAAACCTACAAATTGCTTTGTAGGTTTAATCATATTCCAATCGAAAAAACTTAAATACAAGGTATATAGAAATGGTGCGAAGACAAATACTGCAAAAGCAAGTAATGCCGGAAGCATTAATATATATGGTTTAAGTTTTTTCATTTTTTACTCCATTATGCGGTTAATTTCCTCTTGAGCTTGGGTCATAGCATCTTTTGCTGATTGTTGACCGCCGAATATTTTATCTCTCATGTCAAGAAGCATTTGTTCAGCTTGTAGTCCTGCATCACCTGGGAATGAAGCCCATGGTGCTACATATGGCATTTGTTCTATAGCTGGTTTCATGAGTTCATTTTCAGCTAAGAAATCTTTAAGTCCATTTGGATCTTCATCAACACCTTTTCTTGGAGGAACATATCCAGTTCCTTCAGTCCAAGCTGCCATTGATTCTACGCTATAAAGGAACTTTTCAAATTCCCATGCAGCTGCAATCTGTTTTGGATCTTTTGCTGTGATTGCAAGCATTGATCCTCCTGCAGGTAACTTTCTTTCTTTATCTCCAAATGTTGGTGAAAGTGTTGTTTCTACTTTAAATTGAGCACCCTTTTCTACTGCAGCTCTTTTCGCTATTGTTGTGTAGTACAAAGCTATTTCTCCATTAGTAAAGGCTTGAAGTCCTTCATCAAATCCAAGATGAGCTGCTGATTTATCTTCATTTAGCATATCAGCCATAAGTTGCATAGCTTCAAAGCCTTCTTCTGTTGCAAAAACTGCTTTTGGTTGGCCATCAACTAATTCAATCATTTTTCCACCATTTGATTCAATCATTGCTTGTTGAGCCCAGAAGTCAGCTGGTTCTTGCTCATAGAAACCATATTTTCCAGTTTTTTCAGTCACTATTTTTGCATATTCTCTAATTTCTTCCCAAGTTTGTGGAGTTTTGTCGCCTAGGCCAGCTTCTTGCATTAAATCTCTATTTATATATAATACAGGGTTTGATAGAGAGTATGGAATGCCTACTTGGTCTCCATTGTTGTTTACAGCTAGATCAAGAACGTTAGGTAAGAAATTTTCTGTTAAGAAGTCTTTGTCATCTGGTGCGTATTGATCGATTGCATCTTGTGGTGACACATACTCAAAGTTATTTGAGAAGTATTCAAGAAAAGCCCAACCAACTTGGACAATATCAGGTGTCTTACCAGCTGCTTGCTCAGCTTGTAAATTTTGCATTAGCCCTTTATACATATCTGGGTTAAATCTAGCTACTACTTGGATATCATCATGTTCTTCATTGAATTTGTTTACTAGTTCTTCAACAGTTGTTCCACCTTGAGTTTCGGCGTTTACATGCCAGTACTCAATTGTAGTTACCTCTCCGTTATTTTCTTTAGTAGTTTCAGATGTTTCTTTATTATCTTCAGTAGCTACTTCACTTGATTCTTTATTATCTGTATTATCTGTATTATTATTTTCTACAGTTTGAGTTGTTGAATCAGAAGCGATATCATTTGTGGTGGTTTGATTATTACCACAAGCACTAAAACTTGCTAACATAAGTATACTTAGAGCAAGATTTGATAATTTTTTTATATTGACCACATTTTTCTCCTTTATCAATTATTATGTGTACATTTTAATTATTATTTATAAATTTAGTTTCAAATCAATGTAAAATACTTGTAAAATATTTGTGCGTTAATAATAAACATAAAATAGAAAAATAAATGATAGAAATTAACTACTTTTGCATTTTTTAACCATCATAAAACTTTACCTTGAAAAATTACTAGTTAACTTTCTTTGCAAAGCGGATATATCTTCTGTAATAATAGGTTGATAGTGCTTATCATTTGAAGGAGAAGGGTATGCTTTTACAAAAATTTAGAAATGTAGTTTTTGCTTCAATTATCGTTGCTAGCTTGGCTTCTTGCGCGAATCAAGGTGCTAATGATAATTCTATGCAAGTATCTAGTAAAAATCAGCAAAAAATAGAAGAATCTCAAAGTGGAAATGTTACAGAAAATCAAGATGAAAGTGATAAAAGCAATATAAGTGGTGTTAATCTTACTGAAGATGGTACTTATATTGCAAGCTTTGATACAGGTAAAGAAGGTAGTGAGAAATATCAGGATTACAAACTTAAAATCCAAGATGACACTCTAACTGTAGATGGTCCTTTGCAATTTATAGCAAGTGGTGGATCTGATGATGATATTAAAAGTCTAGATGAGCAAAAAAATGTATTTACAATTGACCAAAGTACTTCATTCCAAGTCCAAGATACTTACACCCAAGAAAATCACAGCCAAGAAGAATTCCAGCAAATTTTTGAGGAAACTAAGGGCAAACAAATTGCCCTTTTCGTGGAAGTACTTAATGGAAAGGCAATAGTGGTAAATCTGTGTTACAAATCATAGTATAGATTTTATATAAATAATTTGAAGGATATTTTAAGGAGGATTTTATGAAATTTAGGAAAATGAAAAGTACAATGCTAGCGGCACTTATGTTTACAAGTTTTACCGCTTGTGCAAATAATGAAAATCCCGCAGATACAAATTCCCCAGAAAATCAAGCCCAGCAACAAGCTGAAAGTACAGAAGAAGATACTCAAAACACTGATCAAAATCCAGAAGAAATTACTGATAATGAAGAAAGTTCTAATGAAAATACAGAAATAAATATCCCAGAAGCTGTAAATCTAACTGATGATGGATCTTATACTACAAGTCTAATCCCTGGCAGAGAAGGCGAAAGAGAAGCAGACGGATCTTGGGCAAATGTTTACGACATGGAAATTCAAGGGGATTATTTAATTGTAAAGTGATCTTTGGACTATGCTGAGCCTATGCGATCTGAAGAAGGAACAATCCCTATTGACAATCAAATAAGCGTATTTAAAATCAACGACAATTCTAACTTTTTCTCAAGAATTGGCCGTACAGACATAAGTGAGCATAGCCCAGAGGATTTTATAAAATATTACAATGAAAACAAGGATGAACAAGAGTCCCTTTTTATAGAAGTAAGAGAAGGGATTTTATATGAATTGATGATGGTTTCTGGTGAACAAAATTAAAAATTATCAATTTTAGATTTATTTTTCCTAAAAAAAGGGTAAAATAAGTTAAGGAGGATTAAAATGAAAATTAATACTTTTAACAAAACACTACTTGCAGCTTTCATGGCCGTTAGCCTTGCCGCATGTACAAACTCAGGAACTCCTGAATCAAGTGCAGCTGAAAATAAAGCCGTAAGCACAGAAGCAAGTGAAGAAAATAAAGATATAATTGAAGAATCAATAACAGAAGATAGCGAAAATAACAAAGCTGCAAAAGAAAATGAATCTGTTGGCAAAAGTGAAGAAAAAGACTCACAAAATGCAGATAAAGAGGAAGAAAAAGATTCAACAATTGATGTAAAAAAAGAAGAAGAAGCCCAAGCATCAAATGAAGAGCAAAGCCAAGAAAATAATGACATCAAATACGAAGAGCGTGATGGACTTTATTTCTCTAGTCTAGCATCTTCAAAAAATGGAGAACGTGACGAAGAATTCAATTCTCCATATCTTGCAAATCTAAAAATTGAAGGCGACACATTAACTGTTGATGGAACTATCGATTATTTGGTAAATCCAGAAGATTTTGAAAGTGCTGAAAATGCATCTTACAATTTCAAGCTTAGCGATGATGTAACCCTTCAAGCTGTTGGTGGACTTGCAGAACCAGAATACTTCTCAAAAGAAGAATTCGTTGAATATTACCAAAAAGTTAAAGATTCAGGTTTAGCATTAAAAATCGAAGTAAAAGATGGAGTTGTAACAATAGTTTCATTTGCTTCATAAAATAAGCTCTTAAAGGTGATGTAGAAATACATCGCCTTTTTCTATGCCTATTTTAGTGAAAATTAAAATCATTGCTTTAAAAAAATTAATCCGGGTATAGAAATAATAAGTTTATATATTAAAGTATATAGATTATAATTAACATATTACTTTATCTTTTAATATTTCTATCAAAAATGAAAGGAGGAAAATATGAAAAACAAAATAAAGTTGGCCTTACTACTTTTATTATCCCTTAGCTTTTTAGGAGCATGTAACAATCAAGATACATCTTCAAAGCCAGACATAAAAAATGAATCGACTGTCTCAGAAGCCGAAAATGAAGTAACTGATAAAAAGGAAAAAATTACTGAAAATAAAGAATCCAATCAAGTTTCCAAAGATAAAGAAAAAGAAGAAGTTGATAATAAAGACTTAAAAACTTCGGAAGAAAATCAAGATGAAGAAAATGATAAAAATCAGTTAGATCAAGCATCCATAGATAAAGACGACTTATTCGAAGAAATCAAAAACGAAAATATTAAAGTAATAAAAGTTCATATGCAGACAAATATAGAAGATACCTATCCAAATAGAACAGAAAATGCAAGCTTTATTGCAGAGCCAGTTTATGATGAAAATCAAAAAATTATAAAGGGTGATACAAAAAAAGAATTGAGCAATGGTTACCTACAAGAAATAAAATTTGTTGAAAATGATGATAGCCGTGCCATGATTTTAGAAAGACTACCCGGAGAAGAAGAAACAAGTGTTTCAGATGTCGAAATTGAATCCTATGACATAAAACCAGACTCACCGCCTAGTTCAAGCTATAATGGATATGAAAGATGACCTAGAAGTTAGCGAGGAGGCTGATGCTTACAAATGAAATCTTAAGGATAAGACTCTGGGTGTAATTAAATATGTCCAAGAAGAATATATAATTAATGTAAGTAATCTTGAGCAAAATCAGATTGAAAAAACTGTGGAAGTTGAAATAGATAAAGAGGTTAAGCTACTTAAAAAATGTGCCCTAAGCCTTAAACCAAAAGTTAAAGAATTAGAAGGCAACAAGCTTACAGCAGAAACAACCCTAAGTGACCATGAATTAGAAAATTAAAACAAAAAAGAGTCCCAAAATGAGCTGAACCCGTAAACACGGAATAACTTAATAATATTTTAAGCGGAATGTAATCTGTAAACAATAGGTGACATTCCGTTTAATTTTGTCTTTATCCTGTCTTCGTTGTACCATTTGATATATGATTCTATTTCTTTTCTTAATTGTTTATAATTCTTAAACTCTACACCATAGTACATTTCTTGTTTGAGTATACCAAAGAAGTTCTCCATTGGTGAATTGTCTAAACAGTTCCCTTTTCTTGACATACTTTGTTTTATGTTTAGTTTCTTAAGCTTGTTAGACCATGAACTATGTTGATAATGAAACCCCTGGTCTGAGTGTATTACTAGTTCATTACTTTCTTCTATTCTTTTAGTTGCTTCTTCTAACATTGTATTTGTTAGTTTAATCGTTGGCTTATGACTTAGTGTATAGCTAATTATCTCACTATTGTATACATCTAGTATCGGTTATAGATAAAGTCTTTTCTCATTTTCTTTGATTCCAAATTCTGTTACATCTGTTAACCATAACTTATTAGGTTTTTTAGCTTTAAAGTTACGGTTTACTATATTAGGAGCTACTTTACCTACTTGTCCCTTGTATGATGAGTATTTCCTTGATCTAGTTTTAAATTTAGTACATAAGAGTCCTTCTTGTCTCATTATTCTTAATACTCTTTTATGATTTACTCTTAAACCTTTGTTCCTTAGGACTTTACATACTCTTCTGTATCCATATCTACCTTTAGTTTCTTTAACAACTGATTTGATTTCTTCTCTGACTTTCTTATCTTTGTCTATTGGATTTTCTAATTTAATCTTCCATTCATAGTATGAGGATTTAGGAAGTTTAGCTACTTTTATCCATTCACTTGCTTTACTTTCAGGATATTCTTTAAGAAACTTAAGGATTATCTTTGTTTTTTCCTTGCTTCTGCTTCCTCTTCCAGTAGCAAGGCTTGAAACTTTTTTTCGAATAGTATTTGCATCTTTAAATATTTGTTTTCTTCTCTAAGTCTGATTAATTCTTCTCTTTCAGACTCTTCTATCGGTTTTTCATTCTTAGCTTTCTTATCTGATTTAGACATTTCTTTCTTAGGCCTTCCTATGTTATTTTCTAACCCAGACAAACCACGTTCTCGATATGCTCTTTCCCAGTTACATATTACTGATCCATTGCTGATATTAAAGTATTCTGCGGTTTCTCTGTATGAAGTATTATTGATTTGCCTATATTGTATTACAGATAACTTAAATTCACTAGTATATTTATTGATATTTTGCTTTTTAATTAAGTTATCAAAACCTCCTGACTTGTATTTGTTAACCCAATTTTTCATTGTTGAATTAGGGAGCTTATATTTTTTGGCAATTAATTTTTGACCACCATACTCTCCTGATAAGTATTCTGATACTAGCTTAATTTTAAATTTTTTTGTATATTTTGGCATGAAAAAACCCCTCCATCCGTATTCCGGATTTTGGGGTGCAGCTCAAAAAGGGACTCTTTTTTAAATTATCCACCAAGGATAAAAGCAAAAGCAAATTGATAACCAGCTCTAGTTGCAAGATTTATAGAATTAACATGAGAAAACTAACTAGTATATATAACTGTAATGTCAGTATTTTCTTTGTTTGCCAGTACAGCTAGATTATTGATTAAAATTGGAGTAACTTCTTTGTATTTAGGAGAAAAATCAAATTTCTCAACGCCAATATCCCACAAATATTTTGAATTTCGACTTACTCCAGCAATAGCAATCAGTTTTTCATCATCATAATAGGATAAGACAAGCTTATCATCAGATGCCCCGTCATCACATGAAAAGGCAAATTTAACTAAACCCTTAAATTTATCATAATCCTTTTTATCAATTCTTTTAAATTCATAATCACTTTCAAACTTTGTAAAATTAAGCCTAGGAGCCATAATAGGACCCATATTTTTTAAAAACATATCATACTTTTTCAAAATATTTTGTAATTTAAAAATATTGTCCATTTCCATAAACCAAGGAGCAGGAAAATCAAAATAAGTTTCCTCTAATTCATCCAATAATCTTTTGTCAAAAGAACGAACCAATAAAGAATTACCCACACAATTAATAGCAAGCTTATCCTGGTTGTAATACAAAAAATCAGTATTGGGTTCATTATAAATAAAGTGATTTTTACCATCAAGTAAAGTTTCTATATTATTGTCAAAATCATTTTCTAATTGCCTTGTTAAATTTAAATCCATATAAGTCCCCCCCCCATATTTTCTGACTGCAAAAGACTATATCTCCTACGTTTTTATATTATTAATAAAAGTTAATTATACTTTAATTATCGTACACATTTTTAAAAAAATAATCCAGACAAGCTAGGCTTATCCGGATTATAAATTTTTATTTTTCTAACACAAAAATTTGAAGTTTAAGCACATCATACCATGAATCCTTTGATTCTGCATATCTTATGAAAGCGTAAGAATTTGCGAAAGCAAATTGGTTTAGTGTCAGGTATATGCATTTATACTAAAAAAGACCTAGTCCATAGACTAAGTCTTAATTATTTAGCAACTTCCTACTCTACCGGGCTTAAATATGCCTTGATTTGGCATATTTAAGGCTAAAACTGAGTGCGGAGCACGTGAGAGTTTGCGTTAGCAAACGAGTTTTAACGGATTACCCTCCGAGTACCATCGGCGTTAGTAAGCTTAACTTATGTGTTCAGTATACATAAACACCTGTTGATTTTGGATGTTTATACCGAAAACGAAGTGCTCTAGCACAGAAGAGCTTCTAAAATAAGTGGGTTTTCGTGTCAGGTGTATTATGTAAATAAAAAGAACTGGTCATCTGACCAGCTCTTAATTTATTTGGCGATTTCTTACTCTACCGGGAGGTTACCCTCCGAGTACCATCAGCGTAATGAGGCTTAACTTCTGTGTTCGGTATGGGAACAGGTGTATCCCTCATGCCATCATCACCATATTATATTTTCTTGACCTAACCTGAAAACTTGTTTTCGTTGGTAAGTCAAATGTCGCGAAATAGAAAACATGCTGTTCGCACGCTATAGGACTGATTTCGTTCTGAAGCCAACCTGCCAATTTTAAAGTTTAGGTTGGTATTTATGAACCTATTAAATAGCCGCTCAGTTAAACTTACCATTATATGGATTTATTATCCATACGGTTGGTTCGTAAGTGTCTGCCAAGCTTAAGACCATAGGCCTTAACCGTTGGGACACTCTGAACGAGGACCTACCATCAATTTGCCTTGCAAATTGGGTTAGGTCTCTCAACAATATTTCCAGTCAAGATTTAAAGT